>NZ_LIQZ01000217.1 GCF_001418655.1 Streptomyces phaeochromogenes | reverse complement strand
CTTGGGGGCGGGCGCGGGGGCGGTCGTCACGACTTCACGCTCCGGATCCACTGGTCGACGGAGACAGCGGCGATCACCAGGACGCCGACTGCGAGGACTTGGTAGTTGGGGTCGATCCCGGCCAGTGCCAGACCGTTGACGAAGACCTGGACGATGAGCGCGCCGATCAGCGAGCCGAGCACCACGCCGCGTCCGCCGAACAGGCTGGTGCCGCCGATGACGACGGCGGTTATGGACTGCAGGTTGGCGTTGAGGCCGCTGTTGGGGTCGCCGCCGCCGACCCGGCCGACCAGGATCCAGGCGCCCACCGCGATGGCGAACCCGCCGACCAGGTAGGCGCTGAGCAGCACCCGGTTGACGGAGATGCCGGCCAGGCGGGAGGCCTCGATGTCGTCGCCGACGGCGTACAGGTGACGGCCCCAGGCGGTGTAGCGCAGCGCGTAGCCGATCACCACGTACAGGGCGATCATGAGCAGGACGCCGTTGGTCAGGTTCAACTGCCCGATGGAGACGGTCTCGCCGCTCCACATGAGGATGTTGTCCGGCTGCAGGGCGATGGTCTGCCCCTTGGCGTAAATGAGCGTGATCGCGGTGAAGATGCTGAGGGTGCCGAGCGTGACGATGAACGGCGGCAGCTTGATCCTGGTCACCAGCAGCCCGTTGACGGCCTGTGCGGCGATGGCGACGGCCGCTCCCGCGAGCAGGGCCACCACGCCCGGCAGACCGTTGTCCGCGACGAGCTTCGACATCAGCAGCGAGGCGAGCACCATGACCGCGCCGATGGACAGGTCGATGCCGGCCGTGAGGATGATGACGGTCTGGCCGACGGCCAGCGAGCCGATGACGGCCGTCTGCTGCGCGACCAGGGACAGGTTCTGCAACGCGTAGAAGCGGTCGTTGACCAGGGAGAACACGATGGCGGCGAGCACCAGCACGATCGCCGGGCTGAGTGCCGGCTGACGGTGCAGCACCGAGTGGATGCGCTGGGCCGGTGTGGCGGGCCGGTTGAGGAACTCCTCCGCCGGTGCCGGTGTTGCCTGACTGTCCACGTGGGTGGTCACAGGGGGTCCTTCCGGTTCTTTCCCTCGTGCGGACCTTGGTACGGGCCTTGGTACGGGCGTACGTCCGGGCCTTCGTGCGGGCCTTCGTGCGGACTCACGGGCTCACGAACTCACGGGCTCGTGCGGTGCGGGTGGGCCGCCGGTGCCGGACCGGCGGCCCACCCGGCCGACCGGGTCAGCTGCCCCAGCAGGCGGAAGCGGCCTGCGACGGGGACTGGACCTTCAGACCCCCGATGGACTTGGCGGCGACCAGCGCGGTGCCGGTGTCGTAGAACGACTTCCCGTTGGTCACGCTGGGCTTGCTGCCGCCGCGGGCCAGCTTCGCGATGGAGCTGACGCCGAGCGCCGCCATCTTGCCCGGGTACTGCACGGCGTCGGCGGCGAACTTCCCGCTGGTGACGTTCTTCAGGCCCGAGCAACTGCCGTCGATCGCGTAGATCGCGACGCCCTTCTCCTTGCCCGCCGCCTTCAGCGCGTTGTACGCGCCCTCGCCCGCCGGCTCGTTGATGGCGTAGACCACGTTGATGTCCGGGTTGGCCGACAGACAGTTCTCCATCGCGGTGCGTCCGCCGTCGATGGCACCCTGGGTCGGCTGGTGGCAGGCGATCGTGTACGTACCGCCCTTGCCGCCGGTGTACTTCCCGGACTTGGCCTCCTTGCCGTTCTCGGTCTTGCTGCCCGGGTCGATGCCCATGCCCTCCAGGAAGCCGTGGTCGCGGTCGATGTCCACGGAGACGACCTGGTTGTTGAACAGGTCGAGCATGGCGATGACCGCGGGCTTGCCGTCCAGGGCCGCCGCCGCGTACTCGCCGTCGAGCCTGCCCGCCTGCTCGTTGTCGGTGGCGTAGGTGATGTCCGCGACGCTCGCGGGGTTGGGCGCGGTGTCCAGGGCGATCACGAAGAGGCCGGCCTGCTTGGCGCGCTTCAGCGCGGTGTTCACCGCGTCGCCGTTGGTGGTGATCAGGATGCCCTTGTCGCCGCGCGAGACGGCGTTGTCGATGGCGGTGATCTGGGTCTGGGTGTCGCCGTCCGACGTGCCCGCCGCCACGGTGAGGCTCACCTTGTCCTTGGCGGCCTGCGTCTTGGCGTCCTTCTCCATGCTCACGAAGTACGGGTTGCTCAGTGTCTTCAGGATCAGCGACACACCCACCTTCTCGCTGCCGGACGACGAGGAGCCCGAGTCGGAGGAACCGCAGGCCACGAGGGTGGCGCCGAGGCACACGGAGATGGCGATCGCTGCCGCCCGGGTGCGCCGACTGTGAAGGCCCGACGCCTGGCTGGAGGAGAGGTTCATGACGTGATCCCTTTCGAGCCGTCCCTTGGTCGACGCTGAGACAACGTTGACTCGACGGGATACTGGGCCCGTATGGACGAGTGCGTCAAGACACTGGTAAACATGCGTGGGCAACGAGTAGGTAACGCGCAATCAGCTGGAGACAACGATGACTCTGGGCGAGCCGCCGCCCCGGTCCCCCCGTAACCGCCCCACCATGCGCGAGGTGGCGGCACTGGCCGGCGTCGCCATCAAGACGGTCTCGCGCGTGGTCAACGAGGTGCCCACCGTCGATCCGGCCATCGCCGCCCGGGTGCGTGACGCGGCCGACAAACTGGGCTACCGGCCCAACCTGACCGCCAGCAGCCTGCGCCGCGGGGACGGCCGGACGGCCACGATCGGGATGCTCGTCGAGGACTCGGCGAACCCCTTCTCGGCGGCCCTGACCCGCACCGTCGAGAACGTGGCACGCGAGCGCGGAGTGCTCGTACTGGTCGGAAGCCTCGACGAGGACCCGGCCCGGGAACGGGAGTTGGCCCGGGCTCTCATCGACCGGCGGGTCGACGGCCTGGTGATCGTGCCGGCCGGCCGCGACCACAGCTATCTGATCAGCGAGCAGCGGTCGGGCACCTGCATGGTCTTCGTCGACCGCGAGCCCAGCCTGCTCGACGCGGACACCGTCGTCTCCGACAACCGGCGGGGTGCCCTCACCGCCGTCAACCACCTGCTGAAGGCCGGCCACCGCCGCATCGCCTACCTCGGCGACCGGGCGACCATCCCCACCGCCGCCCAGCGCTTCGACGGTTACCGGCACGCCCTGGAAGTCGCGCACATCGAGTACGACGACGAGATCGTCCGGCACACCGGGGCCAGCGAGGAATCCGCCATCGCGGCGACCGAGCGTCTGCTGGCGCTGCCGAACCCGCCCACCGCGCTGTTCACCAGCCAGAACTTCGTCACCATCGGGGCCGTACGGGCGCTGCGCGCACTCGGCCTGCAGGACACCGTCGCCCACCTGGGCTTCGACGACTTCCCCCTGGCCGACCTCCTCAGCCCGGGGATCTCCGTCATCGCCCAGGACGTCGAGCAGTTGGGCAGGACAGCCGCCGAGATGCTCTTCCACAGACTGGACGGCGACCAGTCACCCACCCGCACCGTCACCATTGCTACCCGGCTGATCGAGCGGGGATCCGGTGAGATCGCGAGTGGGGGATCCAGCGAGATCACGAGTGGAGGGTCCGGCGAGATCACGAGTGGGGGATCCGGCTAGCCCACAGCCGAAGGACCTCGCCAGGACTCAACGGCCACGCTCGACGGGAGAGCCGGCTGTCTGCCGTTCCACCATGCCGTTCGGTCGACGGGTCGCGTGCGAGGATGTCGTCCGTGACCGGATCGTCGTCCTCGTCTGTCGCCGAGGGCCCGTCTCGTAGTCAGGGTCTGGGTCCCCGTGCCGCTGCCGCGCTTGTGTTCGGGTCCTCGGCCGCGGTTCTGGTGGTGGAGATCGTCGCTCTGCGGCTGCTGGCTCCCTACCTCGGCCTCACCCTTGAGACCAGCACGATGGTGATCGGCATCGCCCTCACCGCGATCGCCCTCGGCTCGTGGCTGGGTGGGCTCATCGCCGACCAGGTCGATCCGCGCCGGCTCATAGGCCCCTCGCTCGGGGTGTCCGGAGCGGTCGTCGCACTCACCCCCGCCGTGCTGCGCACCTCCGCGGAGTGGGCACCGGCACTGCTCCTGCTGATCGCGGCGCTGACCATACTCGTGCCGGGCGCGCTGCTCTCCGCGGTGACGCCGATCGTGACGAAGTTACGTCTCACCAGCCTCGCCGAGACCGGAACGGTGGTCGGCCGGCTGTCCGGAGTCGGCACCGTCGGCGCCATCTTCGGCACCGTCCTCACCGGCTTCGTCCTCGTGTCGCGGTTGTCGGTCAGCGGCATCCTGATCGGCCTCGGCACCCTGCTGGTGGCCGGCGCGGCGCTGGTCGAGTGGCGGACGCGCGGGTGGAGCGGCACCCCGGCCCTCACCCTCGTGGTCGTCGCCGGCGGCCTCGCCACCACGGTCGCGCCCGGTGCCTGCGACACGGAGACCAAGTACCACTGCGCCCGGGTCGTCGCGGACCCCGACCGGGACAGCGGTCGCACGCTCGTCCTCGACGGCCTGCGGCATTCGTACGTCGACATCGACGACCCGACCTTCCTGGAGTTCGCGTACGTGCGCGCCCTCGCGTCGGTGGTCGATGCCGCCTTTCCCGAAGGTGAGCCACTGGTCGCCCATCACCTGGGCGGCGGCGGGCTCACCTTTCCCCGTTACCTCGCTGCCACCCGGCCCGGGACGCGCAGCCTTGTGTCCGAGATCGACAGCGGGGTCGTACGCATCAATCGCGAGCAACTCGGTCTGGGACCGGGCGCCGGTATCGACGTACGCGCCGAGGACGGCAGGCTCGGTCTGCGGCGGCTCGACGCCGGCAGTCGTGACCTCGTCGTCGGCGACGCGTTCGGGGGCGTCAGCGTGCCGTGGCACCTCACCACGGTGGAGGCGATGACGGACGTACGGCGGGTGCTCGACGAGGACGGTCTGTACGTCGCCAACCTCATCGACCACGGCGGTATGGACTTCGCACGTGCCGAAGTGGCCACCCTCAGCGAGACCTTCGAGCATGTGGCCGTCGTCGGCGAACCCGCCGATATCGGCCTCGCCCCGACCACCACCGCCGAGGGCGGCAATCTGGTGGTGCTCGCCTCCGACCGGCCGGTCGACCTGCGCGCGGCCCAGGAAGCGCTGAACTCCCGGCGGACCGGCTGGAAGACCTCCACCGGCGACGACCTCGCCTCCTGGATCGGCGATGCCCAACTGCTCACCGACGACTACGCACCCGTCGACCAGCTCCTCCAGCCCTCCAGCACACGCAGCAGCGGCAGCGGCAGCGACTGAACTCCCTCGCTTCGCGGTCCGGTTCGCGGTCCGGTTCGCGGTAGGCGTCGAGGTGCCGGTTACGTCCTGCCAGACGGCGTCAGACGGTCTTGACGACGATGCCGGTCGCTTCGAGGGCGGTGATCTCGTCGGCCGGTGCCGTGGTGTCGGTGACGAGGGTGTGCAGGAGGGTGGCGGGGCCGACGTGGGCGTAGGCGGTGTGGCCGAGCTTCGTGGCGTCGGCGGCGACGATGATGCGGCGGGTGGAGGCGATGGCGGCCTTCTTCACGGCCGCGTCGTCGAGGTCGTAGGCGGTCAGGCCGTCGGCCGCGCTCAGGCCGCAGCAACCCATGACGGCCGTGTCGAAGCGCAGTGCCGATAGCGACGCGAGGGTGAGGGGGCCGGTGAGGGCTCCCTCCGCGGCGCGCGGCTGTCCGCCGGGGACCATGAGTGTGGCCGTGCTCGGGACCTCGCCCAGTACGTGGATGGCCTGCAAGGACAGGGGCATCACCGTGACCGGGCGCCGGCGCAGCAGGTGGGCGATCTCCAGGCAGGTGGTGCCGCTGTCGAGGAGGACGGTCTCGCCGTCGGCGATGAGTGAGGACACCTCGGCCGCGATGCGGCGCTTGGCATCGAGGCCCTCGTGGGCACGTAGCGCGAAAGGCGGCTCCTGGCCTCTGAGCAGCAGGGTGCGCGCGCCGCCACGGACGCGCTCCAGGACTCCTTGCGCGGCAAGCGTGTCGAGGTCTCGCCGGATGGTCATCTCGGAGGTGCCGGTCAGGTCGGCGAGTTCCTGGACCGTGATCCTTCCCGACTCCCTGACGGCCTGCGCGATCATCCCGTGCCGGTCTGTGCTGCTCATGGCGCGATTGAACACCACCCGAAACGAACATTCAATGTGTGCGAAGTGACAGTATTCAATCGCGCTGGGTGTTCGTTACGGTTGGTTTCATGAATGCACCGCTTCGAGCCGCCCGCGTAGCGACCTTTGTCTACTTCAGTCTCTGCGGCACTCTGATGGGCACCTGGGTGGTGAACATCCCCGCCATCGAGGAGCGCGTGGGCATCAGTCACGCGACGCTCGGAGGGCTGCTGGTGCTGCTGGGGCTGGGGGCCTTCGTCGGTATGCAGGTGGCCGGGCGGCTGACCGACTCCCTCGGGGCGCGCGTCGTCGTCCCCGCGACCGGCGTGCTGTGCAGCGCGGCCCTGGTGCTGCCCGGCCTTCCCCACGACCCGTGGACGCTCGCAGGTGCCCTGATGGTCTTCGGGTTCTGCAACGGCTGCCTGGACGTGAGCATGAACGCCCACGCCGTGCACGTGGAGAAGGCGTACGGGCGGCCCGTCATGTCTGCCTTCCACGCCACGTTCTCGGTCGGCGGTGTCCTCGCCGCGCTCGTCGGAGCGGCCACGGCGAGCGCCGGCCAGAGCCCTGCCGTGGGCATGGCCGCCATGGGCGCCCTGGGCATCGTGATCGCCCTGGTGTCGGCACGCGCCCTGCTGCCGGCCGCGCCGACCGTTGCCGCATCCGCCGTTGCGACGCCCCCCGTTGAGGCCGCCTCCTCCGCAAGGGAGGCGGCCTCAACGGGGAAGACGGGGAAGGCCGGGCAGGCGTCGGCCCCCGCGCGCCGCGGCACCAGCCGGCGCATCTGGATCCTCGCCGCCCTGGCCCTGATGGTCATGCTGTGCGAGGGAGCCGCCAACGACTGGAGCGCGCTGCACCTGAAGGACGTCCTCGGCGCACCCGCGAGCACCGCAGCCTTCGCGTACGGCACCTTCGCGGCGACCATGACCATCGGCAGGCTGCTCGCCGACCGCCTCGTCGCCCGGTTCGGGTCCATGGCGATCCTGAGGTACGGCGCGGCGACGGCTGCCGTCGGCATCGCGATCGTGACCGTCTCGCCGTGGATGTGGGCCGCGTTCGCGGGGTGGGCGCTGTTCGGTCTGGGGCTGTCCGGCTGTGTCCCGCAGTTGTTCAGCGCGGCCGGGCACGCAGACCCCGCCGCCGCGGGGGCCAATGTCTCCCGCGTCGCCGGGCTCGGCTACGTCGGCATGCTCGCCGGCCCCGCCGTCATCGGCTGGCTGACCCACTTCACCGCCCTGAACCACACCTTCGTACTGCTGATCCTGCTGTGTGCGATCACCGCCGTGGCCGCCGGGGTCCTGCGCACCGACTCCGACCGAACGCGCCGCACACGCCGCGCCCGCCGCACGCGCGAGCTGGCACACGGCAGCCGCTGACCGCCTGTGCGGCACGGCTCACTCCGTGCCGCACAGGCTCTTCCTCTCGCCCCGGCCGTCAGAACCCGGAGGAACCCTCACCATGCCCACCGACCGACACATCGTGCTGTTCGACCTCTTCGGGGTCATCGCCCGCCACCAACGCCCGGGCGCCTTGGCAAAGATGGCCGCCCGCTGTCACGCACCCACCGACGCCTTCACCACGGCCTACTGGGCCTGCCGCCCGCCCTACGACGCCGGCCGGCAGTCCGCGCCCGAGTACTGGACCGCCGTACTGCGATCGCTGTCCGTCGACGTCGGCCTCGACGTCGAGGCCGACACGATCGAGGAGTTGCGCCTCGCCGACATCGACAGCTGGTCGCGCGTCGACAACCGGATGGTCGCCTACGTCCAGTCCCTCCGTCAGCCCCTCCGCGCTGTCACCGAGGTCGCCCTGCTGTCCAACATCCCCGCAGACCACGCGGACGCCTTCCTCGCCGCGCAGCCCTGGCTGCACACGCTGGACCACGTTGCCTTCTCCGGAAAGATCAAGGCGGCCAAGCCGGCCCCGGCGGCCTTCCTTCACTGCGTCATCGCCATGCGGGCCGCCCCGGCCGACTTCCTCTTCGTCGACGACCGCGAGGAGAACGTACGCGCCGCGCAGGCCGTGGGCATGAACGGCCACGTCTTCACCGACCGCGACGAACTGGCGGCCGTCATCGACACCTGGTTGCCCGCTCGACGGCCCACGTAAATGACAACTGACATGAGACACCGCCCTGGAGCAGCGACAGAAGCCTGGCCGAAGACGAATCGGCGACGCACGACGCAGAGAGCACGAGTGCTTGGCAGGCCCCGTGCGACCACCCGGGGGCGCTCCGGCCGGGGCAGGGCACTACGTGCAAACGGTCAGTGCCCCACTGACCGTTGGACGGCCTTCAGGCCCCGGCCCATTCCGTCCTCGGTCCCCATGTGGTGGGCCGCGGTCGCGGCGGCTCGGGCGTAGGTCTGCTGCTTTGTGGCGTGGTCGAGTGCGTCGGTGAGGCGTTCGGCGGTGAGGGAGTGGAAGGGGATCGGGGTGGTGGCGGCGCCGATCGAGGCCAGTCGCCGGGCCCAGAACGGCTGGTCCGCGGTCACCGGGACGGTCACCGCGGGTACTCCGGCGGGAGCGCAGCCGCCGAGGTGCCCGCCCCGGCGTGGTGGACCACCGCGGCCGGCCGGGGGAACAGCAGGGTGTGCGGTACGTCCCCGAGCGTGAGGATGTCGTCGTCGTCCGCCGCGAGCCCGGCGCTGCCCGACTGGAGGATGCCGCGCAGCCCGGCGCGCCGCAGGGCCCGTACGGCGATCTCGCTCAGGCGGTCCCCTTCGCCCGCCGCCATGCTGCCGAAGGTGATGAGGGCTGGACGGGGTCCGGCCGCGAGGAAGTCCTCCAGGTCCGGGGACAGCCGGTCGGCGGGGTCGACGTGGGGCCACCAGTTTCCGGCGATCTCCAGTCCGGGGCGCCAGTCGGCGGGGCGTGGCAGCAGTGCCGTACTGAAGCCGTACAGGATCGGCCAGTTGGCCCGTTCCTGCCGTCGGCGCATCGCGGAGGCGGCGAGCGGGGCAGTCGCAGGCGGTGGCGCAGGTCCCGGGCCGCCTGTTCGTGGACGCGGTCGGTCATGCGGAGGGCGAAACGACCGGCCACCCGGTTGCCGGGGCGGCCCAGCGAACGGGAGCCCGGGAGGACAGCGGGCGGGAAGTCGCCGGTCGGTGCGGTGGGCTGGAGGTACACGCCGAGGCTCCGTACGCCCGTGGCCTCGGCGAGATGCCGGCCGAGCGGGGCCGTGGTGGTCGAGAGCAGGAGCGGGTCCGGTTCGCCGTCGGCCATGACATCGGCGAATCCCCGGCCCAGTTCGGTGGTGAACGCGGCGGCGGCGCGCATCAGATCACGGCTGCCCCTGACGCCTCCGTGGGCCCGGGTGTCGGCGGGGAGCCGGCGGAATTCCAGGCCGGCCTCGCGTACGAGGGGGGGCGAAGGCGCCCTCATGCCAGCGAGCTCGGCTACCTGTGGCCCATGGAGACCTCGAAGTCGCTGACTCCGGAGCAACAGCAGCTGTCCACGGCGATGGTGCGCTACTGGGGCGCGTTCGTGAAGCACGCGAACCCCACGACCGCAGGGCCGGCAGCCTGGCCGTCATACCGCAGCGGCAAGTACATGTCCCTGCTCCCCGGTGATGACAGCCGGGCCCTGAAGTCCAAGGTGTACGCGGACCGGCACCAGTGTTCGTTCTGGAACAGCACCAGTTACGACGGACTCACCACCGACCCGGACCGCCTCGCCGCCGACGAAGCATGCCGTAGTCGATCCCGTGGCCGGCACGGCAAGCGGAGATGCGGGCACGGTCGGTTCTCAAAGCATCCGAAGGCGACCGGAGGCCGCGCCCAGGAGGACATGGGCGCGGCCTGCGAAGTCGCTCAGCGGCAGGACCAGACGGTCGGCTCGTCCCGGCCCTCGGGAATCTTCCAGCTCCGGCCGGCGACCGTGCCGTCGTCGCTGGAAACAGCGAGTTCAAGCCCGCGGTCGGGAGCGTAGCTCAGCGTGGAACCCAGCGTCGTCCCCTGCCACACGCCGAATTCGCGCCAGCTGGGATCGTCGGTGCGGCCGACTATCCGACCGTCGCGGTTGATGCCCGAGACATCCTCGCCCCGCTCGACAACCTTCGGCAGGCCGTCGCGGTCCCACAGCACGCTTCGCGAGTCGTCACCCGTTTCGTAGGAGACCTGGCCGATGACACGGCCGTTGGAGATTCCGCGCGTGATGACGTCGTACGCCCCGTCGGGGAGGGGCAGTTGGCGCACCTCACCGTCCTTCCACAGATACGGGACCCGCCCGAAGTCGTGGTCCACCTCGACCAACGCGGTGCCGTCCTGGTCGATACCGACGGCAACGGCCTCCGCGTCGGGCAATCCGGTCAGTTCCACCACTGTTCCGGGCTTGTCGGCAGGCCAGATGACCGGATTCCAGTGCGGCCCGCCGTCGACCGTCGTCTCGACGGCGCCGACGATGTCCCCGTGGTCGTTGATGCCTTCCGTCATCGAAGCGTCGGCACCGGGCAGTTCGGGCAGGCGCTCCATCCTGCCGTTGCGCGAGCGGATGGCGCTGGGCAGTCCGTCCGCCTGCCGGTAGGCGGTTCCGGCGACCGTCCCGGCGTCGTTCACTCCTCCGACAGTGACCCAGTTCTGGTATTCGGGATCGGCCAGGTTGCCGTAGTCGGTGAACTCTCCGTTTTTCCACAGCACGGCGCGGCCACCCTCTTCGGAATCCGCGCCGTACGAAATCGTGCCCGCGTAACCACCACTTCCGTCGGTCGCGACCACTTCGCCCGTGAGCGCGCCGGCGGGCAGCGGCAGGATGGCCGGTGTCCATACACAGGCCGCCCGGTCAGCGGCGGCGGCGGTGGGCGCCACGGCACCGGCCAGCGTCGCCATCAGTGCCGCCGAAAGCAGGACGCGAGTGGCGCCATTCGTACGTCTCATGATTCTCCCCAGTTCGTGGTGATTGGAAGAGCTCGAAATCGCGATGGCCAGAAAGCCTCCGGGCAGCGTCGTGCCCGGCCCAGCTCCTCGTAGCTGTCATGGGCCGACCACTCGTCACCGCCGTTCCCACAAGGCCACCGTGACCGTCTCCAGGCGTTCAATCCCGGAGCAATACTCGAAGCGCGTCGGCCGCCGGGACCGCTCTGTTCGCTCCGGCCCGCCGGCTGTCGTTCGCGTTCGCCGCCCACCCCGCCTCGGACCCGCCCACGCCCGAGGGCGACGGCATACCGGCGGTATAGGCCCTTGATAGGGGCTCCCCGCAGGATCGATCACGGGAGGTGACCGTCATGCCCGGTGAGCCGTGCGGGGAATTCCGGTGCTTGCGGGAGACGTCCGGACCGGCTGTCTCCGCCTCCCGGGCCGCGTGGCGGTGATCGCGCTCTCGACCTCGACACGTTCCGTTCCGACGTGTCGGCGCCGGCTGTGTTCCCAGGCCGTCGCGCACCTTTGGAAGGACTGAATCCCGTCATGCTCATCCTGCGACACTCCGAGGTCGCGCAGATCCTCGACGGCCGCGAACTCGACAACATCCGGACCGTGGCCGACGCCTACCGCATCCATGCGCAGGGCGACACCGCGGTGCCGCACTCCGTGTTTCTCCGCTTCCCCGGGCAGCCGCGCAACCGCATCATCGGCCTGCCCGCCTACCTGGGCGGGGACAACCCGGCCGGGGGCATGAAGTGGATCGCGTCCTTCCCCGCCAACATCGATCGGGGTATCGAGCGGGCCAGCGCGGCGATCATCCTCAACTCGCTGGAGACCGGCCGGCCCGAGGCCCTGATCGAGGGCTCGCTGATCTCCGCCACGCGCACCGCCGCCAGCGCCGCGCTCGCCGCCGAGCTGCTCACCCGCGGCCGTCGCCCGGACGGCCTGGCGCTGATCGGCTGCGGAGTCATCAACCTGGAGATCCTGCGCCATGTGCGGGCGGCTCTGCCCGGCCTGAGGACGCTGTCGTTGTACGACAGTTCGCCGCGGCGGGCCGCCGACTTCGCCGCCCGGGCAGCCGTGGTGCTCCCGGAGGCCGAGGTGGTCACGCTGGACAGCGCGGAGCAGGCGCTCGCCGCGCACGGACTGGTGTCCATCGCCACGTCCGCCATCGAACCGCACCTGGATCTGAAGGCGGCCGTGCCGGGCACGGTCGTGCTGCACATCTCGCTGCGCGACCTGCTGCCCGAGTCGCTGCTCGACGCGCACAACATCGTCGACGACGTCGATCACGCGGTGCGCGAGCGCACCTCGCTCGACCTCGCCGTGCAGGCCGCGGGACACCGGGACTTCATCGATCCGGCGATCGGCCGACTGCTCCTGGACGAGGACACCGAGGGCGCGTTCACCCCTGAGCCGGACCGCACGGTCGTCTACGCGCCGTTCGGACTGGGCGTGCTTGACATCGCCCTGGCCGACGCCGTCCTCGGCGCCGCCCGCGCCCAGGGCCTCGGAGTGGAAGTGGAGGGCTTCCTGCCGTGACACGTGACGTCACATCACGACCGTACGCACACCCGCCGGAAACGAACACGGGAGCACACATGACCAAGAGCACCTCCCTCGGGCGGCACACCGCCTCGGGTCTCGCCGTGGCCGTGGCCGCGGCCACGGCCGCGGCTGTCGGCCTCGTCGCGTCGCCCGCGAGCGCCGCGGAGCCCTGGGAGTCGCTGACCGTGCCCACCACGTACGCGAGCATCAGCGTCCTGCCCTTCGACAACAAGGACGCCTACGCCAAGAGCGTGCCCTTCTGCTTCGACGAGTGCAGTTCCTCTCCCAAGCTGTGGCAGCGCACGGGCGGCACCTGGAAGCAGACCACCCCGCCGTCCGACGCCGAGGTCGGCGTGCTGGCCGGCACCGGCGTGAACGACCTGTGGGTCTTCGGCAGCAGATACGCGGCGACGGGCAGCTACCGGTTCAACCACTACGACGGCACCAAGTGGACGTCGAACCTGAATCCGGAGCCCAAGAACGCCGAGGTCCTCGACGCCGAGGCGGTCAGCCGGAACAGCGTGTGGGCGGTGGGCAACTACCGTGCCACGGACGGCGGTTGGCACCCGATGGCGACCCACTGGGACGGCAGCGCCTGGAAGACCACCAAGCTCACCGGCATCGAAGGCCAGTTCAACGCCGTCGACGTCAACTCCGACACCGACATCTGGGCCGTCGGCTACCGCGACAAGGGCGACACCACGGGCGACTACCAGCCGCTCGCCATGCACTACGACGGCACCGAGTGGCGCGAGGTGCCCGTTCCCGAGACCCCCGGCCAGATGTACATCCTGAACGAGGTCATCAGCAACGGGCCGAACGACGTGTGGATCGCCTCCGGCAGCAAGGTGAGCCAGGGGAACGGCAAGACCTGGACCCGCCATGACACTCCGGCGTCCTGGCCGAAGTTCGCGTACCACAACGGTCAGCTCTACGCCGGTCTCTACGGGTCCCCGAAGCTGGTCCGCTGGAACGGCACCGCATGGGTACAGGACACCTCCCTCACCCAGGGCGCCCAGGTCGATCAGCTGACCACCACCCCCGACGGCTCGCTGTACGCCGTCCACAGCGAGGGCAACTCGGTGTTCTGGTACAACGCCTTCCTGTCCCGGCTCGCCCCGCCGACCACCGGCTGATTCACGCGCCCCCACACGAGAGGAACCGATCCATGAGCGACCGCAACGGCTGGGCGCCGTTCGAGGTGACGCCGGGTGACATCGGCGCCGAGGCCGGTCCCGAGGCGCTCGTCGAGTACCTGGACTCCGCCGGCCTCGACGCAACCCTGGTCCGGGAGAAGGCCGTGGTCTTCCGCGGGTTCAAGGTGCCCGCCGACGGCCTCGACCCGGTACTCGACCGCCTGCTGCCGCGCCGCCTCGCCTACGTGCACGGCAACTCACCGCGTACCAAGGTGGGTTCGAACGTCTACACCTCCACGGAGTACCCGCAGGAGTACACCATCTCGATGCACAACGAGATGTCGTACGCCCACGCGTGGCCGACCCGCCTCGCCTTCTACTGCGCGGTCGCGCCCGGGACCGGCGGCGCCACCCCGCTCGTCGACGCGGCACTGTGGCTGGAGTCGCTGGACGACGAGGTGCGCGAGGCCTTCGCCGGCGGTGTGCGCTACACGCAGAACCTGCACGGCGGCAGGGGGCTCGGCAAGAGCTGGCAGGACACCTTCGAGACGGACGACCCGGGCGAGGTCGACGCCTTCCTCAAGGGTGCGCAGGCCGAGTGGAGTTGGGGGCCGGGCAACAGCCTCAAGACCAGCCAGGTGCGCCACTCCACGGTCCGCCACCCGCAGACCGGGGCCGAGGTCTGGTTCAACCAGTCCGACCAGTGGCACCCGGCCTCACTCGGTGACGAGACGGCCAAGGCCCTGGCGCAGATCATGCCGGCGGACGAGCTGCCGCAGTACGTGACCTTCGCGGACGGCAGCCCGATCCCGGACGCGTACGTGCTCCAGGTGCGCGACCGGGGCCTGGAGCACGCGGTGGACGTCGACTGGCACGAGGGCGATCTGCTGGTCATCGACAACCTGCTGGTCGGGCACGGCCGCCGCCCGTTCACCGGGCCGCGGCGGGTCCTGGTCGCCATGTCGGACTGACCACACCCCGATTCGCACCCGCATCCATCACCTGCACCTGTCACCTGCACCGACAGGTGCACCTACAGCGGGGCCACGGCCGGTATCCCCTCACCGGCCCTGGCCCCGTTGCCACGTTCCGGCTTCGGACCACGCCGTGGTGCGCACACGAGCGGTGAGTGCCCCGCACCGACTTCGCGCCGGGCGGGCCCGCCCGGCCCTCACAGAGAGGCCACTTTCCGTGACCCGTCACCCCGTCGTCCTGATCGCCGAGGAGCTCTCCCCGGCCGGCGTCGATGCCCTCGGCACCGACGTCGACGTGCGCCGCGTCGACGGCTCCGACCGCGCCGCCCTGCTGCCCGCCCTCGCCGAAGCGGACGCGGTCCTGGTGCGCGGCGCCACCCTCATGGACCGGGAGGCGATCGCCGCGGGACCACGGCTGAAGGTCATCGCCCGGGCCGGGGCCGGCCTGGACAACGTCGACATCCCGGCCGCCACCGAGGCCGGTGTCCTCGTCGCCGACGCCCCGGCCTCCGACGTCACCAGCGCCGCCGAACTCACCGTCGGTCTGCTGCTCGCCGTCGCGCGCAACATCCCCCAGGCGGACGCCGCGCTGAAGAACGGCTCCTGGCAGCGGGCCCGCTGGTCCGGCGTGGAGTTGAGCGGCAAGGTCCTCGGTGTCGTCGGCCTCGGCCGTACCGGCAGCCTCGTCGCCCGGCTCATGGCCGCCTTCGGAATGGACGTGGTGGCCCACGACCCGTATGTGACCGCCGCCCACGCGTCCGCCACCGGAGTGCGGCTGCTCCCCCTCGACGAACTCCTCGCCCGGTGCGACTTCCTCACCGTCCATCTGCCGCGCACTCCTGAGACGACGGGCCTGATCGGCTTCGACTCCTTCCGCAGGATGAAGCCGTCCGTACGCGTCGTGAACACGGCACGCGGCTCGGTCGTCGACGAGAACGAGCTGTACGCGGCACTCAAGGAGGGCCGCGTCGCGGGTGCCGCCCTCGATGTGTACGCCGGTGAGCCGTGCACCGACTCACCCCTGTTCACGCTCGACAACGTGGTGGCCACACCCCACCTGGGCGCCTCCACCGGCGAGGCCCAGGAGCGGGCGGGCATCGACGCGGCCAACTCGGTGCTCCTCGCGCTCGCCGGGGAACACGTGCCCGACGCCGTCAACGTCCAGGGCGGTCCGGTCCCGGAAACCATGCGTCCATGGCTGCCACTGACCGAGCGGCTCGGCCGGGTCCTCACCCGGGCCGCGGGCGGTGTGCCCGCCCGGCTCGAGGTCCGGCTGCGGGGCGAGATCGCCGGGCTGCCCGCCGGCGCGCTGGAACTCGCCGCCCTCAAGGGCGTACTGGAGCAGACCGCCACAGGAGCGGTGAGTCGGGTGAACGCCCCGCTGCTCGCCGGGCGGTGCGGTCTGACCTCGCGGCTCACCGCCTCGCAGGACGGCGGCGCCCAGCGTTCCGCCGCCACCCTGCGCGGCATCTTCCCCGACGGCCGAGTCGTCACCGTCACCGGCACGCTCACCGGGGTCCGCCTCCGGCCGAAGCTGGTCGAGGTGCTCGGCCACGAGCTGGAGCTGCCGCTCTCCGGCGACCTCACCTTCCTGCGCTACCCGGACCGCCCGGGTGCGGTCGGCCTGATCGGCGGCGAGTTCGCCGCGGAGGGCGTCGACATCGCCGCCATGCAGATCTCCCGGGACCCCTCCGGAACCACCGCCCTGGCCGGCTTCTGTGTGGACGCGCCCGTTCCGTCGACCGCACTCGACCGGGCCGCCATCTCGGTGGGCGCCGACCTGGCCTGGCGCGTGCCCGCCACCGGCTGAGCCCTACCGGCCGGTACGTAAAAGGTCTATTTATTTAATTAACAGAGCATTTTCCGGAATGTTGCGCTTGTGAAACTAAGCTCACACGATCAGAACAACTGTTTTACAATCCGTTAGAGATCTACGACTGATCCACGACTGGCGCAGAAAGGGGAATCACCGGCGCTCGCCTCACGCACCCCACCCCCCACAGCAGACCAGTGAGCGACAAGGCCAGAACGCAGGGCCAGTTTGGAGACGCCGGTGTTCACCAACAGCCTCGGCTTGCACCCGGACGAGGAGTCCGCATACCGGGCCATGCTGACGAATCCCCACATGAGTGTGCCCGAACTGGCCGCACACCTCGGCTGGCCCACCGGCAGGGTAGCCACCGCGATCGACCGCCTGGCCCGGCGCTCGCTGGTCCAGCTGCTGCCGGAGAGCCCCGGCCGGCCTGTCCTCGTACGGCCCGAACTGGCCCTGGCCGCGCTACTCCTCGACGAGGAGGCCGCCCTGCTCGACCACCGCAGGCGAGTGGCCGCCAGCAGCACCGCGGTCACCCAGGTGATCGCCGCGTACAACGCCCCGGAGGACCGCCCCGACGTCGTACGGCTGCCGGGCCCGGAGGCGATACAGGACAGGATCGACCAGTTCGCGACGGCCTGCGAGGTGGAGATCGCGGCCCTGGAGGTCAACGACTCCCGGTCGGCCGAGCGACTGGAGGCCGCCGAGCGGCTCGACACGACGATGCTGGCCCGCGGGGTCGACGTCCGCCGCGTCTATCCCGACGGGGCGCGCCACGACACGGCAACCGTCCGGTATGCCGACCGGCTGACCGCCAGGGGCGGACAGGTACGTACGGCCCGGCGCCTGCCGCCCCAGGTGATCGTCTTCGACCGCTACTCGGCCATCGTGCCCATCGACCCCGCACAACCGAACGCGGAGGCCGTGGCGATCCAGGGCACGGGCGCCGTCACGGCTCTGCTCACCCTCTTCGACCATGTCTGGGAGCAGGCGACGCCGCTGGGTTCGGCGGCGGACGAGGCGGACGAGTTCACCGACCAGGAGCACACGCTGCTCGAACTGCTCTGCGCGGGCAACACCGACGAGGTGATCGCGCGCAGACTCGGCGTGTCGGTACGCACCGGCCGGCGCCTCACCTCGGGGCTCATGAACCGCCTCGGTGCCCGCAGCCGCTTCCAGGCGGGCGTGCTGGCGGCGGCCCGCGGCTGGGTGCTGCCACCGGACGCCGAGGACGGCGCACCTCTCACGACCGCCGAGCCGAAGGTCTCCAGATGATTTCCGTTCTGCCGCTCCGCGCCGGGGCGGAATAACCGGTCGGCACGCGAAGCGGACTCGCGCCGAACGACAGCAACAGGGGGAAAGCGGAAAGCCATGGCGGGCAGCTTAGAAATGAGCCAGGACGAAGAATTCGTTTATCGACTGCTACTGGAAAACCCGAATCTCAGCGTGTCGGATCTTTCCGAAACTCTCGACTGGCCTCCCGAAAGGGTGACCGCGGCCTTCAACAAAATGATCCACCTCTCTTCCCTCGATCCCGAGAGCGAGGTGTCCAAGAGCAGGATCACCCAGATAAGAAGCAGCCTCATCTCGTTCCTCGACCGCCAGGAAGAGGAGCTGATACGCCGCCAGAAGGAGATCGCCACCAGCCGTCAGGTGATCTTCCAACTGCTCGCCGAGTACGCCGAGACGGACACGGGCGACCGCCACCCGCGGACCCGGCGGCTGGAGGGCAGGGAGGCCATCCAGTCCCTCATCCGGACCATGGCCGACACCTGCACGTCCGAGGTCGCGGTCTTCGCCACCGGGGGAGGCCAGCCGGCCGAGAGCCTGGAAGCGGCCAAGCCGCTCGATTCCGCCGTCCTGGAACGGGGTGTGCGAGTGCGCTACGTGTACCTCGACAGTGTCCGCAACGACGGAGCCACCACCGCGTACGCGCAGTGGCTGACCCGGCGGGGCGGGCAGGTGCGGACGGTGCCGCACCTGCCGACCCGGCTGCTCATCTACGACCGTGCGCTCGCGATCGCTCCCGTGAATCCGCAGGTCGCGGACGCTGCCGCGATCGCTCTCGAAGACCTGGGCGTGGTCAGCGCCCTGCAGGCCCTCTTCGAGCGGACCTGGGAACAGGCCTCACCGCTGGGCGAGGACCGTACGCGCGACGCACAAGGGCTCACCGCCCAGGAGCGTGCCGTACTGGAACTCCTGGCCCGGGGTTTCACCGACGAGATGATCGCCCGCAAACTGGCCGTCTCCGTACGCACCGTGCGCCGGATGACGGCCAGCCTGATGACCCGTCTGAACGCGAGCAGTCGCTTCCAGGCCGGCGCGCTGGCCGTCGCGCGGAACTGGCTGCGCGGCTGACGGCCCGCAGGAACGACGCACCGCCGCGGGTCACGGCCCCCAGGTGTTGTCCAGGTGGGCCGACGACGCCCCCTCCTCACCGAACGCGTTCACCTGGCCGGTCTGGTGACCGGTCACCGGGGACGCGGCCACCGCCGTCGCCGCAGTCGCCGTGGTCAGAACGGCGACAATCGGCATGAGCAGAGCGAGCTTCAGTCGTCTAAGGCCCTTCACAACGTACCTTTCCTGTTGGCTTTTGTTCCCTCGTTTCGGCCGCACCGGCTGATTTTCCCTCGACTCACGGAAATTCGCGGTGTGGCCCGTGGTTTTGATTATTTCAGCGCAATTCCACGGGCCGCCAGCGAATACCATGGCCGCTTCTTCCGGTGGCAGGAAAGTGCCACGTCGTGATCAGTAACCTCCCCACTCCACGAGGAGTTGGTGACGTTCGGCCTCGGTGAGGAGGTCGATGCTGCTCACCAGGCGCTCCGGGTCCGCCGCCAGCGTCTCCAGCAGGTGCAGGACCCTGTCGAGCATCCGCTGTGCCTCGTCGCGCGTGTACAGGTCCGGCAGGTATCCCAGCCGCAGACCGAGGGTGCTCCCGTCCGGCACGACGGCCATGCGCAGCGGGTAGTG
This sequence comes from Streptomyces phaeochromogenes, assembly GCF_001418655.1. GTDB lineage: Bacteria > Actinomycetota > Actinomycetes > Streptomycetales > Streptomycetaceae > Streptomyces > Streptomyces phaeochromogenes. The sequence continues at coordinate 754 of NZ_LIQZ01000217.1, read as the reverse complement.
GGTGGCGTCCTCGTTGTCGATGTCGAGCACTTCGAGGTCACCGAGGACCGTGTCGAGGACCGACGGATCCAGGGGGTAGTTCGTCAGCACCGTGGTGGTGTCGAAGAGGGTGCCGAAGCCGCTCTGGCGCTGGATGTCGGACAGGCCGTAGTGGTGATGGGGGATCAGCTGTGACTGCTCCTGCTGGAGCCGGGTCAGCAACCCGATCACCGACTCCTGCGCACGCAACCGGACACGCACCGGCAGGGTGTTGATGAACAGGCCGAGCATCCGCTCGACCCCCTCCAGCTCCGGCGGGCGCCCCGAGACCGTGGCACCGAAGACCACGTCCTCCCGTCCGGTCTGCCGCGCCAGCAACAGCCCCCACACACCCTGGACCACGGTGTTCAGCGTCACACCGTACCGACGTCCGGTCGCGGCCAGTGCCTCGGTGAGTTCCTTCGGCATCTCCGTACGGACCATGTCCTGCACGGGGTTGCGGTCGTGGGTGTTGTCGGGGGCGACGAGAGTGGGTTCAGGCAGCCCCTCCAGAGCCGACGACCAGGCCCGCTCCGCCGCGTCCCGGTCCTGCCGGCCCAGCCACGCCAGATACTCCCGATACGGCGTCACCACCGGCAGACCCGCATCACCACCAGCAGCCACAGCCTCAGCCGCATACAGCCGGAACAACTCCTCCACCAACACCGGCACCGACCAGCCGTCCCACAAAATATGGTGACCCGTCAGCAACAGTCGGTAACGGTCCTCGCCCAAC
>NZ_LIQZ01000216.1 GCF_001418655.1 Streptomyces phaeochromogenes | reverse complement strand
CCACCACAGATTGGGCGCGGCCACCGCCAGAGCCACAGCCGCGCCGGCGAGCAGCCACGGGCTGCGCAGCACCCGCCGTGGCCCCACGGCGAGCACGCCCGCGAGCAGCGCGACGACCAGCAGCGCCACGAGGTACTTGTTCAACAGGCCGACTCCGACACACAGGCCGATCGCAAGCCACCAGCGCCCGTCGCCGGTGCGCAGCAGGCGCAGTGCCAGCCAGCAGATCAGCAACCATGCCAGTAGATCGAAGCCGGCGGTCGACACCAGGTGCCCGACCGCCAACGGCTGTGCGGACACGCCCGCGAGCCCGGCCGCGACCACCTGCGTCCTGCGGTCGCCGCCCAACTCCCGTGCGACGAGGGCGACCACGAAGACGGCGGCCACGAACGCGAGCGTCGCCGGGACCCGCAACGCGACGGTCGAGTCCCCGAACAGCGCGGTGGCCGCCCGCGCGAGGAACGGGGTCAGCGGCGGCTGGTCGACATACCCCCAGGCCGGATGATCGCCCGCCGCGAGGAAGTACAACTCGTCGCGGTGGTACCCGTATCGGCCCGACAGTGCGGTCAGTACGGCGGCGAAGACGGCCGCCAGACCCGCCACGGGACCGAGGGCGAAACGAGGTAACTCGCGCGGCGCGTCGTCGTCCTGTTCCCGATCCATAGCGTCCCCCCGCCAACCGGTCGCACCACCGTACTGAGGGGGGCCGATCCGGTCGAGAGGCCCGTCATGACCCGAGGACGCATTGCGGCCCGGGCCAACTCCCCGTAGAACACCGCCCATGAGAAGACGGATCATCATGTCCATGCTCGCCGGGGTGACCCTCGTGGCGAGCACCCTCCTCGGGGCGGCCCCCGCGCAATCGGCCGACGCGCCCGCCGAGTTCGGCACCGACTGGCACGACCCGGTCACCGCCGCCCCGCCGGTCACCCGACCGGACACCAAGTCCTGCGACGTCACCGTCGCCGAGGCGCAGTTCCGTGACTTCACGCCCTACAAGGGCACCTACGCGCCCCCGCGAGGCTGCGGCGACCGCTGGAGCAAGGTCGTCCTGCGCCTGGAAGGCAAGGTCAAGGGACGGCAGTTCGACCGGCTCGGCTATCTGCACATCGGCGGGGTCGAGGTCTTCCGTACGTCCACGCCGCAGCCCTCGCCCGACGGCATCGAGTGGTCGGTGGAGAAGGACGTCACGCGCTACAGCGACACGTTCCGGGCGGACCAGGACGTCGAGATGCTCATCGGGAACGTCGTCGACGACACCTACACGGGCATCATCGACGTCAAGGTCACGCTCACCTTCTATGCGGCCGGGCCCGCCGCCACGCTCCACACGGGTGCGCCCGCCGCGAAGAAGACCCCCGATCGCGTCCTCACCCTCCAGGACGGCACCCTCATCACGCCCCGGAACAGTGAACGCATCGTCGCCGAGGTATACGCCACAGGGTCGGGCGGCGGCTGCGAGGAGTACTGGTATCTGACGGTGCCCGACGCCGCGCCGTACTCCTGCAAGGCCGGCGACGGCCCCTACCGCGAGGTGCAGATCAAGGTCGACGGCCGGCTCGCGGGCATCGCGGCGCCGTTCCCGACCGTGTGGACCGGAGGCTGGTCCAACCCCTTCCTCTGGTACGTGATTCCGGGCCCGCGCGCCTTCGACATCAAGCCCGTCGAGTACGACCTCACACCGTTCGCCGGACTCCTCAACGACGGCCGACCGCACCGGATCGACGTCTCCGTAGTGGGCGTTCCCGAGGGCCAGGCAGGCTGGAGCGCACCGGTGAACGTCCTCGTCTGGCAGGACGCGAAGAGCAAGCACGTCACCGGGAAGCTCACCGGGCACAGGGCGGGAGACCTCGACAACTCCTCGACGTACACGCCGGGTTCGGAGCACCGTCTCGACACCGAGGCAGGGCACCGGCTGACCGTGGCCGGGTACGTCGACACCTCGCACGGCCGCGTGAGGACCACCGTCGAGCGCAGGCTGGCCAACACCTCCGTGCACCGCTGGACCGACGGCGAGAACACCGACGCGCTCAAGGGGACCTGGACCGACGACGAGACGGTCACCGTGGACGGGCACGGGCCCGCCAGGTCGACCCGGACGCACCGCACCTACACCATGGACGGCACCACGACACTCGGCGCGGGCGACCGGCTGCGGACCGTGCTCTCGCTGGGGGACCGGGCCGCGGCCGAGGAGACGCGAGGCGGCCGGCGCACGGCGTGGTCCCGGCTCGACGACAGCTACGAGGGCGACGCCACGTATACGGCGAACGTGCCGCGCGACCAGCGGCACGCGGTCGGCACGACCAGTGAGCGCCACCGGCTGTACGGATCGGGCGGTTGCCACGACCGGACGCTGGTGACCGTGCAGGGGACGCTCACCGAGGACCGCACGGACTGCTGAACGGCCAGGTGTGGGACGTGCCACATCCTCGATGATTTACACGCATGTCACATCGAGGTCTCCGGCGGTAGCAAACTCCCCCGATAGTGATCACCGCGGAATCCGCTTTCCGCATCCCAGAAGTCCCCCTGGAGGAGTGCCCGTGCCGCCGTCTGTATCGTCCCCGCGACGCGTCGCACGCATCTTGCGTACCTCACTGTTCGCGCAGGTCGCCTGCGCGCTCGTACTCGGAATCGTCGTCGGAAGGTTGTGGCCGGACACGGCCACGACCTTCCAGCCGCTCGGCGACGGTTTCGTGCGCCTCATCAAGACGGTGATCTCGCCGCTCGTGTTCTGTGTGGTCGTCGTCGGCATCGCCAAGGCCGGCAACCTGAAGGCCTTCGGGCGGATCGGGCTCAAGGCCCTGATCTGGTTCGAGATCGCCTCCACGGCTGCGCTGCTCATCGGCCTGATCGCCGCGAACGTCTTCGCCCCCGGCTCGGGCATGAACGTCGACCCGTCGAAGCTCGACGCCTCGGCGGTCGACGACAAGACGGCCGGCGGTGCGCTGCCGACGACCACCGAGTTCATCCTCAACGCGCTGCCACAGAGCGCGGTCGGTGCCTTCGCCGAGAACTCGCTGCTGCAGGTCCTGGTGCTGGCGTGCCTCACCGGCGCGGCGTTGCTCCACCTCGGCCACACCAAGGTGCCCGCGATCCTGCCTGCCATCGAGCAGGCGCAGGAGATCATCTTCGCGATCGTCGGCTTCGTCATGAAGCTCGCCCCGCTCGCCGTCTTCGGCGCGATGGTCCACCTGGTGGGGGAGTACGGCCTCGGCGTCATGAAGACGTACGGCAAGCTCATCGTCCTCTGCTACGCAGTGGCGCTGGTCTTCCTCGTGCTGCTCGCCGTCGCGTTGAAGCTGGTCACCGGGCTGAGCCTGTGGAAGTTCGTCCGCTACACGCGCGCGGAGCTGCTGCTCGCGCTCGGCACCGCGTCCAGCGAGACGGTCATGCCCCGCATGATGCAGAAGCTCCGCCAGGCGGGCGCCCGTGACGACGCGGTGGGTCTGGTGCTGCCGACGGGGTACTCCTTCAACCTCGACGGCGCCTCGATCTACCTCTCCATAGGCACCCTGTTCATCGCGCAGGCCGTGGGCGTCGACCTCAGCCTGAGCCAGCAGGTCACCGTGATCCTGGTGCTCATGCTGACCAGCAAGGGCATGGCCGGCATCCCCGGTTCGGCATTCCTCGCCCTGTCGGCGACCGCCTCCTCGCTCGGCGCCATCCCCGCAGGGGCCGTGGCCCTGCTGCTCGGCGTCGACCGCATCATGGACTCGATGCGCGTCGTCACCAACCTGCTCGGCAACTGCGTCGCCGTCTTCGCGGTCTCCCGCTGGGAGGGCGCACTGGACATGGACCGGGCGAAGAAGATGCTCGACGGCGAGATCGCGTTCGTGGAGGAGGACGTGACGCCCGCCGACGGCGACCCGAAGGCGGGCGCGGGCGAGGAACCCGCGGACGCGGCGGAGGAACCAGCCGGGTCCAAGGCCTCGTTGGCCAAGGAGCCCGCGGGCGAGGTGAGTTGAGCGCCGGGGCCCGGCGCATCCGCTCGACGCCGGGCCCCACGCTTCCCATCCCAGAGGCCCCCGAAGGACTCCCGAAGGCCCCCGGAGGGCCCGCCCCCGGGAGTGACCCCGGGGCGGGTCCTCCGGGGTCACTCCCGTCCAATCACCCCTGCGGCTTCTGCGAGTCCACCCCCGGCCGCTCCTTCTTCCACAGCCCGCGCGTGAAGTCCGGGATCGCCTGCGGTGCCCCGTGCGCCTTGATCGAGGCATGGCTCAGTGGCACAGGCGCGGTCCAGGTGGCGGCGTCGTACACGTCGAAGTCCGGGACGAGCCCGAGCCGCATGCACTGCATCAGCCGGAACAGCATGATGTAGTCCATCCCGCCGTGTCCGCCGGGCGGGTTGGAGTGCTCCTTCCACAGCCAGTGATCCCAGTCGGCGTACGCCCCGAAGTCGCCCCAGGCGTCATCCGTGTGGTCCGGCTCTAGGTAAATCCGCTCCGGGTAGTCCTCGAAGACACCCTTCGTGCCGCCGAGACTGTTGATCCGCGAGTAGGGATGTGGCGTCGACACATCGTGTTCGAGCCGGATCACCCGCCCCTTCGCGGTCTGTACGAGGCTGATGGTCCGGTCGCTCTCGATGTACGTCTCCTTCCAGCTCGGGTCGCCCGGCGGCATGTTCGCCGCGCGGTACTCGGCCAGTCCGAGGGAGGGCGTGCCGAAGCTGGAGACGTGCGTGACACGGTCACCGCGGTTGACGTCCATGTAGTTGGCGACGGGTCCGAAGCCGTGGTTCGGGTAGAGGTCGCCGCGCAGCCGGGTGTGCCAGAGTCGTCGCCAGGGACCCTCGTAGTAGTCCGGGTCGAACATCAGGCCCCGCAGATCGTGGTTGTAGGCGCCCGCGCCGTGCAGCAGCCGGCCGAACTTCCCGTTGTGCGCCATGCGCAGGACCCGCATCTCGTTCCTGCCGTAGCAGCAGTTCTCCAGCTGCATGCAGTGTCTGCGGGTGCGCTCGGAGAGGTCGACCAGTTCCCAGAGCTGGTCGAGGCGCATCGCGATCGGACACTCCACGCCGACGTGCTTGCCGCTGAGCATCGCCGTCTTCGCCATCTCGAAGTGCCAGTCCCAGGGCGTCGCCACGTACACGAAGTCGAGGTCGCCGCGCTCGCACAGACCGACGAAGTCGTGATCGCCCTTCGTGTACGTCGCCGGGGCGGGCTGTCCCGCGGCCACCACCTTGGCCGCGGCGCTCGCGGTCTTGTCCTTGACCGGGTCGCACAGCGCGACGACGCGGACTCCGTCGAGGGCGAGGAACAGGTCGATCATGCCGTTGCCGCGGTTGCCGAGCCCGATGATCCCCACCCGTACGGTGCCGCGCCCCACGAAGGGCACGCCGATCATGGTTCTGCCCTTCGCGGCGGGCGCGGCGGCCTCGGTTTCCACCGCTGCCCCGGGTGCGGCCTCCGCCGCGGTCCCCGGCTCGGCCGCGTGAGCCGTGCCCCCACCCGCGAGCGCGCCGATCCCCAGACCCGCTCCGGCGGCTCCGGCCGTGCGCAGGACCGAGCGTCGGGAGTAGCCCTCGGGGTTCTCGTCGGGTTCCGGTGTCGCGTGCTCGTCGTGCATCGGACCTCCTCGGTGGGTGTGCGCGGGTTCGGCGCGCTGTCACCCTCCTAGGGGGCCGACCGGGTCGCAAGGGGCCGAAGTGGCCAGGGAGTTGGACTTCCGGGGCTGGGTCTTTGGACTTCCGTGCGCGTGGGTGAGGGGGTGGCGCGGAGCCTCCGCCGGCCCGGCCCACGTATGGAGCGGGCATGCGCCGACCTGCGGTCCGCAGCGGAAACGGACCCCTCACCCCTCCTGGCGCGCCTGTCGGCACCGCCCGCTCAACAGTCGCGCTTGGGCGGCTCCACCGCGCCCATTCCGTCCACCAGCGTGTCCAGCAGTCCCCCGAGCACCTTGCGCTGGTCGTCCGACAGCGGCGCCAGGATGTCCTCCGCCGCGGTCCGCCGCGCGGCGCGCAGCTCGCGCAGAGCCCCGCGGCCGTCGTCCGTCAGCTCGATGCGGATCACCCGGCGGTTGGTGGGGTCCGGCACGCGACGCACCTTGCCGCTCGCCTCCAGACCGTCGACCAGCGTCGTCACGGCCCGGGGCACCACTTCCAGGCGCTCGGCCAGATCGGCCATGCGCGGCGGTGAGCCGTAGTGCGCGAGGGTGCGCAGGAGCCGGGACTGGGCCGGAGTGATGCCGAGCCCGCGCTTCTCCAGCTGACGCTTCTGGATGCGGTGCACACGGCGGGTCAACCGCAGCAGCTGCTCGGCGAGCAGGCCGTCGGCGTCGGGGGTGTCCATGACGGGAACAATATCAGGACCTTGTTCATTGTGAGTATAGGTAACAATGAGCTATGCTCCGTCAGTCATCGTTCTCTCACCCTCCGTAGGAGCCCATGCCCCGCGACGACATCAACTGGACACCGCCACCTGTCGAGGAAGGACAACCCCGGCAGGTGCGCCGCATTCTCAAGCTCTTCCGTCCCTACCGCGGCCGACTGGCCGTCGTAGGCCTCCTCGTGGGCGCCGCGTCCCTGGTCTCGGTCGCCACGCCCTTCCTGCTCAAGGAGATCCTCGACACCGCGATCCCGCAGGGTCGCACAGGCCTGCTGAGCCTGCTCGCGCTCGGCATGGTCCTCAGTGCCGTCCTCGGTGGTGTCTTCGGAGTCCTGCAGACCCTCATCTCCACGACGGTCGGCCAGCGCGTCATGCACGACCTGCGCACCGCCGTCTACGGCCGGCTGCAGCGCATGTCGCTCGCCTTCTTCACCAGGACCCGCACGGGCGAGGTCCAGTCGCGCATCGCGAACGACATCGGCGGCATGCAGGCCACGGTCACCTCGACCGCCACCTCCCTTGTCTCGAACCTCACCAGCGTCATCGCCACGATCGTCGCGATGATCGCTCTGGACTGGCGGCTGACCGTCGTCTCGCTGCTTCTGCTGCCGGTGTTCGTGTGGATCAGCCGCCGCGTCGGCAACGAACGCAAGAAGATCACCACCGAGCGCCAGAAGCAGATGGCCGCCATGGCCGCCACCGTCACCGAGTCGCTCTCCGTCAGCGGCATCCTGCTCGGCCGCACGATGGGCCGCTCGGACTCGCTCACCCGCTCCTTCGCCGACGAGTCCGAGGGCCTCGTCGACCTGGAGGTCCGGTCGAACATGGCGGGCCGCTGGCGGATGGCCGTCATCGGGATCGTCATGGCCGCGATGCCGGCCGTCATCTACTGGACCGCGGGGATAGCCCTCCAGTTCGGCGGGCCCGCCATCTCCATCGGCACGCTCGTCGCCTTCGTCTCGCTCCAGCAGGGCCTCTTCCGGCCGACCGTGAGCCTGCTCTCCACCGGCGTCCAGATCCAGACCTCGCTCGCCCTGTTCCAGCGCATCTTCGAGTACCTCGACCTGCCCATCGACATCACCGAGCCCGAGGACCCGATCCACCTCGACCAGGTCAAGGGCGAGGTGCGCTTCGAGGACGTGGAGTTCCGCTACGACGACAAGAGCGGCCCCATCCTCGACGGCATCGACATCACCGTCCCCGCGGGCGGCAGCCTCGCCGTCGTCGGCGCGACCGGCGCGGGCAAGTCCACGCTCAGCTATCTGGTGCCGCGTCTGTACGACGTCACGGGCGGCCGTGTCACGCTCGACGGGGTGGACGTGCGCGACCTGGACTTCGACACCCTCGCCCGCGGGATCGGCGTCGTCTCCCAGGAGACGTACCTCTTCCACGCCACGGTCGCCGAGAACCTGCGGTTCGCCAAGCCGGACGCCACCGACGAGCAGCTGCACGAGGCCGCGAAGGCCGCGCAGATCCACGACCACATCGCGTCGCTGCCCGACGGGTACGACACGGTGGTGGGGGAGCGCGGACACCGGTTCTCCGGTGGCGAGAAGCAGCGCCTGGCCATCGCCCGCACCATCCTGCGGGACCCGCCGGTCCTCATCCTCGACGAGGCGACCAGCGCCCTGGACACCCGCACCGAGCGAGCCGTTCAGGAGGCCATCGACGCCCTGTCGGCCAACCGGACCACCCTCACCATCGCGCACCGGCTGTCCACCATTCGGGGCGCCGACCAGATCGTGGTCCTGGACGGTGGTCGACCGGCGGAACGGGGCACGCACGAGGAGCTGTTGGAGCGCGAGGGCCGCTACGCCGCACTGGTCCGCAGAGACGCCCAACTGGAGCCAACAAGATGAATATATGTCGAGATTATGGCGATATGCGGGTTACCGTGCCCGCATGCAGATCTACACGCCGCCCAGTCGGCCACGGAGAACGATTCGACTGACGAGCCGGGGCCGGACCGCCCTCATCGTGACCGGCGCCGTCGTGGCGGCCACCGCCGTGGCGGTGCCGCTGCTGAGCACGGACGAGAAGAAGGAACCGCTCGCCCTGGTGGTCCCGGAGGGCTGGCGCGCCGGCCAGGTGTACGAGGCCGTCGACAAGGTCCTCGCCCTGCCCGGGGGCACCACGAAGAAGTCCTTGGAGAAGGCGAACCTCAAGCTTCCGAACGACGCGAGCGGCAACCCCGAGGGGTATCTGTTCCCGGCCACGTATCCCATCGACAAGAAGTCGACCCCGGTGTCCCTGCTGACGTACATGGTCGACACGGCGAACAAGAGGTTCGGCGGCGGGACGGTCACGGCCGGGGCCGAGCGGAACGCGATGAACGTCTATCAGACCGTCACCGTCGCGAGCATCGTCCAGGCCGAGGCGGCCACCAAGAAGGACATGGGCAAGGTGGCCCGGGTCGTCTACAACCGGCTCGACCGCGGCATGCCGCTGCAGATGGACTCCACCATCAACTACGCGCTGAACCGCAACACCCTCCGCACCAGCGAGAACGACACGCGGCTCAACAGCCCGTACAACACGTACGTGCGCATGGGGCTGCCGCCGTCGCCCATCGCCAACCCCGGCGAGGAGGCGATGCGGGCAGCGGTCGCCCCGCCCCAGGGCGACTGGCTCTACTTCGTCACCGTCAAGCCCGGCGACACCCGCTTCACCGCCGACTACGAGGAGCACCGGAGGAACGTCGCGGAGTTCAACCGCACCAACAAGAGCGCGCCCGCGAAGTCGGGCTGACGTCACCCCACCGGCACGACCTTCGAGGTGCCGGTCTGGGCGGTGGTCGAGGTGACATTCGAGGCGGCGGTCGAGGTGACGTCCGGGGCGGCGGTCGAGGCAGTGTCCGGGGCGACCGCCAGCAGCCGCCTGATGTCCCGCACCGCCGCGCGCCCGGCGCGGTTGGCTCCGATCGTGCTGGCCGACGGCCCGTACCCGACCAGATGGATCCGCGGATCGGCGACCGCGCGGGTCCCCTCGACACGGATGCCGCCGCCGGGCTCGCGCAGCCGCAGCGGCGCCAGATGGTCGATCGCGGCGCGGAAACCGGTCGCCCACAGAATGACGTCGGCGGCCACGCGACGCCCGTCGTCCCACTCCACGCCGTCCGGAGTGATCCGGTCGAACATCGGCTGCCGGTCCAGGACGCCGTCCTCGATGCCCTGCCGGATCGCGTCGTTGAGCGGCAGCCCGGTCACCGACACGACACTCTTCGGCGGCAGACCCTGACGGACCCGTTCTTCCACGAGCGCGACCACTTCCCGGCCCACGTCCTCGGTGAACGGACCCTCGCGGAACACCGGCGGACGCCGTGTCACCCAGGTGGTCCCGGCCGCGTACGGCGCGATCTCCAGCAGATGCTGCGTACCTGACGCGCCCCCGCCGACCACGACGACCCGCTGCCCGGCGAACTCCTCGGGACCCGGGTACTGGGCCGTGTGCAACTGCCGCCCCCGGAAGGTCTCCTGACCGGGAATGCGCGGCCAGAAGGGCCGGTCCCAGGTGCCCGTCGCGTTGATCAGCGCCCGCGTCGACCACGTACCGTCGGAGGTCTCGACGAGCAGCCGGCCCGCCTCGCCCTCGCGCACGGCCTTCACGTCGACCGGCCGCCGCACCCGGAGGTCGAAGGTGCGCTCGTAGGTGTCGAAGTACTCCGCGATGACCTCGGAGGACGGCCGCGCCGGATCCGCCTCGGTCAGCTCCATCCCCGGCAGGGAATGCATCCCGTGCACCTTGCCGTACGTGAGGGACGGCCACCGGAACTGCCACGCCCCGCCCGCTCGCGGAGCGTGGTCCAGGACCACGAAGTCCCGCTCCGGCTCGAAGCCGGTGCGCCGCAGGTGATAGGCGCTGGACAGTCCGGCCTGCCCGGCGCCGACCACGACGACGTCGACTTCCCGCACTGCCCCCGCCTGAGCTCCGGTGTTGTTCACGCTTCTACCAACCCCGCCGCGTGCACGGATCTTCCCGGCCTCTGCGGACGTCCCGAAAGGGGCGCGGGGAACCGCGTGACCAGCCACGGACGGTCCCCGGACGAGGGCGGCCCGCAGACGTCGAACCGGCACTCGCGCCCGACCGCTCGCCCGACCGCTCGGCCGGACGCTCAGCGACCGCCGGCGACGAGAATCGGCGCCCCGGAGGCGGGAACCCGCGACAACAGCCCCCGCACGGCCAGCTCGGGAATCACCCCCTCCCCGAACCAGTACGCCTCCTCCAGATGCGGATACCCGGACAGCACGAAGTGCTCGACGCCCAGCGCGTGGTACTCCTCGATCCGGTCGGCGACCTCGGCATGGCTGCCGACCAGGGCGGTCCCGGCGCCGCCGCGTACGAGCCCCACGCCCGCCCACAGATTCGGGGAGATCTCCAGCCGGTCGGACGAACCGCCGTGCAGCGCGAGCATGCGCTGCTGGCCGACGGACTCGCTGCGGCCGAGCGCAGCCTGCGCGGCGGCGATGGACTCCGGATCGAGGTCGTCGAGCAGACGACCCGCCGTCCGCCACGCCTCGGCCGACGAGTCCCGCGAGATGGTGTGCAGCCGGATGCCGAACCGGACCGTACGCCCCTCGCGCTCGGCGAGCGATCGGATCCAGTCGATCTTCTCCTTGACCTGCTCCGGGGGCTCGCCCCAGGTCAGATACACATCAGCGTGCCGCGCCGCGACCGGCCCCGCGGCAGCCGAGGAGCCGCCGAAGAAGATCTCCGGCAGCGGATCCGGCGGCAGCGCGGTCAGCCCGCCCTCGACCTGGTAGTGCGCCCCGTCGAAGTCGTACGGCTGCCCGCCCCACACCCCTCGTACGACGGACAGGAACTCGTCCGTGCGCGCGTACCGCTGGTCGTGGCCGAGCTGGTCGCCGAAGCGGCGCTGCTCGGTGGAGTCGCCGCCGGTGACGACGTTCAGGAGCAGCCGGCCCCGGGTGATGCGCTGGTACGTGGCCGCCATCTGGGCGGCGAGGGTCGGCGAGATGACGCCGGGCCGGAACGCGACCAGGAACTTCAGCCGCTCGGTGTGCTGGGCCAGCGCCACCGTCGTCAGCCAGGCGTCCTCGCACCACGTACCGGTCGGCGTGAGCACCGCCTCGAAGCCCAACTGCTCGGCGGCCTTGGCGATTTGGGTCAGATACTCGATGTCGGGCGCACGCACCCCGCTGACCGGCCGGGTGCGGTCGACGGGGTTGGCCGCGTAGGCGTGCCGGTCCACGAGGGTGCGGCCGTCGCCGCCCGTCGGCAGGAACCAGTGCAGATGTACGGTCATGACGTCACGACTCCTTCGAGGGGCGGGGAGTGGTGGTGGACGGCGGCAGGTCGCCGTTGAAGCGGGTGTCCACGAAGTCGCCGAAGTCGACCTTGCGGGGGATGAGCTTCAGGTCGGTGAACGTGTCCGCGATCTCCTGCTCGGAGGCGATGAGCGGCTTGTCGATGGCCACCGGGACCCTGGTCGCGTTGGTCCGCTTCACCGAGGCCAGCGCCACCTCGTAGGGCAGCCCGGTGTCCTTCGCCCAGACCTTGGCCCATTCCTCGGGGTGCTCGTAGACCCAGTCCTGCGCCCTCCGCAGCCGGTCCAGGTAGTCGCGGATCGCCGCGGCCTTCTTCTTGTCCTTGAGCGCTCCGGGCGCCGCCACCTGGAAGGTGAGCCCGTTGACCACGTCGTCGCCGTCCGTCAGGACCGTGCCCTGCTCGGCCTGCAGCACCTGGGAGGTGTACGGGTCCCAGACCGCCCACGCGTCGACCTTGCCGGAGGTGAACGCGGCCAGGGCGTCGGCCGGTTGGAGGTACTTCACCTTGACGTCGCCCAGCGTCAGCCCGGCCGCTTTGAGGGAGGCGACCAGCTGGTAGTGCGCGGACGAACCCTGCGCCACCGCGACCGACTTGCCCTTCAGCTCCTCGGCCTTCTTCAGCTTCGAGCCCTTGGGAACGAGAATCGCGTCTCCCTTGGACCTGCCCCGGTAGGCCGCGACGGCGGTGATCTTGGAGTCGGCGCCGGCCGCGAAGACCGGCGGGGTGTTGCCGACGCCGCCGATGTCGACGGCTTTGGCGTTGACGGCCTCCAGGAGGGGCGGGCCGGATGTGAACGTCGACCACTTGATCTTGTAGTTGAGGCTCTTGAGTTCTCCGGCGGCCCGCAGCACCGCTTCCGAACCGCCCTTCTGGTCACCGACGTTGAGGGTGAGCGATCCCTTCCCGTCGGTTCCGTCGCCCGTCGAGGTACTGGCCGACGAGTTCCCGCCGCAGGCCGAGGCCAGCAGGGCCAGGGGGAGGAGCAGGGCGGCGGGGACGAGGTGTCGTCGCATGAGGATTCCGTTCGGTGGGTGTTCGGGTGGGGGTGGTGGGTCCGGGTGAGCGGGGCGCGCATCCGGACGGTTCTGATGTGGGCGTGGTGGCGCAACCGGGCGGTTCGGGTGCGCTTGGTTGTTGCTCGACCGGGCGGTTCGGGTGCGCTTGGTTGTTGCTCGACCGGGCGGTTCGGGTGCGTGTGGGGCGTAACTGAGCCGTCTGTAGGGGAGGTTCAGGCGGCTTCGGCGGCGGTGTCGACGCCCAGCCGTTCCAGGAGCCCGGCGCGCAGTTCGGCGAACCGCGGGTCGGTGATGTCCCGCGGACGGTCCAGCTCGACCTCGGTCTCGTACGCGATCACGCCGTCGTCCATCACGAGGACACGGTCGGCCAGCAGTACCGCCTCCTCGACGTCGTGCGTGACCAGGAGGACGGCGCAGCCCCGGCGTTGCCACAGCTCGCCGACGAGTCGCTGCGCCTTGATCCGGGTCAGCGCGTCCAGCGCGCCGAACGGCTCGTCGAGGAGCAGCAGATCGGGTTCGCGCACCAACGCGCGGGCCAGCGAGGCGCGTTGGGCCTCGCCGCCGGAGAGCGTCTTGGGCCAGGCGTCGGCGCGGTCGGTGAGGCCGACCTCGGTCAAGGCCTGCTCGGCGACGGCGCGTTCGGGCTTTCCGGGCAGTCCGAGGAGGACGTTGCGCCACACCTTCTTCCACGGCATCAGCCGGGGTGCCTGGAAGGCGACGGCCTTGCGGCGCGGCACGAGGACGGTGCCCTGGATGTCGCGGTCGAGCCCGGCGAGGATGCGCAGGAGCGTGGACTTGCCGCAGCCGCTGCGACCGAGAAGGGCAACGAACTCGCCCGGCTTCACGTCGAGTTGGAGGTTGTCGATGACGGCGCGGCCGTCGAAGGAGCGGGTCAGGCCTTCGACGCGTACCACCGAGGAGGGGGCGGGCGCGGCGGGAGCGGTCGTGACCTTCTCGGTGGTCACCGGCCGGTGAACGTCGGTCGCCATTGCAGCAGCAGCCTTTCGAGGGAGCGGACGATGAAGTCGGCGAGCAGGCCGAGGAAGGCGTAGACGATCAGGCAGACCACGATCACGTCGGTACGCAGGAAGTCGCGCGCCTGGACCATCAGGAAGCCGATTCCGGCGTCCGCGTTGATCTGCTCGGCGAAGACGAGCGCCAGCCAGGCGATGCCCAGCGAGTAGCGCAGACCCGTCATGGCACCGGGGAGGGCGCCCGGCAGGACGACATGCCGTACGAGTCCCCAGCGCGACAGGCCGAGGGACTCGCCGGCCTCGATCAACTGGGAGTCGACGCCGCGGATACCCGCGTACACGTTGAGGTAGAGCGGGAAGGACACACCCAGCGTGATGATCGCGACCTTCGGGGCCTCGCCGATGCCGAACCAGATGATGAACAGCGGGATCAGGCCGACGAACGGCACCGTCCGCAGCATCTGGACGCTCGCGTCGACGAGGTCCTCGCCGATCCTGAACAGGCCCGAGACCAGGGCGAGTCCGGTACCGACGACGGTGCCGAGCAGGAGCCCCACCGCGACGCGCTGGAGCGAGACACCCATCGCGTTCGTCAGCGACCCGTCCGAGACCAGATCGCCGGCCACCCGCGCGATGGTGCCGGGCGAGGCCAGGACGTCGGCCGTCAACACGCCCGTACTGCTGAGGACTTGCCACAGGGCGAGCAGCAGTACGGGGCCGGAGGTGCGGCGCAGCCAGCGGGGGACGCGGGTGCGGCGGGTCGAGGCGGGGACGATGGGTTCGAGCTCGGGAAGGGCGTGGTCGGTGGACGCGGTCTCGCTGGACTTGGGGTCACTGGACTTGGGGTCAGCAAACTCTGATATTCCCGAAATATCGGGTCCATGAGAGTCCGGCGGGGCATGGCTGATGCTCATGAGGGCTCCACGGCAGGAGAGCGACGGAGGGCGCCCGCAGGAGAGATGCGGGAGTGCACGGGGTGCGTGAGGGGCGAGAGGCGCGAGGGGCGGGGGCGCGCGTCAGCGTCCCGGCATCCGGCTCAGATCAGACGGACGTGCGGACGCGGGGGTGTGCTTGTGCTGAGGCGCAGGAGAGGTGAATCGGGTGAAAGAGCGTCAGTGGCCGCGACGACACGCGGCGGAGGCCACCCGCAGCAGGTCGATGTGACCGCGCGTGGTGAGCATGACTGAACGCAACATGCGGCTGAAAGTAGCCAGCCGGGCCGCGTACGGTCAATGGCGTCTCGCGGAGTGGACCTCGGGTATCACGGGTCGGGCGAGTGGGGTGCCCTGGTGGGCGGGGGCGGCCGGTACTACTGGGC
>NZ_LIQZ01000215.1 GCF_001418655.1 Streptomyces phaeochromogenes | reverse complement strand
CCGCCCGACCGGCGCGGGCTGTGGTCGAGCTTCCCTCAGATCGGACCCGCGGTGGGGTTCGTGCTCGCCAACGGGGTGATGCTGGTGCTGTCGGCGACGCTCTCCGACGCACAGTTCGCGAGCTGGGGATGGCGGGTGCCCTTCTGGGCGGCCAGCGTGCTCGCGGTGGCGGGGCTGTGGCTGCGCTCCTCCCTGACGGAGAGCCCCCAGTTCCTCGAACTGCGCGAGCACGCGCGCGTGCCGCTCGCCGAGGTCGTGCGCGAGCACTGGCGGCTCGTCCTGCTGACGGCGGGGGCGCTCGCGATCGGATACGCCGTGTTCTACGCGGTGACGACCTGGTCCCTCGCCTACGCGACCGAGCGGCTCGGGGTGAGCCGTACGGTCATGCTGGCCTGCATCATGGCGGCCGTCGTGGTGAAGGGCTCACTGACTCCGTTGGTGGCGATTCTCGGCGACCGCTACGGACGGCGGCCACTGTGCCTGGCTGGCTGCGCGGCCACCGCCCTCTGGATGTTCCCGATGATCGCGCTGCTGTCGACGGGCGAGCCGCTGCTGATGTTCCTCGGATTCCTGGTCGCGCTGATCGCGTTCGTGACGATGTTCGGCGTGATCGCCGCGTATCTGCCGGAGCTGTACGAGCCGCGGGTGCGGTGCACCGGTGCGGCCGTGGGCTACAACCTGGGCGGTGTGCTCGGGGGCGCTCTCACGCCGATCGTGGCCACGGCGGTCGCCGAGCAGAGCGGGCGGGTTCCCTGGGGTGTGGCCGCCTATCTGACGGGCATCGCGCTGCTCAGCCTGGGGTGCTTCGCGTTGCTGCCGGAGACTCGGCCGGTGGCTGTTGTGGCTACGGAGCCGGTTACGGGATGAGCCGGGCACGGGATGAGCCGGGTGCGGGGTGAGCCGGTGGGGGTGAGACTGGCGCGGCCCGGCGTAAACGCTTGCGTAAGCGTTTACGTACGGTCTGCGGGGCTCGCCGGCCTACGGGTTGATCGCGAGTTCCAAGTACGCCGCGAACAGGACCAGGTGGACGCCGCCCTGGAGTGGGGTTGCTCGGCCGGGGACCACGGTGAGGGAGCTGACCACCACGGTCAGGGCTAGCAGGACCATGTGGGTGGCGCCGAGGCCGAGGACGAGCGGGCCGGAGAGCCAGATGGAGGCGATGGCCACGGCGGGGATGGTGAGGCCGATGCTGGCCATCGCCGAGCCGAGGGCGAGGTTGAGGCTGGTCTGCACCCGGTCGCGGCGGGCGGAGCGCAGTGCGGCGATCGTCTCGGGGAGCAGGACGAGCAGGGCGATGATCACGCCGACCACGGAGTGCGGCATGCCGGCCGCCTCCACTCCGGACTCGATGGTGGGCGACACGCCCTTCGCGAGACCGACCACACCGACGAGGGCCAGGCCCAGGAATCCCAGGCTGATGCCTGCGCTTCTGGAGGACGGGGCGTCGGCATGGTCGTCCGCGTCGATCACCTCGCCCTGCCGGGTGATGGGCAGGAAGTAGTCGCGGTGCCGCACGGTCTGGGTCGCCACGAACAGGCCGTAGAGGACGAGCGAGGAGAGGGCGGCGAAGGCGAGCTGAGTGGTGGAGAACTCGGGGCCCGGCTTGCTGGTGGTGAAGGTCGGCAGCACCAGGCTGAGCGTGGCCAGCGTCGCGACGGTGGCGAGGGCGGCGCCGGTGCCCTCCGCGTTGAAGACGGCGAGCCCGTGCCGCAGTGAGGCGACGAGCAGGCTCAGGCCGACGATGCCGTTGCAGGTGATCATCACGGCCGCGAAGACGGTGTCGCGGGCGAGTGTCGAGCTCTTGTCGCCGCCGTCCGCCATCAGGGTGACGATCAGCGCGACCTCGATGATCGTGACGGCGACGGCGAGGACCAGTGAGCCGAAGGGTTCGCCGACCCGGTGCGCGACCACCTCGGCGTGGTGGACGGCGGCCAGAACGGCCCCGGCCAGTACCAGCGTCACCACGGCGACGACGGCGCCGGGCAGATCGCGGCCCCAGGTGAAGACCAGCAGCACGACCGCCAGCGCGGGCACGACGGCCGTCCACTGCGTCAGGAGCGACCGGAGCCGAGCGATCATGCAGCGATCGTCGCAGAGGTGAACGGGGCCCGCACTCCGGTCGCGCGGGCCCCGTTCACGGGGCGCATGGGCTACTTGAGAGGGCCCATCTCCCGCACGTCGCAGTTGGTGTAGACGCGCTCGCCGATACACAGCGCGCCCAGTTGCTCAGCCAGCTTGGCCGTCTCGGGGTTGTCGCTGTTGCTCATGGCCTCCTCGTACGAATCGAACTCGATGAGGGCCAGATAGCGGCGGGGGTTGTCGCGGTCCTGCAGGAGCACGCGGTGCGTGGGACCACCCGGCCTGCCGGCGTTGCTCTCCCCGGCTTTCTGGAGCAGCTGCTGCATCTCGTCCAGGCGCTCGGTCTCGAAGTCGATGATCTGCACGAACTTCATCGGTGTCTCCATCCGGCCACGGCGTCCCCGGGCCGGGAAACGCGCTCAGGAAACAAGCAAGCACCGGGAGCGGTGGTCGGCAATTCGCCGCGGGCCGCTCCCGGTGCTGGTTGTTTCTACGTCCGACGTGGTCAGGCCTCGATGCTGTCCTTCGGAGCGCCTTCGTCGTCGCTCTGCGCCGCCTCGGCCGCCGCCTGCTTCTTGGAGGCCATCAGGCTGGTGATCGTGGTGACCACCAGGACCGCGCAGATCACGCCGAGGGAGACCGGGATGGAGATCTCCGGGACGTGGACGCCGGACTCGTGCAGGGCGTGCAGCACGAGCTTGACGCCGATGAAGCCGAGGATCACCGACAGGCCGTAGCTGAGGTGGACCAGCTTCCTGAGGAGTCCGCCGATCAGGAAGTACAGCTGCCGCAGACCCATCAGCGCGAAGGCGTTCGCGGTGAAGACGATGTACGGCTCCTGCGTGAGGCCGTAGATGGCCGGGATGGAGTCCAGGGCGAACAGGACGTCCGTGGAGCCGATCGCCAGCATGACCACCATCATCGGGGTCATCACCCGCTTGCCGTTCTGCTCGACCCACAGCTTGGTGCCGTGGTAGCGGTCGGCCACGCCGAAGCGCTTCTCGGCGGCCTTGAGGAGCTTGTTCTCCTCCCAGTCCTCGTCCGACTCGTCGGCCCTCGCCTCCTGGATCAGCTTCCAGGCGGTGTAGATGAGGAACGCGCCGAAGATGTAGAACACCCACGCGAAGCTCGCGAGGATCGCGGCGCCAGCGGCGATGAATATCGCGCGCAGGACGAGCGCTATGAGCACACCGACCAGCAGCACCCGCTGCTGGTACTGGGACGGCACAGAGAACTTCGCCATGATCAGGACGAAGACGAAGAGGTTGTCGACGCTCAGCGACTTCTCGGTGATGAAGCCGGCGAAGAACTCTCCCGAGGGCTGGCCTCCGGAGAAGACGAGCAGTCCGAGGCCGAACAGCCCGGCCAGGACGATCCAGACGATCGTCCAGATTCCGGCTTCCTTGATTGATACGTCGTGCGGCTTGCGGCCGATGAAGAAATCGACCGCGATGAGGGCCGCGAGGCCCACGATCGTCAGGACCCAAAGGGTCACGGAAACATCCACTGCGCCTCCGGCAGTACGTAACGGCAAGTGTCAGCGTCGTCGCTGCCGGAGGTCTCTTCCACCCGATGCAGGTGGGGCGCGCGATGCGCCCGGTGCACTCGGGCCGACGCCCCGGGACCTGAACCAGATCCGTATTGACGGGTACGCCGCAGTAGGTAGGGAGTACTCCCCTCCGCACGGACGACAGTACCCCAATCACCAAGGAAAGGTAAAGAGATTAGTAAAAGAAGGACCAAATCTGCTGGTCAGACGGCTTGAAGAACTCTTGGTAAAGGGTATGCAAGGGGCTCAGCGGTTCCAGGAGCGGCGCGCCGCCGCGACCTGAGTGAGGACGTGCTGGAGCACCTGGCTGCCCGGGGGGACGCGCGAGGGATCGTAGGTCCACGCGTGCCCGACCCACGGGTCGGCGAGGTGGTCGTCGGGCGTGGGCGTGAGCCGCAGCAGCGAGCGCCACAGCGGGTCGAGCAGCGGGCCGTAGGCGGTGGCGTCCTCCCGGTCGGCGACCAGCATGAGGTGGACGCCGACGGCCGGGCCCTCGTCCGCGAGATAGCGCAGCTGGGTCACGGCGCGGTCGTCGAAGCCGTGCGGGAAGTCGTTGACGATCAGTAGCTGCTCGGCCGGGTCGAGGTCGGACGGCAGGGAGTCGGCGGCGCCACCGCGGATCGCCATCTGCACGAGATCGACGCGTTGCGTGAGCCGGGCCAGTACGTCGGTCACTCCTGCCGCACCGGTGGCCGGCGGGCCGTTGAGCACGCCGGTCTGCACGAGGGGCGCGAGGGACGAGGCGCCGGAGCCCGCCGGGTCGATGACATGCAGGGTGTACTCGCCCGCCGGGTAGACGGCGAGCAGCCGGGCAGCGATCGCCACGGCCGTGTCCATGCCGAGGCGGCGCAGGTCGTCGGAGTCGGCGATCGAGCCGTCGAAGGATCCGGAGCGTCCGCTGTCGATCCACAGACCGCGCTCCAGCGGCAGCCGCACCAGCATCGGAATGCTCAGGCCCGCGCTCTCGGGCAGATGGAGGTCGCCCAGGCGCAGGGCCATGGGGATCTCCATCGGAACCCGGTAGCCGTGCCAGACGGGGTTGTCCCAGCGGGCGAAGGCGGGCGGCAGCGCGGGCTCGACGACCTCGGCCTCGGCGGTGAGCTGGGCGAGGTCGCGGTCGAGGGCCTCCCTGGCCCGGTCGACCAGCTGGGAATGCTTGGCGCGGGCGGCCTCACGCGCCGCGTCGCCCTGGCCGCCGATGCGGCTGCGCGGGTCGGACAGGACCTTGTCGAGCTCCTGCTCCATACGCGACTCGGCGAAGTCGACCGCGCTGCGGTACGCGGCCGTTGCGCGGGCCAGGTCCTCGAACATGCCCCACACCTGGTTGTACAGGCGCTCCTCCATGGACCAGCCGGTCGCGTCGCCCGCGACGGGCTGCGCGGGCTGTCCCGGCTGGGCCGGGGGCGCTGTCGGCGGAGGCGGCGGAGGCGCGGCGGCCTGCCGTCCCGGGTGGCTGTAGTTGACGGGTCCGCCGGCTCCGGCACCGGCGGGCTGGGTGACGGCGGACGGGTCCGGCTGCCCGGGCCCTCCGGGGTGGCCGCCCTGCGGCGTGGCGTGCCCGGGAGTGCCGGGCGCCGTGTGTCCCGGCCCGCCCGGGTGTCCATGCTGCGGCGATACGTGGCCGGGGGCGCCCTGGGGCGTGGCTCCGCCCTGGTTCTGACCCAGCGCCGGGGTCGCGGCGTGCCGCGAGCGGTCGCCCTCCGACGTCCGCGGCGGGGGTGCGGCCACCGAACGGGCGAGGCCCTGGGCGACCGCTTCGTTGATGCTGCCCGCGAGTTGGTGGGCCTGGGGCAGGCCCTGGTCGGCGAGGAGTTCGGCGAGGCCGCCCGCGTATCCCTGGCCCACGGCTCGGACCTTCCAGACACCCTGCCTGCGGTAGAGCTCCAGTGCGACGACGGCCGACTCCGCGTCGAGCCCCGTGATCGTGTAGCTGGCGACCTCGGAGCCGTCGAGTCCGGTGACCGCGACGAAGGGCGCGGCGACGGAGCCGAACCTGAGCGGTCCGGGACCCCCGGACGGCAGCGCGAGCAGCACGCTGACCCGGTGCACGGACTCGGGCAGGGCGTCCAGGTCACACGCGAGGCGGTGGTCGGCCGCCGCCTGCTTGGAGACCTCGAGGCCGGGCAGAGTGGGTGAGCCCGGGTGGGCCACCCACTCGACACCGTGCACCGTGCCCTGTTCGTCGCTGAGCGTGGCCCCGGCCACGATCGGTTTTCCGGCCGACACCCGGATCTCAAGTCGGGCCTGGGGCAGCGGGTGGTTCTGCCCCCGGACCAGCTCAGCCGTCATCGCCTTCGTTCCCCCTATGTACTCGTGCGCCGGGTGCCGGGCTGCCTACAGGTGCGGCAGGATCGCCGGCATCAGGTCCTGGAAGGTGCGGCCGTTGGCCGGCGTGCCGAGAGCGGTCATCTGCCAGCCCGCGCCCGCGCGGTGGACCTTCGCCATGATCTGCGCCGTGTACTGGCCGCCGCCGGCCAGGGTGTAGCGGGCCAGCTCCTGGCCGTTGGTCTCGTCGACCAGGCGGCAGAACGCGTCCTGCACCTCCTGGAAGGTCTGGCCCGTGAACGAGTTCACGGTGAAGACGATCTGGTCGATGTGGACCGGGATGCGCGCGAGGTCGACGAGGATCGCCTCGTCGTCGCCGCCCTGGCCCACGCCGCCGACGAGGTTGTCACCGGTGTGGCGCACGGAGCCGTCGTCGCTGACGAGGTGGCGGAAGAACACCACGTCGACCGGCTGCTTGTCCGCGAACAGCACGGCGGACGCGTCGAGGTCGATCTCACGGGTGCGAGAGCCGAACAGGCCACGTCGCGGGGCGGCCTGCCAGCCGAGCCCCATACGGACCGCGGTCAGCGTGCCTCCGTCGTTCTTCTGCAGACTGATGGCCTGACCCTTGGTCATGTTGACCGTCACGCGCTGTTCCCCTCTCGAACTGTCCCCTGTTGCCGCAGAGTCCTGCGGTTGACCAGCAACCCTACGCAGAGCCACTGACAGCGCCGAACCCTGGTGCACACTTTGTGTCGGTCTTGCAACACAGCGCGCCACTCCGGGTGTCAGGCGATGCCGGCTTCCTTCATCTGTCGCAGCTCCTTCTTCATCTCCGAGACCTCGTCACGCAACCTCGCGGCGATCTCGAACTGCAGGTTCGCGGCAGCCGCGCGCATCCGCTGTGTCATCTCCTCGATCTGCTCGGCGAGTTCGGCCGCGGGCCGGTCGGTCGGGACGGTCTCCTTGGCCTTGCCCTTGGCGGACTTGGCTCCCTTGGCCGCCTTCCCGCCGAGCGCGGGCACGGGGGCCTTGGCGCCCTTGCCGTCCGACGACTTGCGGTAGCCCGAGCCGAGCAGCTGTTCCGTGTCGACGTCCTCGCGGGCGATCTGCGCCACGATGTCGTTGATCTTCTTGCGGAGGGGCTGCGGGTCGATGCCCCTCTCCGTGTTGTACGCGACCTGCTTCTCCCGGCGGCGGTTGGTCTCCTCGATGGCCTTCTCCATCGCCGGGGTGATCTTGTCGGCGTACATGTGGACCTGACCGGACACGTTGCGGGCGGCGCGGCCGATGGTCTGGATCAGGGATGTGCCCGAGCGCAGGAAGCCCTCCTTGTCGGCGTCGAGGATCGACACCAGGGAGACCTCGGGCAGGTCGAGGCCCTCCCTGAGGAGGTTGATGCCGACGAGGACGTCGAACTCGCCGGACCGCAGCTCACGCAGCAGCTCGACACGGCGCAGGGTGTCGACGTCGCTGTGCAGATAACGGACCTGGATGCCCAGCTCGAGGAAGTAGTCGGTGAGGTCCTCGGCCATCTTCTTGGTGAGGGTGGTGACCAGGACGCGCTCGTCCTTCTCGGTGCGCTTGCGGATCTCGTGCACCAGGTCGTCGATCTGCCCCTCGGTGGGCTTGACGACGACCTCGGGGTCGATGAGGCCGGTGGGGCGGATGATCTGCTCGACGAAGCCGTCGCCGCGCGAGAGCTCGTACTTGCCCGGTGTCGCCGACAGGTAGACGGCCTGGCCGACGCGCTCCTGGAACTCCTCCCACTTCAGGGGGCGGTTGTCCAGGGCGGACGGCAGCCGGAAGCCGTGGTCGACGAGGGTGCGCTTGCGGGAGGCGTCGCCCTCGTACATCGCGCCGATCTGCGGGACCGTGACGTGCGACTCGTCGATGACGAGCAGGAAGTCGTCCGGGAAGTAGTCGATCAGCGTGTTCGGCGGGGAGCCGGGCTCTCGGCCGTCGAAGTGCATCGAGTAGTTCTCGACGCCCGAGCAGGAGCCGATCTGGCGGAGCATTTCGAGGTCGTACGTCGTGCGCATCCGCAGCCGCTGGGCCTCCAGGAGCTTGCCCTGCTTCTCCAGCTCCGAGAGACGCTCGCCCAGTTCCTTCTCGATGTCGTTGGCGGCGCGCTCCAGGCGCTCGGGCCCCGCTACGTAGTGCGTGGCCGGGAAGATGTACAGCTGCTGGTCGTCGCTGATGATCTCGCCGGTGAGCGGGTGCAGCGTGGAGAGGGCCTCGATCTCGTCACCGAACATCTCGATGCGGACGGCCAGTTCTTCGTAGACCGGGAAGATCTCGATGGTGTCGCCGCGGACGCGGAACGTGCCGCGGCTGAAGGCCAGGTCGTTGCGCGTGTACTGGATGTCGACGAAGCGGCGCAGGAGGTCGTCCCGGTCGATCTCGTCGCCGATCTTGAGGTTGACCATGCGGTCCACGTACTCCTGCGGCGTACCCAGGCCGTAGATGCAGGAGACCGAGGCGACCACGACGACGTCCCGGCGGGTGAGCAGCGAGTTGGTCGCGGAGTGGCGCAGGCGCTCCACCTCCTCGTTGACCGAGGAGTCCTTCTCGATGTAGGTGTCCGACTGCGGGACGTACGCCTCGGGCTGGTAGTAGTCGTAGTACGAGACGAAGTACTCGACGGCGTTGTTCGGCAGCAGCTCGCGGAACTCGTTGGCCAGCTGGGCGGCCAGCGTCTTGTTCGGCGCCATCACAAGAGTGGGGCGCTGGAGCTTCTCGATCATCCACGCGGTGGTGGCGGACTTGCCGGTGCCGGTCGCGCCGAGGAGGACCACGTCCTTCTCACCTGCGCGGATACGCCGTTCGAGGTCGGCGATGGCAGCGGGCTGGTCGCCGCTGGGCTGGTAGGGGCTGACGACCTCGAAGGGCGCCACCGTGCGTTCGATCTTTGATACGGGCCGCATGGGTTCCACCGTACGACGCCGCACTGACAACGGGGTCGCGTCACCAGTTCTGCGGGGTGCGGGAACCGGGGCGCCTGGAGCTCCGGCGCTGGCCGGGTATGGACCGGCGGCCGGTGTGGCGGACGGTGTGGGCCGGGATGCCGGGCTTCTGCTCGGCGGGGCTCCAGTCGGGCTTGCCCATGACCATCAGCGGGTCGAACATCACGACGACACCGGCCAGCAGCAGGAAGGCCAGCGGGCCGACCATCAGGGGGGCCAGCAGAGTCGCGGGCGAGTCCCCCGCCGGGGCGCTGGCGGAGCCGTGCAGATGGACGTTGAGGGCGGCCATGCCGGTGTAGTGCATGCCGCTGACGGCGAGACCCATGACGAGGCTCGCTCCCACGCTCCACATGAAGCCACGGACCTGACCCGCCGCCCACAGGGCCGCGATCGCGGCGACGACGGCTATGACGACCGAGGCGGAAACGGTGAAGGTGTTGTACTCCAGCTTTCCGTTGAGTCGCATTCCGGCCATACCCAGGTAGTGCATCGAGGCGATGCCCAGGCCTGTGATGGTGCCCCCGGTGAACAGGGCCGTTCCGGAGGCTCCCTTGTAGCCGACGATGAAGATCCCGATGCCGACCATGACGATCGCGACGCCGAGGCTCGCGAACGTCGTCAGTCTGTCGTAGCGGACCGGGGTTTCCTGGACGGAGAAGCCCATCATCGCGATGAAGTGCATGGTCCATATGCCGGAACCGATCGCCGTCGATCCGAGGGCGAGCCAGCCCGGCCGCCAGGAGCGGGTGACGAGCATCGATCTCGTGGTGCAGCGCAGGCCCAGCGCTCCACCGAGGCAGGCCATCAGGTACGCCGCCAGCGGCGTGACGAGTCCGTAGCTGAATCCGTCGACCGTGCCCTGCATGCGCGGTTGCCCTTCCGCCCTGTTGAGTCCCGGAAATTCGTGAGATGCCCCCGTCCCAGGACCGCCACGGCGGTCAGGGTTGACGCAGAGAGTATGACTCGCCCCGGAACGCTCGAACGATTTTCCGGCAAAGAATCACGGCCTTGCCCCACTTGTGCGGCACCCGTGATCGGACATGGGCAACTCCATTCAATCTGTGGCCATCCTGCACCCCCCTGCTGTTGACCCTCTGCTGTCACTCTAGGACGGTCAGTGAACACAGACGCAAGGAGTACGCATGCATGCGCGCGCTGCCGCCGCCACGACCACCGCGCTCCTGGGAGCCGCTGTCGTTGTGCTGCCCGCACCCACCGCCCACGCCGCGCCGGACACCGACCGGACTCAGGTGATCGCCCACCGCGGCGCCTCGGCCTATGCCCCCGAAAACACTCTGGCCGCCATCGACAAGGCGGACGACCTCGGATTCCGCTGGGTCGAGAACGACGTCCAGCGCACCAAGGACGGCCAGCTCGTGGTGATCCACGACGACAGCCTGACCCGCACGACCGACGTCGAGGAGGTCTTCCCCGGGCGGGCCCCGTGGAAGGTCAAGGACTTCACCGCCGCGGAGATCGCGCAGTTGGACGCGGGCAGCTGGTTCAGCCCCCGGTTCGCGGGCGCGCACGTGCCGACACTGAAGCAGTACATGAACCGGGTTTCACGGAATCACCAGAAGCTCGTCCTGGAGATCAAGAATCCCGCGCTCTACCCGGGCATCGAGCGGGAGACCCTCAAGGTCCTCAGCAACGAGGGCTGGCTGGGGCCTGCACACGTTCGGAGCAAGCTGGTCGTACAGAGTTTCAGCGCGGACAGCATTCGGGCCGTGCGCGCGCTGCGGCCCGACATCAAGACCGGCTTCCTGGGTACGCCGTCGATCTCGGAGCTGCCCGCGTACGCGCAGTTCGCCGACCAGATCAACTCGTCGCACACCACGATCTCCCTCGCCTACGTCACCGCGATCCACGCGCTCGAAGGACCGCACGGCAAGCCGCTGGAGATCTCCACCTGGACCGTCGACACCGCGGAGGACACGCGGCGGGTCGCCGGCTTCGGCGTGGACGGCATCATCACGAACAAGCCGGACGTGGTGCGGGAGACGCTGAACGAGGACTGACCCCGCCTTCACCAGCTCTCGCCGGTGGCACGGACGCTCGCATGCGTCCGTGCCACCGGCGTTGTCAGTGGTGCGCCGTACCGTGGAGCGCATGGACAGCCATGGGCAGAACGAGCAGCGAGTGGTGTGGGCCGTCGTCGACAGCGACATCGGTCCGCTGCTGCTGGCCGCGACCGGCGAAGGCCTGGTCAGCGTCGGTTTCCACGCCACGGACGCGGTGCGCGACAAGGCGCTCGACCGGCTCGCGTCCCGCTTCGGCACCGAGCCCGTCGAGGCACCGGGGTCCCCGCTCCTGGCCGAGGCGATACGTCAGGTCGCGGCGTACTTCGCGGGCGAGCGCAAGGACTTCGAGCTGCCGCTGGACTGGTCCCTGATCTCCGGGTTCAACCGCCAGGTGCTGCGCGAGCTGGCGTCCGGCGTTCCGTTCGGGTCGGTGGTGGGGTACGGCGATCTGGCCCGGCGGGTCGGTCAGCCGAGGGCGGCCCAGGCGGTGGGCATGGCCATGGGCGCCAATCCGCTGCCGGTCGTCGTGCCGTGCCACCGGGTGGTGGAGAGTGACGGCGGGATCGGCGGGTTCGGGGGCGGCCTGGAGACCAAGCGGAAGCTGCTGGCGCTGGAAGGGGTGCTGCCGGAGCCGCTGTTCTGAGGGTGTCTGAGTGCTGAAGGTGCCTCCGTGCTGAGGGGTGCCTCGAAGTGTTCGGCCGCGGGGGCGCGGTCGCTGTTGTCGTGAGGGTGTCCTGAGTTCAGGACAAGGGGGAGGATGCGCCGATGACCACATCGACCACCCATGTGTCCGAAACGGTGCGGTTCGCGGCGACGGTCTGGGTAGGCGCGTTCAGTTGTGGTGCCGCGGGACGCTGCCGGTGACGGCCGTCGAGCGACCGGTCGCCGGACCCGTCGACGCGGCGGCGCTGCCGGCCCTGCGGCGCCGGATATCCGCCGTGCTCGTCGCCAGTCAGATCCTCGGCGGGTTGGGTGTGGCCACCGGTATCGCGCTCGCGGTCGTACTGGCCCAGGAGGTCGCCGGCACCGAGTCGCTGGCCGGGCTGGCGCCCACGGCGACGGTCACGGGGACGGCCGTGCTCTCCGTGCCACTCGCCGCGCTGATGACCGCGCGCGGCCGTCGGCCGGGGCTCGTGCTGGCGTATCTCATCGGAGCGCTGGGCGCGGGGATCGTCGTGGTCGCCGCGGCGATGAACAACTTTCCGCTGCTGCTGCTCGGCATGGCGGGGTTCGGCGCGGCCTCGTCCGCGAATCTGCAGGCGCGCTTCGCGGCGGCGGACCTGGCCGAGCCGCAGCGGCGGGCACGCGCCATCTCGAACGTCGTGTGGGCCACGACGATCGGCGCGGTCCTCGGCCCCAACATCGCCGCGCCCGCCGGTCGCAGCGTCACCGGGCTCGGCATACCGGAGGCGGCGGGCCCCTTCCTCTGGGCGGCCGGAGTCTTCCTCATATCGGCGCTCCTGGTCGCGGTCCTGCTGCGGCCCGACCCGCTGCTCACCGCGCGTGCGCTGGCGCCGGTCGAGGAGCAGTCCCCCGCCGCGCGTTCCATACGGGCCGGGGCAGCCGCCGTCCGGGCCTCGCCTCGGGCCCGGCTGGCCCTGGTGACCGTGGCCGTCTCGCACACGGCGATGGTGTCGGTCATGTCGATGACGCCGGTCGACCTCGGGCACCACGGCGCGAGCATCGATCTGATCGGGCTGGTCATCAGCATCCACATCGCGGGCATGTTCGCGTTCTCGCCCGTCATGGGCCGGCTGGCCGACCGGTTCGGGCGGACGGCGGTGATCGGTCTTGCCGTGGGGCTGCTGGCCTGCGCGGCGCTGCTCGCGGGCACCGCGGGCGCCAGTCACACGCAGACCGCCGCCGGGCTCTTCCTGCTGGGGCTCGGCTGGTCGGCCGGTCTCGTCTCCGGCTCCGCGCTCCTGACGGACTCCGTGCCGCAACCCGCGCGCGCCGCCGCACAGGGCCTGTCCGACCTGACCATGAACACCGCGGCGGGTCTCGGCGGCGCGGCGGCCGGTCTCGTCGTCGCCCAGGCGAGTTACGGCTGGCTGAATCTCGTCGCCGCCTGTCTGCTGCTGCCGCTCGGTGCTCTGGCGCTGTTCACCCGGGGCCGGCCCGCCGCAGCGTGACGTCCCCAAGGAGGCCCGCGCGAAGGCTGGCCGGAACGGTGCCCCGGTAGCAGACTCCGCCATGCGCACAGCCACTGGCATCCGAAGTCACGGGGGCCGAAGGGACGGCGATCACGTATGAGCGGAAACCGGGCAGTCGCGTATCTCAAGCCGGGCGCGGTGGAAGTCAGGACCATCGACTACCCGACGCTCGAACTGCAGGACGGGCCAGGGGTGGCATCCGCGAACATCGGCCGCAAGTGCCGGCACGGAGTCATCCTCAAGGTGCTCGCCAGCAACATCTGCGGCAGCGACCAGCACATGGTGCGCGGCCGGACGACAGCGCCCGAAGGGCTCGTCCTCGGGCACGAGATCACTGGGGAGGTCGTGGAGCGAGGCCCGGACGTCGAGTTCGTCCAGGTCGGGGACATCGTCTCGGTGCCGTTCAACATCGCCTGCGGACGGTGCCGCAACTGCAAGGAACGCAAGACCGGCATCTGTCTGAACGTCAACCCGGCCCGCCCCGGGGCGGCCTACGGCTATGTCGACATGGGCGGCTGGGTCGGCGGCCAGGCGGAGTACGCCATGGTCCCGTACGCGGACTTCAACCTGCTGCGGTTCCCGGACCGGGACCAGGCGCGCGAGAAGCTCCTCGATCTGACCATGCTGTCGGACATCTTCCCGACCGGGTTCCACGGCGCGGTTTCCGCGGGCGCCGGGGTCGGCTCGACGGTGTACGTCGCCGGGGCGGGGCCGGTCGGTCTCGCGGCTGCGGCGTCGGCGCAGCTGCTGGGGGCCGCCGTCGTCATCGTCGGCGACCTGAACGCCGAACGTCTCGCGCAGGCCAGGAGTTTCGGCTGCGAGACCGTCGACGTCAGCCGGGGCGACGTGGGCGAGCAGATCGACCAGCTCCTGGGTGAACCGGAGGTCGACGTGGCCGTCGACGCGGTCGGTTTCGAGGCGCGGGCCCACGGTCCCGACGCCCCGGAGGCACCCGCCACGGTCCTCAACTCGCTGATGGGCATCACGCGCGCGGGTGGCGCGCTCGGCATTCCGGGCCTGTACGTCACGGACGACCCCGGCGGGATCGACCAGGACGCGCGGACCGGGACGCTGAAGGTGCGGCTCGGTCTGGGGTGGGCGAAGAGCCACCGCTTCACGACCGGTCAATGTCCGGTGATGCAGTACCACCGGGGGCTGATGAAGGCGATCCTGCACGAGCGGGTGCACATCGCCAAGGCCGTCAACGCGACGGTGATCGGCCTGGAGGACGCTCCGCGCGGCTACGCCGAGTTCGATCAGGGCGCCAGCCGCAAGTACGTCCTCGATCCGCACGGGGCACTGAACGGAGCGAGGCCTGTCTGAGCCCCGGAGGCCAAAAGGGTGCCCACGCGCGCGTGGGCACCCTTGCTCGTGCCCAGGAGCAAGGGTGCCCAGGAGCTGTACGTGCCCAAGAGCTGCTCGTACCAGGAGCTACTCGTAGTGCCGCGCTTCGAAGACATTCCCGTCCGGGTCCCGGAAGTAGAAGCTCCGCTTGGCCTTTCCGCGGGCGCCGTACGCGTCGTGGGTGAAGTCCGAGAGGGGGACGGCACGCTCCTCGAGGCGGGCGCGGAGCGCGTCGAAGTCCTCGCCCGGGAGGGACAGGCAGACGTGGTTGACCGGGTGGCCGGCGCTGTCGGCCGCGCCGGGGACGACGTCCATGCGGGGGGCCATCGTCAGGGGCGCGAGGTCGAAGATGGTCTCCTCGTTGAGGCGCACGGAGGGGAAGGACACCTTCCCCTCGGCGAACTCGGTGACCCTGATGGGCTCAAGGCCCAGCGCCTTCTCGTAGAAGTCGGCCGAGGCCACGGGGTCGCGCACCCAGAGGACGACATGGTCGAGACGTGCCGAGTTGTCCGTCATGGCCTCAGGCTGCTGCCCCGTTGTGCTGGTCGCAAGGGTTTGGCCGGGCGCGTCGCCCGCCAGGGATGAGGGGAGAACCGACAGAACAGGAGGCACGCGCGTGCTGGTGGTTTCCGAAGAGGTACGGGAGGCGCTCGCCGCGGGGCGGCCCGTGGTGGCGCTGGAGTCCACGATCATCGCGCACGGGCTGCCGCGTCCGCGCAATCTCCAGGTGGCACTGGAGCTGGAGGACGCCGTCCGCCAGGAAGGCGCCGTCCCCGCGACGATCGCCGTGCTCGACGGGCAGCCCCGCGTGGGTCTCGACAAGGAGCAGCTGGAGCGGGTCGCCAACGAGGACGGCATCCGCAAGCTCGGGCATCGCGATCTGCCGCTCGCGGTCGGCGCGGGGGTCAGCGGGGCCACCACGGTGTCGGCGACCGCGCTGCTGGCCGCGCAGGCGGGCGTACGGGTGTTCGCGACGGGCGGGCTCGGCGGCGTACACCGGGAGTGGACGGTGACGCAGGACGAGTCCGCCGATCTGGGGCTCCTGGCGCGGACCCGGATCACGGTGGTGTGCGCGGGGGTGAAGTCGATCCTGGATGTGCCGGCGACACTGCAGCGGCTGGAGACGCTGGGGGTCGCGGTCGCCGGCTACGGGACAACGCACTTCCCCGGCTTCTATCTGTCCGACTCGGGTCACCCGGTGGACTGGACGCTGGAGTCGCCCGGCGAGGTCGCGGCCGTCATGCGCGCGCAGGACGCGCTCGACGGGCCCGAGTCGGCGCTGATCGTCGCCAACCCGGTGCCTGAGGCGGAGCAGCTCGATCCCGAGCTCCACGCGCGCGTGCTCGCCGACGCGCTGAACGCGTGCGAGGCGGAGGGCGTGAGCGGCCAGGCGGTGACACCGTTCCTCCTCGGCTATCTGGTGCGCCACACCGAAGGGGCGTCGCTGAGCGCCAATCTGGCGGCGGTACGCGGCAACGTACGGCTCGCGGGACGGATCGCGGCTGCCTGGGCAGGCGCGTGACCGGGGCGAGCAGCCCCAACGGGGCTCCCGGCGGGGCTCTCCTGGTCGTCGGCGACGTCGTCACGGATGTCGTCGCCCTGCATCGTGGGCCGCTCGCGTCCGGCACCGACACGACCGCCGCCATCCGGACCGTGCCGGGCGGCGCGGGCGCCAACGTCGCGTGCTGGGCGGCCCGCCGGGACGGCACGGAGGTACGGCTGCTCGGCAAGGTGGGCATGGACTCGGCCGCGTGGCACGAGCGCGAGCTGGCCACTTCGGGAGTGCGCCCCCTCCTGGTCATCGACCCCGAGGCGCCGACCGGGACGGTGGTCTGCCTGGTGGACTCGGGAGCTTCGGCGGAGCGCACCTTCCTCACGGACAGCGGCGCGGCCCTGCGGCTCGCCCCCGACGACTGGTCGGAGTCACTCCTCGACGGTGTCGCCCGGCTGCATCTGTCGGGCTATCTGTTCTTCTCGGAGCCGTGCCGTGCGCTGGTGGCGGTGGCTGTGGAGTCGGCACGCGCGCGTGGGGTGCCGGTGAGCGTGGATCCGGCGTCGGCGGGATTCCTCACGGAACTGGGGGTGGTCCGCTTCCTCGCGCTCACCGAGGGCGTCGACGTCCTGCTGCCGAGCCGGGACGAGGCCTGTCTGCTGACCGGTCTGCCCGATCCGGCGGACGCGGCGGCCAAGTTGAGCCGCCACGTCCCGCTGGTGGTCGTCAAACAGGGCGATGCCGGAGCGCTGGTCGCCCGGTCGGGAGAGATCCGGGCCCGGGTTCCGGCGGTACCCGCGACCCCGGTCGACACCACGGGTGCCGGGGACGCCTTCACCGGAGCCTTCCTGGCCGCGCTCC
Source organism: Streptomyces phaeochromogenes (assembly GCF_001418655.1). Lineage (GTDB taxonomy): Bacteria > Actinomycetota > Actinomycetes > Streptomycetales > Streptomycetaceae > Streptomyces > Streptomyces phaeochromogenes. The sequence continues at coordinate 4,933 of NZ_LIQZ01000215.1, read as the reverse complement.
TCGCGGGCACCCGACCGGAGGAGGCCGCCGCGGAGGGGTGCCGGGCCGGTGCACGGGCGGTGGAACAGGTGGGCGGGAGGCCGCCGCCGAACGCGTAGGACCTCCCGGGCCCACGGGCCGCCCCGACCGGCCTCGACAGCCACCCGACCGGCTTCCGTTGCCGACCCGGGCCGCCCCGATCCGCGCCGGGCAGGCCGCGGAGGCTTGAGCGTCCGAGGCCCACGGCGGCGAGGCGCGCGCTCCGACCCTCGCCGGACACCTCACCCTCACCACGCACTAGGACACCTTGCGCCCCCACGCCGAGATCAGCGGCGCCGTGGCCAGGTCCATCCCGCCCGTGGCCACGTTCGCGAGGTGCCGGTCGATGTCCTGGTCCGTGGCGAGGCCCGCGGCGACGAGCCGGTCGCGGACCTGACGGATCGTCGCGGCCTCCAGCGCGCCGCAGGCCGGCGAGGTGATCGGGAAGTACGCGTCGGCCTCGACCTGCCGCAGCCCGGCCCCGCGGAGCAGCTGCGGAAGCCGGCGCCCGTACGCGAGGTCGGCGCCGTGCTCGGTGAGCAGCTCACGGAACCCGTGGCGCAGCCTGTTGGCCAACTGCTGTTCGGGGCCGCGCTCGTCGGGGCAGGCCAGCGGCTGGAGCGCCGGGTCGGCGTCCTCGACCAGGAGCCGGCCGCCGGGCCGCAGCGATCTGATCATCGAGCGCAACGCCCGCTCCCGGTCCGCCACATGGACCAGGACGAGCCGGGCGTGCACGAGGTCGAAGCCCTCCCCCGGCGGTTCGTCCACACCCACGTCATGGACGCGCAGCTCGATGGGCGGACGGACGGCCGAGGTGGCCCAGGAGGTGTCGATGTCCGTCGCGACGACCTTGCCGGTGGGGCCGACCTTCTTGGCGAGCCAGGACACCACGGAGGTGCCGCCCGCGCCGACCTCCCAGCAGCGCCAGCCGGATCCGATGCCGAACCGTTCGATGTGCCGGAACGTCGTGGGGTCGAAGAGAGCGGCGAGGGCGTCGAAACGCTGCCCCGCCTCGGTCTGCCGGTTGTCGAGGAGATACCCGTCGGTTCGCGTCATGCGCCGATCATCCCAGTTGTCCTGCTTGTCCATGATGGTTGACGCTCCCGATGTCAAGCGCGTCGCGCTCGGCCCGCCAACAGCCGTCGACGCCTCGTCCGTACCGGCCGGGGCGATGAATCCGGAACGGAATCCTCCGTTCCCACAGGCTTTCCCGGCCGTCAAAACATCCTGGCAGACTGGCCGCGGCAAGGCGCAGAGTGCGGCGCGAGGAGATCCACGCAGGGAGATCCAGATGTCCATGGCAGGGAATCTGCGAAGGGTCACGGGCCTGAGCAAGGTCGGCGGCCTCCGCAGGGTGGCACGGCTGACACGACGGCGCGCCCGTGTCGATCTGAGTCACCCCGCCCGGTCTCCGCTGGGCACCGCGGTGGTGAACTGCGTGGCGTACGAAGAGGGGTCGAGGGTCCCGGCCGGCCGCGATCTGGTCGAGACGGTGCAGCGGATCCGAAAGGCCGACGGCGGATTCGTCTGGCTCGGGCTGCACGAGCCGACGGAAGTGGAGTTCGCGGGCATCGCCGAGCTGTTCGACCTCCACCCGCTGGCGGTCGAGGACGCGGTGGACGCCCACCAGCGCCCGAAGCTGGAGCGGTACGGCGACACACTGTTCGCCGTGTTCAAGACGGTCTGCTACGTCGAGCACACCGAACTGACCGCGACCAGCGAGGTGGTGAACACCGGCGAGATCATGGTGTTCGTCGGCCAGGACTTCGTGGTCACCGTGCGGCACGGCAGGCACGGTTCGCTCGGCCCGCTGCGCGAGGAGCTGGAGGCCCGCCCCGAGCAGCTCGCCAAGGGCCCGGCCGCGGTGCTGCACGCGATCGCGGACCATGTGGTGGACGACTATCTGAACGTCACGGACTCGGTACAGGAGGACATCGACCAGGTCGAGACGGATGTGTTCGCCGCGAACGGCGCGCGGGCCGACCCCGGGCGCATCTACCAGCTCAAGCGTGAACTCCTTGAGCTGAAGCGGGCGGTGGTCCCGCTGGGCCGACCCATCATGGATCTCGCCACCCGGCCGATCCGGGTGATCGACCCGGAGATACAGGCGTACTTCCGAGACGTCTCCGACCACCAGCTGCGGGCCGCCGAGCAGATAGCCGCGTTCGACGAACTGCTCAACTCGATTCTGCAGGCGCATCTCGCGCAGGTCAGCGTCGCGCAGAACGAGGACATGCGGAAGATCACGGCCTGGGCGGCACTGATCGCCGTGCCGACCATGGTCTGTGGGGTCTACGGCATGAACTTCGACTACATGCCGGAGCTGCACTGGAAGTTCGGCTACGGCCTGGCCGTCGGCGTGATCGCCATCGCGTGCTTCACGCTCTACCGGGGGTTCAAGCGCAACGGCTGGCTGTGACACCGCTCGTCCGGCACCGACTGCCGGACGAGCGCGTGTCCCGGTGATACCGCGGGGACGTCGGGTCGGCGCGCCCTCGTGGAGACCTCGGGGGTCAGCGTGCAGCGCTCTTCGCGTAGACGCTCTCCGCCCAGCCCGCGAGTTGTTCGTCCGTCAGATGCGCGGCCAGATCGGCCTCGCTGATCATCCCGACCAGGCGCTTGTTCTCGATCACAGGAAGGCGGCGGATCTGGTGCCCCTGCATCTCGCCGAGTACGTCGCTCACGTCGGCGCCCGAGTCGATCCAGCGCGGTGTGCCCTTGGCCATCTCCCCCGCGGTGACGCGGGCCGGGTCGTGACCCATGGCCACGCAGCCGATCACGATGTCCCGGTCGGTGAGGATGCCGCAGAGCCGTTCGTTCTCGTCACTGATGGGCAGCGCGCCCACGTTGAGCTCACGCATCAGCTGGGCGGCACGGTCCAGCGTCTCGTGAGCGGGGATCCACTGGGCGCCGCGGTGCATGATGTCTCCGGCGGTGGTCATGTAGTACCTCCCGGTGCCGGACGGCCGGCGCGGCGCGGGGAGGCACCGCTAGTCCCGGCGCCCTACATTCTCGCCGGGTACGGGGAGATACGCACCCGGAAGTTCGCGGCTTCCGCCTGACATCCCGGACCGCCGCACCCGTCCGCCCGCGCGGCATCATGGGCCGGGTGCGACTCGAAGCGATCACCTGGGAACGGCTCGGCGACCTCGTCGCCGAGCGCCTGCTCGACCTGAAGCCGGCCGACGGCAGCCCCTGGCCACGTATCGCCTTCGACGGGGCTCCGGCCGCCCGGCCCGGTGATCTCGCCGAACTCGTCGCCGAGGCCCTGCGCCTGCGCGGCCGGTCCGCACTCGTCGTCGGCACGGAGGACTTCCTGCGGCCCGCCTCCCTCAGGTTCGAGTACGGCCACCAGGACGTCGAGGCGTACTACAGCGGCTGGTTCGACACCGGTGCCCTGTGGCGCGAGGTCTTCGGTCCGCTGGAGGCCGGCGGCGACGGCCGTGTACTGCCCGACCTCTGGGACCCGGCCACCGACCGGGCAACCCGAAGCCCGTACGTCCAACTCCCGCCCGGTGCGGTGCTGTTGCTGCACGGTCCGCTACTGCTGCACCACTGGTTCCCGTTCGACCTCACCGTCCACGTACGCCTCTCACCGGGCGCGCTGCGTCGGCGTACCCCCGAGAGCGAGCACTGGACGCTTCCCGCGTACGAGCGCTACGAGAGCGAGACGGCGCCGGGCGACACGGCCGACGTCCTGGTGCGCGCGGACGATCCGCGCCACCCGGCGTGGAACGGCTGAAACAGCTGACACGGCTGACCCGAGGCAGGGCTCCCGTCTCGCGATTCTCACCCGAAAGGACTTTTATATGCACGCGCATGTAGTTAGTCTGGCGTCATGACGATCTCCTTCGACGACTCGGTCCGTGCGCTCCTCGACGGCAAGAACTTCGCCAGCGTCGCCACTCTCGGTCCCGGGGGTGCTCCCCAGAACTCGGTGGTCTGGTTCAAGCGCGAGGGCGACACCGTCCTCTTCTCCTCGACCGACGGCCGGCAGAAGATCCGTAACCTCCGGCGCGACCCCCGGATCAGCGTCTCGGTCTACGACCTGGCCAACCCCTACACCTCGGTGGAGATCCGCGGCACCGCCGAGATCCTCCCCGACGAGGGCAAGCGGCTCCCGTACGAGCTCTCGCACAAGTACCTCGGGATCGACCCTCCCGAGGAGAAGGACGACGAGGTCCGCGTGATCGTCCGTGTCGTGCCCGAGCGGATCGTCGGATTCTCGGCGTGAACCGGATTCTCGGCGTGAACCGGANNGCACCGGGCTTCTTGTCGTCCAGCCGGTCAAGCGGCGGCACTGTGCCGAGTGCCGGGGCGGGCCGCTCTCGTTGCTGGTGCTGGAGGAGGGGACGCCTCGGTGTCTCGACTGTGCCGACCTCGGGCATCTGGTGTTTCTGCCGCGCGGGGACACGGCGTTGACGCGGAGGTCGCGGGAGGGGAGCGCACTGTCGGCGGTGGTCGTACGGTTCAATCGGCGGCGGGGCCGGTACGAGCGGCAGGGTGTGCTCGTCGAGGAGGCGGCGCTCGCGCGGGCCGAGGAGCGCTGTCTCGTGGACGCGGAGGCGCGGCGGCGGCGCCGGGCCCGGGACGCGCGGCGGCGGGCCGCGGAGGATCTGCGGTTCACGGACGCGTTCGCGAAGGAGATCCGGCGGCTGTTTCCCGGTTGTCCGGACGATCGGGCGTACGCGATCGCCGGGCACGCCTCGGTGCGGGGCAGCGGGCGCGTGGGACGCAGCGCCGGCGGGCGTGCCTTGTCCGAGGGCGCGGTGACGTCGGCGGTACGCGCCGCGGTCCGGCACACGGACACCCCGTACGACCAACTGCTCATGAGCGGCGTTCCGCGGCATGAGGCCCGGCGTCGGATCGCGCCCACGGTCGAGGCGACGCTCGCGGGGTGGCGCGCGGGCGGGGG
>NZ_LIQZ01000214.1:56685-56927 GCF_001418655.1 Streptomyces phaeochromogenes | reverse complement strand
CGCCCCTGGGTGGGTGGGGGCCGACGTCCGTCCTTTGGGTGCGGGGCCGCGTCGGGATGTCCGTCCGCAGCGGAAGACGCAAGGCCCGATTCCCACGCTGACCGCATACACATGTCGTCGTAAGCTGCGGCCACACATCCCGCCACGTCCCCTCCGGCCCGCCACCCCCACGGGTGCGCGGTCCGGAGGGGGCCGCCTTTTCAAACGGGCCTGGGCACCGGTGCTTTCAGGGGCGCGGGGAA
>NZ_LIQZ01000214.1:0-56600 GCF_001418655.1 Streptomyces phaeochromogenes | reverse complement strand
ACGGGCCCGCACGTGCCAAACCGCCCTGGGCACAGGTGCCTTTAGGGGCGCGGGGAACTGCGCGAGCAACGAGGACGGACCCGCACATGGCAAACAGCCCCAGGCACCGGTGCCTTCAGTGCCCCCCCGTCAGCCGGCCGCGCCCAACCGCACCGGCAGAGACCGATGACCGTTGGAGATGAAGGACGCCACCGGACTCAACTCACCATCAGGCACGGCAAGTTCAAGGCGCGGATACCGCTCGAAGAGGGCAGGCAACGCAATGCGAGCCTCCATCCGCCCCAGCGGCGCGCCAAGGCAGAAATGCACCCCATGGCCGAAGGCAAGGTGCTCCTTGCCCACCCGGGTGACATCGAAGAGGTCGGCATCAGCCCCGTGATCCGCGGGGTTACGCCCGGCGGCGGCGTACGCCGCAAGGATCGCCTCCCCCTTGCCGATCACCACCCCCTCGGGCCCGCCCAGTTCACCGACGGCCAGATCCTCCACGGCGTACCGCAACGGAAGGCTGGCCACAGGCGCCTGCACCCGCAGGGTCTCCTCGATCACGTCGTCCCAGGTGGCCCGCCCGGCCCGGACATGGGCGAGCTGCTCGGGATGGGTCAGCAGCGCGTGAATCGCGTTGTCGATGAGGTTGACCGTGGTCTCATGCCCCGCGCTGATCATCAACACCAGCGTGTCGAGCAGCTCCTGCTCGCTCAGCCGCGTGTCACCCTCGTCGTCGCGCGCAGCGATGAGCGCGGAGGTGAGGTCGTCGCCGGGCGACTCCCGCTTGGCGGCGACGAGTTCACCGAGGGCCGCGTACAGCCTCGTATAGATGTCGGTGACCTCCTCGGGCGTGGCGGCGGTGTTGAAGATGCCGTCCACGACGGCCCGCAGCTCCGCGCCCTTCTCCTCGGGCAGTCCGAACAGCTCGCTGATCACCTGGATCGGCAGCGGATAGCAGAACTCCTCGCGCAGATCGACGACCTCGCTCCGCCGCCCGGCCTCGTCGATACGGTCGAGCAGCGTCTTGGTGATCTCCTCGATACGCGGCTGCAGCGCGGCCGTCCGGCGGGCGGTGAACGCCTTCGAGACAAGGGTCCGCAGGCGTTTGTGTTCACCCCCGTACGCCGTGAACATGTTCTGCACCGCGACCCAGGTGAACAGCGGCCACTCCGGAGAGATCTCCCCGTTGATCCACACCGGCCAGTGCTGCCGCGGGTCCTTCGACACCCGTGGGTCGGTGAGCAGCTTCTTGAGCAGGTCCGTACTACTGACCGCCCAGGCCTCCACACCGTCGGGGAGCTCTACCCGTGTCACCGGACCGCGCTCGCGTATCCGTGTCGCCTCGCCGTGGATGTCGCGACCGGACGGGTCGATGACGATGGAGCCCTGCTCTGACATGGGAGCCTCCCAGTTTCTGAAACGCGAACCGCTCGAACCCAATACGGCGAGTGACGCTACGCGGCCGTAGGGTTCGCGAACGAGAGCGCACGGGACGTGCTGCGCATGTCGACAAGTTCCCTACGCGTACTGGCAAGTTGGTGAATCGCGTCCGCCCTAGGGTCGTGCTCCCCGGGCGAGAGGCGGTGAGAGCCGGACCATGCCGAGCAGCGATGCCCCCAGATGGCTGCGGCCCCTCGGACCGGACGTGCGGACACTCCCGGCGGGCGAGTGGTGGGACGCGGTGCGGGTTCCGCTGGCCACGGGCCTGAGCATCCTCGAACACCTCGGGCCGCGCACGGGAGCCGTCATCGAGGACGGCTACGGCGGCAACGGCATCCTCTACTGGCTCGTCCCACCCGGCGAGGCCGCCGACTGGGACCTCCCTCCGGTCCAGATCCTCGGCACCGGCTCGCATGTGGCCATCCCGCCCCGGCACCGTACGTACGCCCCCGGCCTGCACTGGCGGGTGCCGCCGACCAGGACCCGGCACTGGACGGACCCGGCCGGCCTCCACGCCGCCCTGCGCGCCACCCTGTCCTGACCGACTCGGGGCTTCCGCCCGGGCCGCGACCTCACCCCGCACTGTCCTGCCGCAGGGATCTTGACGGCGCTGAGTTACCGGTAACATCATGGTTCTCGTAGCGCTGCCGCCGGCGTCCGGGCCGGCTCGTCGCCCACGGGAGTGTGGGCCGTCCACTGGAGTCCCGCGTGAGTGACCACGTGACAGGCCCGCCGACCGCGCAACCGGTCGCGAGCGTCCCGAATCATGTCCAAGTGGGCCCGGACAAGCCCGTGTTCAGCCCGGCGGCCGTCGTCGCCTCCTGCGTCGGCTTCGTCCTCATCGGTGTGCTCCAGTCGCTGTACGGTCCCGCGATCCCCGCCTTCCGCGAGGAGTTCGGGCTCTCGCCCTCGGCGGCCGGACTGGGGCTGAGCGCCCACTTCGTCGGCGGGGTCGCGGGGGTCCTCCTCTTCGACCGGCTGTACGGGCGGTTCGGCAACCGGCAGATCCTCGGCGCCTCGTATCTCCTGATGGGCGTCGGTGCGGCGGGCTTCGCGCTGGCGCCGAACTGGCCGCTCGCCCTGGCCGCGGCCCTGTTCGCCGGGGTGGGTTTCGGCGGCATCGACTATGGGCTCAACCAGCTGTTCGCCGTCGGCTTCGGCCATCGCTCGACCGCCATGCTCAACATCCTCAACGCACACTTCGGCGTCGGCGCGATCCTCGGCCCGGCCCTGATCGGCCTGGTCGGCTCCGAGCACTATCCGGCGGTCTTCCTCGTCTTCGCCGCCGCCAACCTGCCGCTGCTGCTCTGCCTCAGGGGCGTACGCGACCATGTTCCGCATCCCGCCACCGGCGAACCGGCGGGGGCGCGGGGCGGACGGCAGGTGCTCGGCCGCAGTCTCGGGTCCGTGCTCGCGGTCTTCGTCACCCTCTACGTCCTGCACGTGGGCATCGAGGCGGGCGTCGGCGGCTGGGAGCCCACCCATCTGGAGACCGTCGGCTACGGCGCCGGGGTCGCCGCCACCGCGACCTCCGTGTACTGGCTGATGATGACCGTCGGCCGTTTCCTCGTGGCACCGATCGCCCTGCGCTACTCCGCCCAGGCCATCATCACCGTCTCGTGCGCCGGCATGACGGTCTGCCTGCTGCTGGCCGCCGTACCGGGCCTCGCGCCCTACGCGTACGCAGGTGTCGGGCTGTTCATCGCGCCGATCTTCCCCACCGGGCTGCCCTGGCTCAACAGGGCCGCCCCGAAGGCCCGTAGGGCCGGAGCGGTGGTCATCGCCGCGTCCATGATCGGCGGAGTCGCGGCCGGACCCGCGCTCGGCAAGGCCATCGAGTGGTCCGGCGTCCGTGCGGTGCCCCTCCTGCTGTCCGCGGTCTCGGCGCTGTGCCTGGCGGCCACGGTGTGGCTGATCCGCACGACACGGACTGCCGACACCGACGCTGACATCGACACGGACACGGACGCCGACGTCCGCTGACGAAGACTCCCCGGTCCGGCCCGGCCGGTCCCCGCCCCGAACTCCAGGCCCCAACTCCGTGCCCGAACTCCGTTGAACCGAAAGGAAGTTCCCGCATGTCCGCTCTGACGACGTCGTCCGACGGTTTCCTCCTCCACGGCGAGCCGTTCCGCATCATCTCCGGCGCGATGCACTACTTCCGCATCCACCCCGACCAGTGGACCGACCGGCTTCGCAAGGCCCGTCTGATGGGCCTCAACACGGTCGAGACGTACGTACCGTGGAACCTCCACCAGCCGGAGCCCGGCACCCTCGTCCTCGACGGCTTCCTCGACCTGCCGCGCTTTCTGCGCCTCGCCCGCTCCGAGGGACTGCACGTCCTGCTGCGCCCCGGCCCGTACATCTGCGCCGAGTGGGACGGCGGCGGCCTGCCCTCCTGGCTGACCACCGACCCCGACATCCGGCTGCGCTCCAGCGACCCCCGCTTCACGGACGCGCTCGACCGCTACCTCGACCTGCTGCTGCCCCCGATCGTGCCCCAACTGGCCGCGAACGGCGGCCCGGTGATCGCCGTACAGGTGGAGAACGAGTACGGGGCGTACGGCGACGACACCGCGTATCTCGAACACCTCGCCCAGTCCCTGCGCTCACGCGGCATCGACGAACTCCTCTTCACCTGCGACCAGGCCAACCCCGAGCACCTGGCGGCAGGCAGCCTGCCCGGTGTCCTCAGCACCGGCACCTTCGGCAGCAGGGTCGAGGCCTCTCTTGAGCAGTTGCGCGCCCATCAGCCCGAAGGGCCCCTGATGTGCGCGGAGTTCTGGATCGGCTGGTTCGACCACTGGGGCGAGCCGCACCATGTGCGGGATGCCGATGACGCCGCCGCCGATCTCGACCGGCTGCTCTCCGCGGGCGCGTCCGTGAACATCTACATGTTCCACGGCGGCACCAACTTCGCCTTCACCAACGGCGCGAACCACGACCACGCGTACGAGCCGATCGTGACGTCGTACGACTACGACGCCGCCCTCACCGAGTCCGGCGACCCCGGCCCCAAGTACCACGCCTTCCGCGAGGTGATCGCCCGCCACGCCCCCGTCCCCGACGAGCCGGTCCCCGCGCCGTCCCGCAAACTCCCGCTCACCACAGTGGAGTTGGACCGCCGGGCCGCCCTGCTCCCGCACGCGACCGTCCTGGCCAAGCCCGTCCGCGTCGACGCCGACCCGGTGACCGCGGAGGAGCTGGGCCTGCGGTCGGGCTACGTCCTCTACCGCACCACCGTCCCGGTCGACGGCGACGGGCTCCTGCACTTCTCGGGCGGTGTCGGCGACCGCGCCCAGGTCTTCGTGGACGGCGCCCCCGTCGGCGTACTCGAACGTGAACGCCACGAGGAGGTCCTGCCCGTGCGCGTTCCGCGGGCCGGTGCCTCGCTCGAGGTGCTCGTGGAGAACATGGGCGGTGTCAACTACGGCCCGCGCATCGGCGCGGCGAAGGGGCTGCTCGGCCCGGTCACCTTCAAGGGCACGGCGCTGCAGGGCTGGGACTGCCATCCGCTGGCACTCGACAACCTGCGCTCCGTGCCCTTCGCCCCTGCGGCCGAGGCGCCCGCGGACGCCGGTCCCGCCTTCCACCACGGCACCTTCGAGGTACACGCGCCCGCCGACACGTTCCTCTCCCTGCCCGGCTGGACCAAGGGCCAGGCCTGGGTCAACGGCTTCCACCTCGGCCGCTACTGGAACCGCGGCCCGCAGCGCACGCTGTACGTCCCGGCGCCCGTACTGCGCCGCGGCACCAACGAGTTGGTGCTGCTGGAGCTCCAGGCCACGACCGGCACCCGCGCGCTGCTCACCGACACGCCCGACCTCGGCCCGGTGAAGCCCTGATGCCCCACCACTCGCGCGTTCCCGCACCCGCCGCACCCCGGCTCGCGGCTCGTGACCATCGCGTGCGGTGACGGGGCCGGCCGCGTGGCGGACCGGTCGCCCCGGGGCGCGTCCGGGACATCGCCCGGGGCGCACGTGGGTGATGCGGGCGGGCTGAGCCCCGAGGCCCGGCCGCCGGGTCCCGCTCCCTCCCGGCGGCCTATCCTGTGGGCCAGCCGGGCGGGGCACGACCGCCGGGACGAACCCGAAGGACATCACCCGTCATGACCCGAAGTGCCGGTGACGGCGCGCCGCCCCAAGGCCCTCCCAAGGACCTCCCCAAGGGCCGCAGCCGCCGCAACTTCGCGGGAGCGCGGCCGGTGATGGACGACGTGGCGCGCCTGGCCGGTGTCTCCAAGCAGACCGTCTCCCGCGTACTGAACGACAACCCGTCCGTCCGCCCCGAGACCCGCGAGTCGGTCCTGACGGCGATGCGCACGCTCGGTTACCGCCCGAGCCGCAGCGCCCGCTCCCTGGCGAGCGGCAGAACGCGCATGCTGGGCGTGATCTCCTTCGACGCGGCGCGGTTCGGTCCTGCCTCGATCCTGACCGCGATCAACACGGCGGCCCAGGAGGCCGGTTACCTGGTGAGTTCCATCGCGCTGGACACGGCGGACCGGGCCACCGTCGTACGGGCCGTGGACACGCTGTCGGCCGAGGGCGCGGACGGTGTGATCGCCATCGCCCCGCAGCGCTGGGTGGGCAGGGCGCTGGCGGAGGCCCAACTGGACACCCCGCTCATGGTGCTGGAGAACGACCTGGGCAAGGACGCGTCCTTCGTCACGGCCGACAACCGGGCGGGCGCGCGCAAGGCCACCGAACACCTGCTGGCGCTGGGCCACGCGACGGTCTGGCACATCGCGGGCCCCACGGGCTGGCTGTCGGCGGACCGAAGGGTGGAGGCCTGGCGGGCCACTCTGGAGGCGGCGGGGGCCGAGGTCCCCGAGCCCCTCATCGGCGACTGGAGCGCCGACTCGGGCTACGAACTGGGCCGCCGGCTGGCTGTCCGGCCCGACGTCACCGCGATCTTCGCCTCCAACGACCAGATGGCGCTGGGCCTGCTGCGGGCCCTGTACGAGGCGGGCCGCCGCGTCCCCGACGACGTCAGCGTCGTCGGCTACGACGACATCCCCGAGGCGGCGCACCTGCTGCCCCCGCTGACCACGGTCCGCACCGACTTCCCCGAGATCGGCACCCGTTCCCTGCACCTGCTCCTGTCCCAGCTGGACGGCCCGCCCGAGCCGGCCGTCGGCCGCGTCGTACCGGTCGAACTGATCGTCCGGAGGAGCACGGGACCGGCCCCGGGCCGTTGACCTGTCCCCGGACGACCCGCACGGCCGGGGCATCGGGCCGTCCTCTTCCGTACGCAGGCCATGGAGAAGGAAAATCTGTGCGGATCAGGTGAGTGGCCGGGCACCTCGGCGGGATACAAAGGACACATGCCGGAGCACGAGACCCCCGCCGGGGCCATGGACGATGTCGACGCGGTGACCCATGCGGTGATGACCGCCTCCCGCCTTCTCGTCGCGGTCTCGGCGCGTTCGCTCGCCGAGGTCGAGGAGCGCGTGACGCTGCCGCAGGTCCGGATGCTGGTGGTGCTCGCCACGCGCGGCGCCACCAAACTGGTCACGCTCGCCGATCTGCTCCAGGTCGCGCCGTCCACCGCCATGCGCATGATCGACCGGCTCATCGCCGCCGGTCTGGCCGACCGGCAGACCAACCCCACCAACCGCCGCGAGACCCTGCTGCAGCTCACGGAGGAGGGGCGGCGCACCGTCGCGAACGTGACCGCCCGTCGGCGCGCCGAGATCTCCACGATCGTCGAACGGCTCACCCGGAAACAGCGCGAGGCACTCGTCGACGCGCTGACGGCGTTCAACGAGGCGGGCGGCGAACCCCTGGCCCCGGCGCTGGACGACGCGGAGCCGTACCCCCTGGGCTGGGTGGACGCGGCGGCGACGCACGAGGCCTGAGCGCTTTTTCCCTCCGGTTCGGGTCACCCGGCGCTCGGGCTGGGAGCCGGCGTCGGGGAGCTCGTGTTCACGTCCAGCCCCGGAGGCTCGTTGAGTACGAGAACGGGCGAGCCCGGCTGCGGCGCAGGCGGCGTCGTGTCGTCCTTGGGGAGCTTCGGCGGGGTGGTCTGCTGGAAGTTGACCTGGTCGTAGTTGACGAGGTCGGTCTTCTCCAACACGGTGATGTGGTCGAGAACGGTGTCGTTGGCCAGGTCGGCCAGCTGCCGGATCATGCTGTTCTGCGTACTGGCCCGGATCTTGGCGATGGTCGGGAAGATCTGCCCGTGCGTCACCCGCATGATGTTCACCGCGGTCGTGTCGAACTGCTTGCCGGTGTTTCCGTCCACGGTCGCCACGAACTGCTGCTGTTGCGGGCTGGCCTGGTTGGGCAGGGTGATGCCCAGCTCGGGAGCGATGTTCCGGCACATCTCGTCGAGCCCGGAGTGCCCCGCGACCAGATGCTTCCCCGCCTCCTTCATCTCCGGGGTCGTCCCCCGCTCCATGGCCATCAGCCCCAGCGGGTGCTCCCACAACCCCGCCGCCCGGACCTTGATGACGAAGTCCCGGTCCGCCTCCGTCAACGGCCCGTACCGCGTGTTGGCGATGATCCGTGCCTGGTCGGTCGTCGTCTTCTCTATCCCGACGAGGGCGGGGTAGGCGAGCGCGGTGAGCGTCACGGCCAGCCCACCGATGACGAATACGGTTCCTGCCGTGCGTTGCGTTACGCGCATGGTGCCTCCTGGGTGAACGGCTCGGACTCCAGGGAGTACGGATCAGAAGCACAATGCAATCATTGCTCAGGGTAAATTTTGCACTCGTTCGGGTGTGAGGGTGTCCGACGATCCGGTCCGGCCCTCCGGGGGACCCGTCGAGGCCCGGTGACCCGGGTGTCGGGTGATCGTTGGGCTGAGGGTGACGGTGATCGGTGAGCTGTCCCGCTCCGGCGGGTCGAGTCCTGGGCTGGGCCGCGGGCGCGCTGCGATCCACCTACGGCCACACCGAAACGGCCGACGGCCGGGACGCGGCACCGGTTCAGGCATCGATCCCGGTGGACCTGCGCACCCGGGAAACCGCCCATCAGCCGGGCAACACCGTCTCGGCCGTGCGGGTCCCGCTGCCGTCGCAGACGTCAACTCCCCACGCCCGGTTGACGGTTTGCCGCCAGTTGCTCACCGGGGTCCGCTCGCGGGGCCGGGAACAACACGACGTCACCCGCATCGTGGAGGCGGCGAACCGCACGGGGCCGTGGGTGCTCGACTCCCTCGCGGTGCGCGGCTATTCACCCGCCTACGCCGCGGTCGGCACGACGGCACTCAAGCGGCGGAATCGCCAATCCTCCCTGCACCACAGGCCCCTGCTCCGGATCGCCGCACTCCCTCCGCTGCACAGGCCGGGCACCGTGAACTTCGGGGCGGTCGCCTGCGGCCGGACCGTCACACTCACCGTGGTCAGCCATGCGGAGCGCGGAGCCGCCCGAAGGCTGGCGGACGCGGTCGGCCACGAGCTGGAACTGCTGGCGGCCCAGGCGTGAGCGGATCTTCGGAGATTCGCGGGTACGCACCTGTCGACGGCAGGCACCGCGGCCGAGTTCGCCGTATCCCGCGATCCGTGACCTGTCAGTGCCCCATGGCACGATCGCGAGCATGACATCGATCGACGAAGCGCTGGTGCTTGAGACGGCCGCCAAGTACGGCGTTCCGGGCCCCGTCGCACGGGAGTTGATGGCCCGGACCCGGCCGTGCCTCTATCTGGTGCCGTACGAACAAGTGCCGGTGTCCCGGCAGGAGAACGCCCGCCCCGCCGCACGAACGGGCGGGCTCCCCGCACTGCCGGACGGGGTGGACTGGCCCGAACCGAGAGAGCCGCTCGTGCTGAGCGTCGACTGCACGGCCCTGCCTCAGGACGTCCTGGACATCGAACTGCCCGCCGACGGCCACCTGTTGCTGTTCACCGAGATCGAGTACCCGCCGGAGTCGTCCGTGGTGCTCCATGTCCCTGCCGGAGCAGCCACTACGGAGCGCTCCGCGACGTATGAATCCAAGGAATCCAATGAATCCAACGGTGAGGCCGGGCAGGTCAGGGTCTATGAACCACGCACCCTGTATCCCGTTCCCGGACTGACCCTCGACGGTGACGGGGAAGCGGGCCCACGGACCCGCGCGTTCCTGGACGAGGGCGGAGCCAACGACGGAGCCAACGACGGAGCCAACGACGGAGCCGAGGACGGAGCCGGAGCCGAGGACGGAGCCGAGGACGCGCTGGACAGTTTCGAGGAGGCCATCCTCGACATGGCTTTCGGCGGACAGCGCCCCGGCGTCTGCGTGCAGCTCGGCGGGTTCTCCGACTCGTGGGACATGGCACCGGACGTGGGCGAGCTCGTCCTCTTCGCGCAACTGGCCGGGCAGGCGATCGACTACAACGTATTCACCATGAACCTGATCGTGGGCACACGGGAGGACATCGCCGCCAGACGGTTTGCCGGTCTCCAGTACGACCAGCAGTGCTGAGTCGGGCCCTCGTCGGCCCGGACCGCCTCGCGCAGGTACCGGGGTACCGCGGGGTTCCGGGGTACTGGGATCACTCCTGGATGGAGGCCATCCCCATCGGCGCGTAGCGGTCTCCTGCCGCGGCTCCGACCGGAATCGCGGCGCTCAGCCCGGCGACGGTCGCGGGGTCGAGTTCGATGCCGGCGGCGGCGACGTTCTGTTCGAGCCACCTGCGCCGCTTCGTACCGGGGACAGCCGTGACTCCGTCCTGGGCGAGCACCCAGGCGAGAGCGAGTTGACCGCTCGTCACGCCGAGGCCGTCTGCCGTCGCGACGATCCGGTCGAGAAGTGCCAGGTTCTGTTCCAGGTTCACGTCGGCGAAGCGCGGCGAGGTGCGCCGGAAGTCATGGGCGGGCAGCTCGTCCAGCGACCGCACGGCCCCGGTGAGGAAGCCGCGGCCGAGCGGCGCGTACGCCACGAATCCGATGCCCAGTTCACGGACCGTGTCGAGTACGCCGTTGACCTCGACGGTGCGGCTGAACAACGAGTACTCGGTCTGCACCGCCGACAGCGGGGCCACCGCGTGCGCCGCCCGGATACTCGCCGGGGACGCCTCGCTGATCCCGAGGTACCGCAGCTTCCCCTCCGCCACGAGCTCGGCGAGGGCGCCGAAGGTCTCCTCGACAGGCACGCCCGGGTCGACGCGGTGCAGGTAGTACAGGTCGATGTGATCCATGCCCAGCCGGCGCAACGAGCCTTCCACGCACGCCCGCAGATAGTCGGGGTGCCCGTTGGGCCCGCCGACGAACTGCCCGGTCTCGTCGAGAGTGACGCCACCGCCCTTGGTCGCGACGACCAGTTCGTCTTCTCCAGGGCGGCCCTTCAGCGCCCGCCCGAGCAACTCCTCGCCGCTGAAAGGCCCGTACATGTCCGCGGTGTCGAACATCGTGACGCCCAGCTCGACCGCCCGGCGAACGGTCCTGATCGCCTCGCCCTCGTCCGGGGTGCCGTACATCGCGGTCATGCCCATGGTGCCGAGCCCCTCGACGGAGGCGACGAGGCCGCGCCCGCCGATCTTGTGTGTCTGCAAGGTCATGTCTCCACCAAGTTCGGGTTGTCGTAAGGGGGATATCTGAAAGGGGATATCTGAAGGGGGGATTGCTGAAGGGGGGATATCTGTACGGGAGTTGCTTATGCCCAGCGCAGGGCCTCGTCGGCGGGAAGCCGTGCCTGCCGCTCGCGCCAGGAGTCCTCGCCGTCCGGGTGTCCGATGTTCACCAGCAGAAGGGACGTAAGGCGCCCGTCGGGGCCTCCAGGTAAGCCTTGAGGTGGCGTGTGTCCTGGTGGCTCAGCGGGTGGCTCAGCGGGCGTCCGCCCCGACGAGTTCGGCGGTCGCGTCCCACAGGCGGCCGGCCATGGCCGGGTCGAGGCCGGCCTTGCCCGGCCGACGGATGGCCGGGGAGCCCCGGAAGCCGCCCAGGCCGTCCGGCCCGACGTACGAGTTGCCGGGTACGTCCTCGGTGGCGGCGTAGAGCAGTGACAGCGCTCCGCGCTCGGGGGCGTTGGTGAGGAACGTGAACCGGTTGATGACATTCGACCGGGACTGGGCCGCCAGTGAGGTACGGGCGATGCCGGGGCTGGCAAGCACCGAGCGTACGGGGCTGCCCGCGGCCGTCAGCCGGCGCTGCAGCTCCAGCGAGAACAGCACGACGGCGAGCTTCGACGCCTGGTAGGCCTGCATCCCGTTGTGCTTGCGCGTCCGCCAGTCGAGGTCGTCCAGGTCGATCCTTCCTTGCCTGTGCAGCTCACTGGTGACGTGCACGACGCGGTCGGTGACGTGCTGGAGCAGCAGATTGGTCAGCAGAAAGGGACCGGTGTAGTTGGTGGCGGTCTGCAGATCGAGGCCGTCGGCGGTACGCGCGGCGGGGATGTCCATCACCCCGGCGTTGTTGATCAGGACGTCGATGCCACCGGACCAGGCGTCGGCGAAGGCGCGCACCGAGGTCAGGTCCGACACGTCGAGCGGCCGGACGTCGAAAATCCCGGGCAGGCCGTCGACGGCGCGGCGGGCCTTGCCGGTGTCGCGTACCCCCAGCACGACACGGGCACCGGCGCCGGCGAGTTCGCGTGCCGTGATCAGCCCGAGGCCGCGACCGGCACCGGTGATGACCACGGTGCGGCCGGTCAGGTCGGGGAGGTCGTTGGCGGTCCAACTGGGCATGCTGGTCATGGGACTTGGCTCCGTGGCCGGTGGTTTCGCGGTTGTGGTTCTGCGGTTGTGGTTCCGCGGCTATGGGTGTGCGGCGACCGTTGATCGCATCGCCAGTGAACTCGCCGCACCACGGACGCTGGAAGGACCTGCTCAACCACTGAATGGGAGGTCGTGGATAGGCCACTGAACGGGAGGTCGTGGCTGAGCCGCGCAGGATGGCCAACGATGGGGACCATGGACCATACGTTCGACCGCTCGTCCCTCGGCGCCTTCCTGCGCACCCGTCGTACGGCGCTGCAACCGGAGGACGTCGGCCTGCGCCGCGGACAACGCCGACGCGCTCCGGGCCTGCGCCGCGAGGAGGTGGCGGAGCTGTGCACCATGTCCGCCGACTACTTCGCCCGCCTGGAACGCGGCGACGGCCCGCAGCCGTCGGAACAGATGGTCGCGGCCATCGCCCGTGGCCTACGGCTCACCCCCGACGAACGCGACCACCTCTTCCTCCTCGCCGGCTACCGCACCGCCCGCCGCGACCTGCGCCTCCAGCACGTGAGCCCGGGCCTGATGCGAGTGATGGACGGCCTGGCCGGCACCACAGCGCAGGTCATGGGCCCGATGGGCGAGACGCTGCTGCAGACCCCGTCCGCGGTGGCACTGCTCGGCGAGCAGACCCAGTACACGGGCAACGCCCGCAGCGCGACGTACCGCTGGTTCACCGATCCGGCTGCCCGCGAGCGCTACCACCCCGACCAGCACGACAACAACAGCCGAACCAACGCCGCACTGCTACGCGCTGCCGTCACCCGCGACGGCCCAGGCTCCCCCTCGGCGGACCTGGCGGACATCCTGCTCCGCACCAGCGACGAGTTCGCCCGCCTGTGGGACCTCCACGAGGTAGGCCTCCGCTGGAGCGAAACCAAACGCTTCATCCACCCCCAGGTCGGCCGGCTGGACCTCTACTGCCAACTCCTCCTCGAACCAGACCAGGGCCAGTCCCTACTCATCTTCACGGCCACCCCGGGAACGGAAAGCCACGAGAAGCTCAGCTTGCTTACTGTGCTGGGCACGGACCGGTTCGCGGCTGAGGCCGAGTGACGCCCCGCCCGCGACGTCGGCACTCTATTGAGCCGGACCCACCGAGTCCGCGGAGAACACGCGGAGAACAGCCGAAGGGCCGCTCGACGAGTCGCAGAACCGTCTCCCGACTGACCACCTGGTTGAACTCCTTGCCTGGGCTGCCGAAGACGGCGGAATCGAACCGCCTGGCGTTGAACAGCGCACATCTCCACGGCAGTTGTGCGGCGCCGCCGCTGCGTATTGACTGATCCGCTCTGCGGGGCTGGCCCGGCTCTTCCTGAGTGGAGTCGGCACGGAGAGCCGGGTTCGAGAGCTGGGCAGGCCGGCTGCCTACGCACGCTTGCCGGAAATCGGGGAGCCGACCGCCCCAGCCTTCACCGCTCCCGCCCCTCCACTGCTGGACCTCGTCGTCACGCCGGAACCGCGAGTGCGACCCGCTCTGCCTGCCCTTGCCATGTGACCCAAAGGTGTGTCGGCATGCGCGGGTTTCCCGTGCGATAGATCAAGAACTCGCGTGCCTCTCCAGGAGCGAGTGTCACGTTGCTGATTCGGGTTCGGAAGCTGAACTCTCGATTCTGGGTGCTGACGCCCGGAGCATCGTGAATCGTCACTCCCGTTGCCACGACTCCACCGACGTTGCGAAGACGCAAGCGACTGCTGCCTCCAGTGCGCTCGACTCGCAACTCCACCTGTGGCTCTGCCGCTCTTTGTCGCTCTTCAGCCTCCTGCCGCTGGAGAGCGAGTGAGCCCTCCGCCGCGATAGCCGACCGCTCGGCAGCATCCGACGAACGTCGTGCCTCCCGTGCGGACACCTGCGATGCCTCGGTCGACCGCTCCGAGGCCCGAGCAGAACGGACGCCGAGCCGGTAGCTGATGACCAGCGAAACGATCGATACCGCCAGAGCTGCCCATCCAGGCAGGTCGCCTATCTCCATGGCCGGGGACGATACCGACGCGACGTGCGGACTCAACCCGGAAACCGAGCGCCTCTATGAGCCCGTTGTGCACTCACCCCGGCGGCGTCCGCCCGCACACACGCCAAGACCCCGTCCTCAGCTAAAGCGCTGATGGCGGGGTCTCTGGGCACCTCATACAGGGTGCCCCCGGCAGGATTCGAACCTGCGCACACGGCTCCGGAGCCCAGGTGAGGTCGTGAGCCTCTTGTGGCCCTGACCTGCGGGGGAGCGGTCCTCACGGGACCCGCTGAACAAGGTCATCACGCCCCCATTACGTGGGCGGCCTGTCGAGCGGCGGGGTGGCGCCGTATGGTCGAAGACATGATCTCGGGCAGCGGCGGGGGCCAGGACGGCGGTACGGAGTTCACGGCAGACGGCCTTGAGGTGGTCCTACGAGAGGCGTGCGAGACGGCAGGACTGGACTCCGACGGCGCCGAGTTGCTGCGGCTCGGTTCCAACGCCGTGTACCGCTTATCGAAGTCCCCGAGCATCGTTCGCGTTGCCCGTGACCTAGATGTCCTGGAAGACATGGAGCGGGCGGTACGAGTGGCGCGGTGGCTGGAGGCGGAAGACCTTCCGGCTACTCGGGTGCCTGCGGGCATCACGCAACCGCTCGTGGTCGGCGGTCGGGTCGTGACCTTCTGGGAGAGCGTCCAGGAGCACGAAGAGTACGCCACGGTGGGCGAGTTGGCCGACCTGCTGCGCCGACTTCACTGGCTTGAGGAGCCTGAGTCCCTGAGGCTCCCGTACTTCGATCCGTTCGCGAATCTGTCGGCCTCCCTGAGGCGGATGGACGGCGTCACGGAGGAAGATCGAACGTTCCTGGAGGACCGTGCCGCAAAGCTGCACAAGGACTACGACCGGCTGGACTTCGTCCTCCCCTTCGGGATGATCCACGGGGACGCGAGCATCGGTAACGTGCTCCGCCACCGGGATGGTCGCGCGGTTCTCATCGACCTCGACGGCTTCGCGCTGGCCCCGCGCGAGTGGGACCTGATCCAGACCGCGATGTTCTACGACCGGTACGGCTGGCACACGAAGGCCGAGTACGACGAGTTCGTTCACCGGTACGGATTCGACCTGATGAACTGGCCCGGTTACGAGACCTTGGCGGATCTCCGTGAACTGATGATGGTTTCCTGGCTCGGCCACCAAGTCGCCGGCAGCGAGCGTTCCGCGGCGGAGTTCGCGCGGCGCGTGCGGTCACTGCGTACGGGCGAGGGGCGAGACGAGTGGGGCCCGTTCTGAGCGGCGGCTCTACACACGGGAGTCAGACGCTGACGTGAGCCTCGGAAGCCACCCAGAGTCTGTGCTCTCCGACTTGCTCCGTGAAGGCTCGCGCTTCCGTGGTGTTGCCGACGGCGGCGAGACCCTGCCGAAACTCGGCGAGGTAGCTGACACATCGGGCTGACTTGAGCTGTTCGCCGAGGTCCAGCGCGTCGAGTGCCACCCTGCACGCCTCCTCGACATCGCCGGCACGTAGGTGCGCGTCGGCGAGAACCATGGTCGCGAAGAAGTCGCTTCGTACGTGACTGCCGCTCATGGCGTTCTCGGCGTGAGCGACGGCCTGTCGGGCGCTGTTGACGTCACGGAAGCAGTGCGCGGCCTCGGCGGCAAGCTCGGTCTCGTCGAAGTAGCTGATCCATTCGGGCTCGTCGTCGCTGTTGCGGCTTTCCAACGCCCTGGTGGCTGCGCTCAGAGCGGCTTCGCAGGCTCGCACGTCGCCAGTTCGGGCAAGAGCGCGGGCTTCCATGACGTGGAACTGGGCGCGCAGTGTCGGAGTAGCCACGGGAGAAATGCCCATGAGGGCGGCCCGAGCGAGTGTCGCGGCTTGCGTGTAGCGGCCGAGGAACGTCGCCTGATGACTCATGGCGGAGAGGATGCTCCCGGCGAGGCGGCGGTCGTTGGCGTCCTGGGCCAGCCGGAGGGCCTGGAGGAAATACCGCTGTGCCAAGCCGTGTCGGCAGGCGTCGTAGGACATCCAACCGGCCAGGAGAGTTGCCTCCGCCACGGTGGAGAACAGGGCCCGCCCAACTTGCTCGGTGTACTGCCCGCGCAGGAGCGGCGTCACTTCGGTGCTGAGGTATTGGACAGCAGCATGCCGAGCGTGGTCGCCACCGAAACGGTCGTCCAACTCGGCGAACATGTCCGCGGTCGTCTTGATGGCGGCTACGTCTCCGAATCCAACGCGCATTCCATCTCGATGTTGCCGAGGAAGGGCCGGTTCAGGTGCGACCAGCCACCGAAGCGAGGCTTCGTTCCATGCGGGCTCGGACGGCTCGGCCTGTAACAGGGGTTCGTACCGGTTCAGATCAGCGCGCCACAGTAGGCCGACGGTCTCGATGGCCCCTTCGGGGCTCGCCGGATAACTGGCGTCAAGGAGTCCGGTGTCTCGCTCGCCCTCGTGGTTCAGCCCCAACTCGGCGGCGCTGAGGCCGTACGCCTCACACAGAAGTGGACCGTAGAAGTCGTCCGGCGTGCTGTGCCCGTTCTCCCAACTGGCGATACGGCGCTTCACGCTGGCGTCCGACGGAAGTTGGTGGCCACGGCGGAGCGCAACCTGACGCAGCTCCCGTACCAACCGCGGCTGACTCCAGCCGCGACCTACACGGGCTTGCCGTAAGTGAACGCTGATCGGCTCCAGCGAGGACGTGACCGTTCCCTCCCCACTTGTACATGGGTGCGACTTCTGGGGCACGCGATTCTTTGGCTTCCCGACCGAATGTACGCGCTGTTCTCCGGTGTGCGCTGCAAGTAACCGGAGTTCGTGGGTTGTTGACCCGTGAGGGGGAAGACGCGTGTACCCGAGACGTGTCATCCCCCGTCACCTCTCGTCATCTGCTCTCACCGGGGTGGTGCCCCTGAGTCTGGAGACAGGCGGCGTTGCGGCCGCAACTGGGTTCTGACCGAGGTGAGATGACGTGCAGAGGATGACCAGAAGTGGCATGGAGTGGCTTTCCGCCGCAGCGGACAATCCCGCCGAGTGTCGGCAAGTCTGGGCGGACGATCCCCGAAGGCCCTGCGCGCTGTCGACCGGCCGTTTCTTCGACGTGCTGAGCGTGGACCAGCGTCTCGGGATGGAGATGTTTGACCGTCTTCGACGAAACGGCATGCTGTTCGGGCCGGCGGTCGTCGACCGCAGGGCGCAGCGAGTCGGCTTCTTTCTGGGCTCGCAGGGCCGCGAGGTCTTCACGTATTACCTCGAACGCGAAACGTCATCGCCACCGCCGTACCGGTACCTCGACCACGGCTGCGCCATCGTCGTCCCCGGAGCCATCCCTCTGTCCGAGGACCGCTACCAATGGCTTCGCGCGCCTACCCGCCGACCGGAAGCCAATCCGCGGCGCCCGGTCGCCCTCGCAACCGTCCTGGTCGCCTCCGCGGAACTCCTGACAAGGATGGACCGCTTCGACGAGCAGTACCCGACGCCCTACTCAGCGGTCGTTGCCCTCCCTGAGGAGACGACCACAGATGCCGGATGAGCCGACCCACGGGCGCGACGCTGCCGCGTGGTCGCCTCTCGACAGCGACGGCTGGTACGCGGCCCGAGATGTGACCACTGCACTGCGGGACGTCCTCGTTCGCGCCGGCCTGGAAAAGGACTTCCCTTACCTGCGCGCGGACGTGAGCGCGTTCGGGCATGGCCTCGTCGACCTGGGCCGAGTGTCCCCGGCCACGGCCGAGCGCCTCGCGGAACTCCTTCGCCTGGCGCTGGCAAGCGGATACCGCCAAGACGGAAATGACGGAAGTCACGGATCGTCCATTGCCGAAGAACACGAGGGAAGGGCCTGACGCCATGACCGACCGGCGCGGAGTGGTGGCCAAACGAGCCGAGAACTTGTCACCTGGCGTGCCCTACGTACGCGGCTGGAACCGCGCACGGCGAGGCGCCGGCACTCTGGCTGATCAGCTTGTGTTGCTCGGCCTGGACTCCGACTTCGCTGGCCTGGTGGCCGACGTGAACGTCTTCGGTGACGGGATCGTGCAGCTCGGGACCGTTCGGCCTGAAGCGGCCGAGCTGCTGGCGAGGTTGATTGCGGCCGGGCTTGCTGCGGAGTCGAGTGACATGACGAAGAAGGCGCCTCGGCTCTCGCCTCGGGAAGCTCCTGCGGCATGAACCACTGCTCGGTCGCGGTTGGTTGTCCTGCCGCTCGGCCGGGACCGGCGCCCCAGCGCCGCAGCCCGGACGAACGGTAGGACAACCGCCACATCAGCTTGGGAAGCTGCGGGCATTTGTGGGCGGCCTGGGCACTGACCTGGGCAGATGGCCGGGGTACAGCCCTACCGGGCTCGGCTGCTTTCACCGACATTTCCCGCTGTTCCCCGCTGGATCTGGTGTGCTTGTGGGGCGGCCGTGGTGGGTGCAAACGGCCGCAGCCTTCTGATCCGTGGCTCTATAGAGATCGGTCGACAGAAGTCATATAGGCCACCGTGTGATCCTTTAGAGCGGCGGTCGGTCACGGTCGGTTGCTCAGGTTGCTGTACTCCGCCGCTGTACAGCAACCGTGGGCGTTCACCGGCGTAGAACGCTGTCGGCAACGCCTGGCCTGTTGCAACTGCCCGCGGCTCGGGCCCGCGATACAGGGATTTGGATCAGTTCTGGCCCGAGGCGGGGTCTTGAGCTGCATTGAGCGTTTCTTCAACGGTGATGTCGATGTACCGGTCGCGGTCTGCGGCGCTGAGGGCTGGTTGGGGTGTTTCGGCTTGGTCGAGTCGGATGCGCACGTGGCGGTTGATGACGTCGCGGTCGGGCGCGGGGGTGTGCCTTCTGAGATCGTTGTAGACGGTCCAGGTGAGGCTGGCGATGCTCACGATGAGCGCACCGATCGAGATCGGGTCCAGGTACTGATCGGGGCGGTTGGTGGTCTCGCGGGTGTGGAGAGCAGCTTCCACATCGGTTGTGAGGTTGAGATTGTGCGGGGTGGCGAGGCGCTGTGCTGCGGCTCGTGCGCCCAGTCCGACCGGGTCGGCCATGTGGTGCTCTCCTCGTGATGGTCAGGGAGCTGTGGGCGGGTGAGTGATGACATGGTGGCGTACTGCGGGCGGCAGACGGTTGCCGGTGATGCTCTGCCAGGTTTGTTCGAGGGTGGTGGTTCCCAGCGCTTGAGTCAGCCGCTTGAGATGATCGGGGCCCGGTTCGGTTGCCGGGTGTGGGAACCGATCAAACAGGGCCACGCATCGGACCATCCATTCCAGTGCCTCCTGCGGCTGGTGTCGCGCCTCAGCGAGTAGACCCAGCTGGCCATAGGTAGTGGCCATGCCGGGCCGGTTGTCGAGGTCTTCGTTGATGGTGAGGGATTGGCGGTACCAGTCCTCGGCCTCTTCCAGTCGTCTCCGCAGGTAGGCGACGTTACCCAGCTGGCCATAGACGGTGGCCATGTCGGGCCGGTTGTCGAGGTCTTCGTTGATGGTGAGGGATTGGCGGTACCAGTCCTCGGCTTCCTCCAACTGGCCGCGCTTCCGGGCGACCATGCCGAGCCTGTGGTAGGTAGTGGCCATGCCGGGCCGGTTGCCGAGGTCTTCGCTGATGGTGAGGGATTGGCGGTACCAATCCTCGGCCTCTTCCAGTCGCCCCCGCAGGTAGGCGACGTTGCCCAGCTCGTTGTAGCAGGTGGCCATGTCGGGCCGGTTGCCGAGGTCTTCGCTGATGGTGAGGGATTGGCGGTACCAATCCTCGGCCTCTTCCAGTCGCCCCTGCATGCAGGCGACGTTGCCCAGCTGGTGGTAACTGAGGGCCATGTCGGGCCGGTTGCCGAGGTCTTCGCTGATGGTGAGGGATTGGCGGTACCAATCCTCGGCCTCTTCCAGCTGGCCGCGGTTCTGGGCGATTATGCCGAGCTGGTGGTAGCTGCTGCCCATGCCGCGCCGGTTGCCGAGGTCTTCTTTGATGGTGAGGGATTGGCGGTACCAGTCCCGGGCTTCCTCCAGCTGGCCACGGCTCTGGGCGACCACACCGAGCTGGTGGTAGGCCGCGCCGAGATGGGCCTGTTGCTGGGGCGTGGTGGGCTGCTGTTGCAGGGCATTGAGGATGTCGCGGTAGGTGCGCTCGGCTTGTTCCAACTGATGTGCATGGATCTGTCGGATGGCTTGGGAGCCGACCAGGAACAGCCAGAAGGAGCCGGCCGGGGTGTCCAGGTTGGGTGGGCTGCCGTAGGGGGTTTCCAGGGCCAACCGTGCCCGGTCGACCCAGGCCCGTGCCTCTGCTACCAGCCCTCGGGCGTCCCAGTACTTACTCAGTGGCTCGGCAATCTTTCGGGCTTGGGGCCACAGGGCGTGGCCGCAGGCGTGGCCGAGCAGCCTGCTCATCGTCCGCTGCTGATGATGGACCAATGCCAAGGCGAGTTGGGCGTCGCCGCTGCTGATCTCGTCCATGAGCCCGTCGCCGAAGGCGGCGTGGGCGTTGAGGAGGGCGCGGGTGGCGGCGGCGTGCTGGTCGCAGTAGGTCTCGGTGGCTTGGGTTTGCCAGTGTGCGGTGAGGTGGGCGGGTAGGGCTGGGTGAATGCGGTACATCCCCGCCCCCAGTGGCGTCAGCAGCCCCACACCCGCTGCCCGGTCCAGCAGATGACTCCACTCGGCGGCCGTGCGCCCGCGGAACGGCTCAGGAACGTCCGGGTCCGCGGAGAAAATGCCTAGGACGTCGGCGTCGGCGACGCCATGGAGGAGGCTTAGCGCGGTCAGGGCGTGCTGGTCCGGGGTGGGCAGGTGAGTGAAGGAGTAGGTGATGCTGGCGGCGATGGAGGTGGTGCGCTCGCCGGTTGCAGTGTCGGGCAGCGGGGTGGCGCCCTGGAGGCCGGCCAGCAAGTCTTGTGGGCCGGTGGTGTCCAGGAGAGGCAGGATGATGCGCATGCTCAGGGGGTGCCCGTCCAGCCACTGCATCAGCTCCCCGAACGCCTTCAGCTCCCGGCGTGGTTGGGCATCGGGGTAGGGGGCCAGCAGGTGGTCGGCGTACTGGCCAGCTTCCTCGCTGTCCAGGCCGGGCACCTCCACCCGGCGCATCTGGGGACCGAGCCAGGTTTCCGGGGCGCGGCTGGTGACGATGACCGCGCTGGTGCCGTGGGTGGCGATACGGGCCAGGAAATCGCGCAACTGGTTGCGGTCTTGCTTCGGCAGGGGCGGGGTGGCCTGGGCGGGGTCGGGCATGGTGTGGACAGATTCGAAGTTGTCCCACACCAACATCAGTCGACGTGTGTGCAGGACCTCTTCCACCAGGGCCTGGCGCTGGCTGGGATCGAGTTGGGCGAACTGGGTGCCAAACAGACGCAGTCCGATGCTGGTGATCACGCCGTCCAGGCCGAAGGAGGCGCCGCCGGGTTCGAAGGAGTGCCAGATCACCCCGTCCGGGTGGTCCAGGGCGCCGGTGTCGCGCCACCACCGGCCGAATGCCTTGGCCATCTCGGTCTTGCCTGTCCCGCCAGGCCCGTGCAGCACGACCACATGCTGCAGCCGGGCGGCTAAGTCCAGAGTGTAGAGCAGGGCGTCACGGCCGATGAACTCGCCCACGGCCTCCAATGCCGCCTCCGAGGGCGTCTCGCCGGTATGGGGGCGTTCGCGGATACGATCCAGCATCTCTTCCAGCGACTGGTCGGCCTGGCGCTCGGTGCGCAGCCCGGGAAAATGGACCTCGCTGCGCGAATACAACACCGGCACCATCCAGTCGACTAGCGGCATCATGCCCTTCGGCGACGGCCGAAGGTCCTGCTGGGCTAGGCGGCGGCGGCCGGCGGCCACCGCTTCGGTTACTCGGTCCCCGGCGAACAGCCGCTCGTAGAAGGCCGCCATGAACTCCGCGGCTGCCACCGCATACACGCTGTAGGCCATGGCCACCACGGCCGCGGTGCCTTCCTGCAGCAGCCGGGTGGCCACCGCCGCTTCGATCTGCGATCCCACCACCGCTGACTGGCAGGCATTGAGCACGACCACCGGCACCTGGGCCTGGTTGAGGACCCTCGCCACCTCATCCGCGGGCACCAGATCGGATCCGCCTTCCGGCTTCTCGAACGCCAGCATCCCTTGAGGCCCAGGCCCCCGGAACATCACAGGCCGCCCTGCCCCGCCCAACGGGCCGACTGTCTGGCCGAACACCCCGTGCCCGTCGAAGTGCACGATCTGGAACGGCTCACCCGCCCCCCGCGCCTGGGCCAGCACCTGCTGCAGGTGCGCCAGGGTCGGCGGGCGCAGCACCATCAGCTCCAGCTGCCCGCGCACCGCCGCCAGTCGGCCCAGCATAGGACGGGCGATCATCTGATACCCCACGTCCCGGGTGCCGCGCGGCCGGGAGATCACCATCAGCACCCGCAGCCGCGACCCCCCAACCTTGAAGACCTTCCCCCAACTTGCCGTCGGCATGGTGCGCGAGAGGGTCACCTGCGCATCCAGCGCCAGCGGCGTTGGGCGTCCCGGGTCAGCCATCAGCTCCCACGGCCACCCCAACGGCGCTGCTGCCCCCGACACCACCACCAGTTCCACCCGGCCGTCCCGATCTTCTGCCCGCGCCCGCGCTCGCAGATAGGCATCCCGGGCCGGCCCCGCGCCGAACACCGCCTCAAAGATCTGCTTACCCCACCCCGGCACCCGGGCGGCCACCTTTTGGCCCCGCTCGTCGTACACGCCGAACGGCGCCCGCAGATACTCCTCCAGATACCAGCGCAAATCCTCCAGCACCGGCCCGTCCAACGGCCACGTCAACGTCACCGGATCCCCTACCCGACTGGGATACGACTCGCCCTCCGGCCACGCCAACACCGTCAATAGGCCGTCCCCGGCCACCTCCAGCAACAAACGCTCCGACATAGCCATCCCCCGCCCCCGCACCGACCTGCGGCGCGCCACTACGCCCCATTGCACCAGCGACCGTAGCCACCCACTCCCCGCTTCGACGGCAAAACCCCCAAACCGGTGCCGAACGCATGCCCCTGTCCCCCTCAGACGGAACAACACCCGGCAACGGTGCGCTCATATACTTCACGCCTTGCCGGTCTGGCCAACAAAGAGGCCTGGCCACCTTCCTGACAGGCAAACCGGAGCAGCCGACGAGAATCGAGCTCACGCCCTCAACTTGGGAAGCTGCGGGCATTTACGGGTGATCTTGGCGTTGACCAGGGCGAACGGTGGGGGTACGGCTTCGACGGCCTCGGTTGTCTTCACCGTGGTTCCCCGCTGTTCCCCGCCCTATCTGGTGCGCTTGTGGTGCGGTCGTTCCGTTCCTCGGTTACCCGGTTCGCCTCATAGCGCTCGGGAACGTCGGGGTGCTCCTGGTAGGGCAGGGCGAGATCGAGTAGGTCATCGCAGGGCCAGAGGTCGCCGTCGAACTGGCAGTCGTCACGGCCCTCCCACGGTCGCTCGGGATCACCTTCGGCCGGGCTGAGCGTGTGACGGTTCAGCACGTGCCGCTTGGCCTCGATTTCGCGCAGCACGCGGGCAGGGTCGTGCAGGGCCACGTGCCGCGCGATTGCGGTGTGAAAGCTGGTGAGATCACCTCGGCCGAAGTCGACTGCGGCTTTGTGCGCGATCCACTCCGCAGAGAATCCGGCCATGTCACAGCGCCGGGCCAGGTCGGCATCCTCGTCCAGGCGCGCCTTGAGGAACGCCACCAGGTCGTTGGTCATGGCGGCATCCTCAACCATGGCGCGTGCGCCGGCACTTGCTTTACGCCCGTCGCCCATCTCCGAGTGTTGGACCAACACGCTTTCCAACTGTGGTGGTGGTCCCTGAGGCTTCGAACGGGGCCGTTCACCTGCGTTCAAGCGCGGTCGGTGGTCTGAGGGCCTACCGCCTTCGGTCTCGCCTGAACTGCCGTGAACGGCGCTGAATGAGACGGAAACTGAGACGGACGGAAGGGTCGGGCTCGCTAGAATCTTCGCTGTTGGAGGGGGAGTTATGGCACTGGTCCGCAAGGGATCACGACGGGTCGTTGTCGACGCCACGGCCTACCGCTGGCGGCTGCGAGGCAGGCCGACGTACTTCCAGGGTCTGGCCTGGTCGCCGTGCACGTTCGCGGTCGAGCATGCCGACACCACAGGGATGACGCTTGTGGTCACGACCAACCACCCCCATCCGAGCAACTGGATTGGTCGAGAGGTTGAGCCTGTACTGCCGTCCGGTGTTGCTGCGACTGTTCGGCTTGCCCTGCGTGAGGGTTGGACCCCGACGGCCCCGAGCTCCGAGTTCCGCCTCGACCAGTCAGATGGCTTCACGCCCTCGTCCTGAGCGATGTAGAGGGTGAGCACCGCTTACGGCATGGTCGGTTCCGGGTGTCAGAGCCGACCGTCAAGTCTAGGAGCAGAGGCCGCTGGTGCTCAGCCTGGGTCGGGTTGCTGTCCAACTGGCCTGCGCAGGCGGCTTGCTGAGGGCGCATGTCAGTGGTGCCCCGTACGATCCGTGCATCAGCGTTGAGTGACCACGGGGGGCGCAGTGGCCGAGTCTGCGGAGCACGCTTTTCTTTCTGATTCGATTCTGCAAATCATGGATGCCGCGTCCGAGTCCCGCCTGTATGCATACAAAGAGGCGGAACGTAAGCGTTTCGACTTCGCTTGTGATCTGGCAACCAACTGGAAGAGGGCTGTCTCAGGTCAGACTCTCTGGAAGCACACCGAGGGCATCGATAAGGATGTTCGGATGCTGCTATCCGAATCGGAATCCGATGCCCTCATTTACGTGGCGCGCAGCACCATGAAGAACAAAGCTGTCCTTTATGAAGCTATCTCTGACTATAAGAAAACGGGGCTCTCGGAGAGGCTTGATCGGCTGCGTGTCTTCTGGGTCCCTGAGGATTTTGACGCGGACTCGGAAAGTCATCGGAAACTAGTTCACTCGGAGTTGAAAGAATCCGTCTCCCGCGACCTCTTGCTGTCGGTCGTGCTAGGAGGGATCACCGACCGAGACGTCTCTTCGTTCGCGACATGGAGCGGCACCAGCGGACTTAGTCTCGCTGTCCTAGCGGAAGTTGAAGATTCCGGCTTCGGTAACTACACGCAGCTCGCCAAGAAGATCGGAATCGGTGCCGGCCCGGTCAAGGAGCGGATTATCCGCCTAAGCCTTACCGGTTTCATCGTTCCGAGTTCAGATCCTCGTACCTCCGGTACGATCTATGAAGTCGCACCTAAAGGGTACGCCCTCATGGATCTGTGTGGCAGACTCTTTGCTGAACGCGATAAATTCGGCGCGGTTGACTCTGGTCTCGGATATATTTGCACGCTCCTGGGTATCGACCCGTATAAGGTTGATCTGTGGGCTTTTTCTCCAGGATTCGATTTCATAGCATCGAACGGTCGCAACGTGCTACTGAATCCTCGGCATGACGCTTCGTCGCGACTGGCAGTCGAGATTCACTCAGCGATGGATAGATGGGACGTATCACTGCCGGAGCCTTTTTATCAAATCCCTGGTCGAGACATTTCCTGAGACCGGCGGTGACCCAATAGGCATGCGAGACTGGTCTTTGCGCCTTGGGTGTTGCAGTGGTCTCAGCAACCCACCTCGTCGCAGATCTGGGCTACACCGCTGCGCTTTAGTGGTTGGCTTCACTGTTGGTGGCGGTTGAACGACAGCAGACGGCCCAGTGGCGGGCCCCGACGGGGTGGTGTGGCCTTCTGTCCGTAGCTCTATGTGGATCGGTCATCGACGGTCGCATGGGCCACGCATCAGTTCCGTGCGGCTGCCACCGCCTCGTACAGGTCATTGCGGTTGCTGTACTTCGCTGCGGTACAGCCGGAGCCCAAGAAGCCTTACCAAGGGACTCATCGCACAACCGTCAGCCTTGGCGATAGTTCCACCGTGCGCCTTAATCCCCTTCTGCCCACTCGTCAAAAAGCGATGCAGTGATGGCGCTACACTGATTCACGAGCTGAATGAAGCTGGAGATGTCGTGTCGAGGGAAATAGATGGGGACTGTGCCAAAGAAGGGCTGAGAAAAGTCCACCTTGGCCATGTCCACCTTGGGCGACAGATTGTAGTGCATCAGCATGTTACGGAAAGGCTTGACCTTCGGATCCAGGATATCCTGTGCTGATTCCAAATTAACGATGCGATCAGCAATCGCAGCGGAGCGAGTCGTGAGACGGTAGGACGCATCGTCCAATAGAATACGCACGCTGCGCAATACCTGATAAAGCGAAAGGTATCCGATCTTAAAAGCCGTGTAGTCGAGGTGCTGGCGATCGATACCAGACGACACGACGATTTCGGCGAAATTGAGCATCGCTCGGAAGGTTGTGAGTATTGCATTTAGCTCGGGCGTGTCTGGTCCATTGAAGACCTTGTGGTAGTACTTGCTGGCGCGCACATCGCGTGACTCATCCAGGACCGAAGCGCTCAACGAAGTTACAAAAGTATCCGCCCCCTGATCATCGAGGCTGGCTCCCAAACCTGCGAAGTACGATCCGTACTCCTCAAAGACTGCTCGGATATGAGATCCAGCTTCCTCAGCGAGCAGCTCGTTCGGATCAAAGCCGAGATGGAACGTCGCGGCATGGGTTGTTGTCACTAGTCGCCCGCCATAGCTATACAGGCCGAGATCGGTTTCCAAAAAGCGAGCCAGCGGAAGCCACGTGTTACCGAGGAACTTGGCAGAATGCGCAGTGAACACCTCGTCCCGAAAATACGAAATCTGCCCCTCAATGCCTCGCTTGGTGTCTTCGAAGAGCTTCAATGAATGCCGAGACCGGGCACTAATGGCGACTGTATCCTTCTCGAAAACTGCGGAGATGTTGGCATCGACCTTTCCCGCCTTCTGCAGAGATTCGTGCATGGCGAGCGAGAGATATGGCGCCATGCAGAAGGCCAACACGGAGTTCAACGAATCGTCGCCGTGGCGCGTTACGTCTCGAAAGTAGCGACCGAAATAATTCGCGTCACTAAAGATTCCAGACCAGATTACGGCAGTCTGCATGTCTGTCTCCATGGAGCATGACTGTGCCAGCAGGTTGGCACTCTGTCGACTCTATTTGGCTAATGCGGCCCTGCTCCAACTGTCTCAACAGCGGAGGGTGTCGGTCACTCTGCTAGGTAACACTCCGTACCGGAGGTGAAAGTTGCGGCCAAACCACGCCGTGGTCGGGCGCTGGCTTCTGTCGACGGCATCTTGCGAGCTCTAGCAGTTCGATGCATCAGCCGCCAGGGAGCCCCGAGGCCCTCGCGTCGGGCATCGTGGGTGGTTCAAGGCTGCCTGTGTGCGCCGTCGTTGATGTCAGCAGGTGATGTCCGGCTGGATGGCGCGCTGAGGCTCCTCTCGGATCATCAACCAGATACGGTCGGTCTCTGACGAGGCCTCGTACTGCGTGGTCTAGGCATTGGGCGCGAGGGGAGACGTAAACAATGACAGAGGATAATCCTGATCTTGACAAGATCAGCCAGGCATTCGAAGAGATCGCCGAGAATCCGGTCACGGGAGAAGTAAGAATAAAGTTCCGTGATGGTCGTGTAGTGGAATTTAACTTGGGTGGCGGTGATCCAGGCAGCACACTTAGGAAAGTGTCCTACGATTTTTCCAGTGAGGTAATTCGCCTAGAAAGCGTGCGTGGAGATATTTTTGAGGTGGACCCGGAGGGGGCAGCTTCTAAGTCAACCCGCCCTCCAGTCGTTTACCTGGATCAATGTCACTGGAGTACGCTATGTAACTCTATTTTTGACCGCGCTCGGGTTCGAAATGATGAAGACCTTGAAGCTGCAGAGCGCCTGATTGAATACGCCGAGGCAGGGCGTGTGATCATTCCGGTGTCATCCGCTCACGCCCTTGAGACCTCGGCGCTATTTGACGAAAGGCGGCAGAATCTCGCGTCTACCATCCTCAGGATTTCACGGGGATGGCAGATGCGGAGTCCTGTAGTGGTGCGAACGCATGAAATGGGTGAAGCGCTATCGAAAGCGTACACAGCTTGCGCTGATCTCCCTGAGCTCGACGTCTTTAGCCTGGCTGCTGGCGCTATGGACACGAAGGAGCGAGTCACCGCCACATCTGACCTTCCGCCGGGCTTGTCGAAATTGACTAACAGGCTCACAGCATTCGCTAGTATTTACGACGTCCTTATGAATCCGGAGCGGGTTCCGTCTCCGGTTGCAGGTTGGCATGAGCACTTCAATAGAGTAAGTATGGATCCAGAATTCCAGGCGCGATCGCCCAAGCAGAAGGCGATCGATGGGCGAGCTTTGGCTATCAGTGATTTGGTATTAGAGGGTGTCGCTGCGGCTCATAGTTTGGGTATTCCCATAGAGGAACGGCTGGCTGTTGAGCTCTATGAGCGAATCGATTCCATGCCCTCGCTCCGGGTGTACGGGGATGCGATTGGTCATCGTCTGGCTATCCGCGCTAGGTGGGAGCCGAATGATCTGATTGATATGCTCTATTTGGGATGCGCTGCCGCGTATGCCGATGTAGTGGTGGCTGAGAGAGTGGCCACCAACTACCTACAGAGGTCGTGGAGGGGTGGGCATCAAGCATGTCCAGTTGTAGCGAAGCTCCCTGACGCCGTTGAGAAGGTTTCGTATCTTCTGGGTTGATACCCGATCTCGCGAATTCCGCTGGCCCTTCCTCGGCTCGCCAACCAACCCAGCTCCCATCCCGTCCGCCGTCGACCCACACTCCGTGGAGCGGGCGTGGTTCAGGGCGTCAAGGTGGAGCGCGCCACTGTACGAACGACCTTGACGCCCTGGGCCGCGTCTGCTCGGCTCTGCCTGGGTCGACGGTGGATGGGATGGGAGCCCCTTCGCACCCCTACGGGCCCGCAGTCGGTGACGGCGCCCCCTCCATCCCGGTGCCGGCCGATCCCGGCCGCTCACCACGGAGTATCCGCCTCACGGCTCTCGGCTCCCCCACCTGAGCGCGGTACGGACACCGGCCGGGCTGGAGCGGGGCGGAGACAGGAGCGCAGGCCCGGCCGGGGGCCGGGCCGCGTGCGGGGAGCGGAGCGAGCCGCCTTGATGACGTGGAGAAAGTCTGAGCCAACTGAGGCTTGGCTACAGCCTGAACGACAGTTCCAGGTCGTCACCGGGAAGGTGGAACTCCTCCAGCGCGAGCGGCTTGTCCCCCTCCGTGAGCGTTACACGGATGACATGCAGGAGCGGGACACCTTCGGGCAGGCGGAGGGCTTGGGCCTGGTCCGGTAGGGGCATGCGCGTGCGGACGTACTCCGTGAAGTGGAGTTCGTGGCCCAGCTCGGCAAGCGTGACGTACAGCTCCGGTGCCGGTAGCGGTGCCTCCTCCTCGTGCTTCGTGTCGACCAGGACGGAGAACGGCACGTATGTGCGGTGGAGTTGGCGGAGTCGGCCGTGGTCGGCGGTCTGCAAGGCGTCGTACGTGAACATCGGCTCGCCAGGCGGGATGCGGAGGAGATCCGCCAAGGCCAAGGGGGCGTCCGTGCGAGTAGCGACCGGTGGCTCGGCGTTCGTCCACTGGATGCCGTCAGCCTCCATGTACCGGCCGTCGGGGGCCAGGCGTACGCCGCGCGGGCGCGTGAGGCTTGGGCGGCTCTGGGGTGAGCGGGCGAATGTGCCTCGGCCCATGATCACCTCGACCAGGCCGGATGCCCGTAGCTCTGTGAGGCCCTGACGGACTGTGGGACGCGTCACGCCGAACTGTTTTGCCAACGCCTCCTCGGAGGGGAGCGGTTGGCCGGCGGGGAAGGTGCCGTTCAGGATGCCTTCGCGCAGGTAGTCGGCGATCTGCCGATACTTCGGCTGCGTGTTCTTCGGCGGCATGCGGGCCCTCCGTGGCCGTGATCGCTTCTCGGTTATCCATCTCCGTGGACAGATCGTCCATCTGCATGGACAGCCTCTCCCATCACAAGACGGTTGACAACCCGTACTACGGGTCGCACTGTGGACTCCGGTCGCCCGTACTACGGGTGGTCTAGCAACCCGAAGGATCGGCCTTCGGGTGCCAGAGATGAGGAGTTCAGATCAGTGGCAAGCCTTCCGATCGACACCGCGAAGTTCACGGGGATCATTTGTGCCGTACCCCCGGCTCCGCGGGTAGCGAATCGTGAGACCGGTCAGCTTCGCGTTGACCGTGACACCGGCAAGACCGTGTACCAGGTCGGTCTTTGCCTGATGGCCGGGTCATCGGCGGACGTGGTGAACGTGAGCGTCGCCGGTGAGCCGGCCGGTGTCCAGCTCGGTATGCCCGTGGCCGTACGGGACTTGATCGCCACGCCGTGGGAGAACGACGGGCGCCATGGGGTCGCATTCCGTGCGGCGGAGATCCGGCCCCTGAGCGCTCCGGCGGGGAAGGGGGCCGGGCAGTGATGACGCTGGCCTCCTCCACCTCCTCGGCCGGGACGGTCTGGCCGAGTTGGGTTCTGGTGGTGGCCGTAGTGCTGGTGTCGGGTCTGCTTCTCGCAGGCCCGGCCCTGCGCCGCCGCTACCCCGTGGCCTGGTGGCTGTTACTCGGCTTCCCGGTCATGGTCGTCCAAGTGGTGCGCACCTGGCGGCCGTTGATGGCCGGGTGTGGACTCGCCGTGAGCCGTCGGCCAGCGCTGACTGTGGTGTCCGGGCTCGTCGGCAACGGGGCGCCTCCACCTCAGCCGCGCGTCCCCCGGCACGGGCTCATACGCCCGACCGGCGGCGGATTCTGGATGCTGGTACGGCTGTTGCCGGGCCAGGTGCCCGAGGACTTCGTCAAGGCGGGGCCCGCCATGGCGGAGGACTGGCAGGTCCATGGGGTGCGGGTCACCTCCTGGAGGCCGGGAGTCGTACGAATCGCCGCCTCCGTGGCCGATCCGCTCGCCGCTCCTCGACTGCCGAAACAGCGCGGGCCCGCTCAACTGCTCCGGGTCGCTGTGGGTGTGCTGGAAACCGGTGCCGGCTGGGTCATCGACCTGCGTCGTGTGCCGCACTGGCTGATCGTCGGTGCCACCCGGTCTGGCAAGTCGACGTTGATCAATGCACTTGTCGCGGGCCTGGCTCCGCAACCGGTCGCGCTCGTCGGCATCGACTGCAAGGGCGGCATGGAACTGTCGCTCTACGAACCCCGGTTGTCCGCCCTGGCGACCAATCGTGAGCAAGCGGTTCGGCTCCTGGCGGCGCTCGTCGACCTGGCCCTCGACCGCATGACCGTCTGTCGGGCGGCTCGCGTACGCAACATCTGGGGTCTGTCGGACGAGGAACGCCCGGTACCCGTCGTCGTGATCGTCGACGAGATCGCGGAACTGTTTCTCGTCGCGAGTCGCAACGAGAAGGACGAAGCACACGCGGCCGGTACGGCGTTGATCCGTCTCGCTCAACTCGGCGCGGCGCTCGGGGTGTTCCTCGTCGTGGCCGGCCAACGGGTGGGCTCCGACCTGGGTCCAGGTGTCACGGCACTGCGTGCCCAACTCGGCGGACGCGTGTGCCACCGGGTGGCCGATCCCGGTACGGCCGAAATGGCGCTCGGAGATCTCAACCCCGACGCGCTCAAGGCCGCACAGGCCATCACTCCGGAACAGGCGGGTACGGCCGTGCTGGCCTCCGGCGACGGCTGGGAACGTGCCCGCTCGCACCTCGTCACCGAGGTGGACGCGGAAGCCATCGCGGCCGAGTACGCGCACCTCGCCCCGGTCCTGCCCGAACTGCTCACTGCGGCCAAGTGAGAGGGGGCTGTCGTGCTGGTGTCCGTGTCGGCCGTGTTGCTGCTCGGCCTGTTCATCTGGTTCCTGCTGCGCATCCGCTACCTGCGCTGGGCGGACACGTTGCTCTGCGGGACCTTCGGCTTCCTGGTGGCAAAGACCGTGGCCGCGCCGGTGGTTCAGGCGGTCCTCGTCGCGGTCAGCGGCTTTCTCGGTCAACTCCGCTTCTGAAGCGACCTCACCTGATTTCCGAACAACAGAGAGGTGGGCGAGCCATGTCCACGTACGAAATCCGCTCCGGCGACCGGGCTGCGCTCATCGCCGGCCTGCGCGAGCTGGCGGACTTCCTCACCGCGAACCCCAGTGTCCTCGTACCGCGCAACGCATCGTTCGGCGTCTTCGTCGACGCGGCCGACTCCACCGCTCGCAGGGAGGGCACGGAACACGTCGCCGCTCCGCTCGGCGTCCCGGTGGAGGACCTCGGCGAGGGCTACTACGACGCACGTCGCACCTTCGGACCGATCGCGTACAGCGTCGTCGCGATCCCGCCCAAGGAACAGCAGTGATCGCCCGTATGACGGGCTCCCGACGGGGCGCGAAGTCGCCAAACCCGACCCCGTCAGGAACCCACTCCATCCGCCACATGAGCAGTGAAAGGAGTACTCACACTTTGTCCACCGCGCATCGTTCGCGCAAATCCCCTCTGCCGGAGTGCGAACTCAGGGTCGTCGACTCCAAGGTGTCGACCTGCGACGGACGGGAACAGATCGTCCTCGTCGGGCTCGACGGCTTCGAGCGTCATCTGTGCCCGGCGCATGCCGCCGCACTCTGGCTCACGGACCCGACGCTCCGGTTCAGCGCCAAGACCCGTACGGAAGCAATCGCTGCCGTGATGTGGCATGCGTTCGGAGGCGGTGGTCGG
The DNA here is from genome assembly GCF_001418655.1 of Streptomyces phaeochromogenes. Classification (GTDB taxonomy): domain Bacteria; phylum Actinomycetota; class Actinomycetes; order Streptomycetales; family Streptomycetaceae; genus Streptomyces; species Streptomyces phaeochromogenes. The sequence continues at coordinate 24,092 of NZ_LIQZ01000214.1, read as the reverse complement.
CAATGACCGCGTCCATGCCGAAGAACGTTGCTGCCCTGCTCACCAGGGCAGCAGAGCCGGAGTTCGCAGCCTGGCGGAGCAACATCGTCAGCCTCGCCGGTTGCACCAACCCGATCCACCTGGTCGGCGGGGCAACCGTCGTCGACACGACTACGGGCGAGGCCCTGTTCTCGTACGCGTCGGACGTCTACGGCGGTCGCCTCCTGACCGCATGCGGCAACCGGCGTGCGTCGGTCTGCCCGTCCTGCTCCCGTCTCTACCGGGCCGACACCTATCAACTGATCCGGTCTGGACTGGTCGGTGGCAAGAACGTCACGGAGTCGGTGAGCGGGCACCCTCGGGTGTTTGCCACCCTCACCGCTCCCGGCTTCGGGCCGGTTCATACCCGTCGTGAGCGTGCGGAGCATGTACGGGCATGCCGTCCCCGGAAGGTGGGGGAGTGCTGCCCGCACGGCTCGCCCGTCGGATGCCATGAGCGGCACGCAGAGGGTGAGCCCCGTCTCGGTGAGCCTCTGTGCCCGCGCTGCTACGACTACGCCGGGGCTGTCCTCTGGCAGGCGTACGCCGGGCAGTTGTGGCACCGGTTCGCACTGGAGCTGCGTCGCGAGATCGCACGGCGGGCCGGGCTGTCCCGTACCGAACTCGGGGACGTGGCCCGGTTGTCGTACGCGAAGGTGGCCGAGTACCAGCGACGGGGCCTGGTCCACTTCCATGCCGTGGTCCGCCTCGACGGACCGGACGGACCGGCCTCGGCTCCGCCCGGTTGGGCCACAACGGCTCTGCTGATGGACGCGATACAGGCGGTCGTCGGCCGCGTGCGGCTCATCGCTCCTGGCATGGATGTCGTCGGCACTCGCGTGCTGCGGTTCGGCGAACAGGTCGACGTGCGGCCCATCGCGGCGTTCGGAGCGGGGGAGCGGCTGGCCTCCGTGGCTGTTGCGGGCTACATCGCGAAGTACGCCACGAAGGGTGCCGAGTCCGCCGGCGCGGTCGACGGCCGGATTCACCAGGCGCGGGAACTGGTCCTGTTGCCGGTACGGGCTCACGTTCTCCGCATGATCAGTACGTGCTGGTGGCTCGGCGGTCTACCTCCCTTCGAGCCTCTGGGGCTGCGCCGTTGGGCCCACATGCTCGGCTACGGCGGCCACTTCTCCACCAAGTCACGGCGCTACTCGACGACTCTGACCGCACTCCGAGAGGCGCGTGCAGAACACCGTGCGGAGGAGCAGCGGACCGCCCTCGGTATCAGCGGGCGGACAACCGTCACCGTCGGCCAGTGGCGCTATGCAGGGCGCGGCTACTCGCCGGAGGCGGCACTCCTGGCGGCCTCCGTACGGGAGGGTGGTGGTCTTCATGGCGCGTGAGAAGACGGCCGAACTGCTCACCGTGCGGCAGGTGCTCGAAGAGCTGGGCGGGATCTCCCGGCGCACCTTCTATCGCTGGCGAGAACTGCGCCTTGCGCCGGCCTGCATCCGTTTACCCAACGGGGAGTTGAGGGTTCGCCGCGACGTGCTCAACGACTGGTTGGCGGAGCGCGCAGAGGAGGCCGCGTCGTGAAGTCGTACAAGGTCTCCGTCTGGAAGCTCTCGGTCAACAAGACGACCAAGAAGCCAACTCACCTTGTCCGATGGGTTGTTGACGGGCAAGCCTTCAGCGAGTCGTACAAGACAACAGCACTCGCCGACCGCTTCAGGGCCAAGCTGCTGCGAGCCGTTGACAAGGGCGAGCCCTTCGACACGGTATCGGGGCTGCCCGACTCGCTGCGTGGTGGCAAGGCGGCGCTGACGTACCTGGAGTTGGCGCTCAAGTACATCGATGCTCGCTGGGCTGAGGCGTCGGCGAAGCAGCGTGACAGCATGACCGACGCGTTGGCGACGGTCGTCCCTGTACTGGTCAAACCGGTTCGGGGACGGCCAACGCCGCAGATAGTACGGCGTGCGCTGCGCTCATACCTCCTTCCTGTGTCACGGAGGAAGCAGGATCGGCCGGAGGAGATTGCTTCGGCGGTGCGCTGGATCGAGCGAGCCTCTCTGCCCGTAGCCGAGTTGCTGGAGATCGCTCGCGTGCATGAGCTGATCGACGGTCTTGGCCGCAAGTTGGACGGCAAGCCTGCGGCCACGCAGACCTACCGGCGTCGTCGTGCGGTCGTATTCAACTCGCTTGAATACGCAGTGGAGTTGGAGCTTCTACAGTCCAACCCGCTGAGCCGAGTGCGCCGCAAACGTGGCAAGCGGGCGGTGCAAGAGGTTGACCGTCGAGTCGTGGTCAATCCGAGGCAGGCGCGGGAGTTGCTGGCTGCGGTGACGTACGTCGGCGGCTACGAACGGGCGAGTGGTCGACGGCTGCGGGCGTTCTTCGGGTGCCTGTACTACGCCGCTATGCGCCCCGGTGAAGCGCTCGGCCTGCGTCGGTCGGACTGCGTACTCCCTGCCTCGGGTTGGGGACGTATCGAGCTGGCCGAGACGCGTCCGACGGCAGGCAAGGCGTGGACGGACTCCGGGGAGGCGCACGACCGGCGGGGCCTGAAGCAGCGCGCGGAGGGCGAGGTGCGCATCGTGCCCATCCCGCCTCCGCTGGTTGGCCTGCTCCGGGAGCATCTGAAGGAGTTCGGCACTGCCAAGGACGGTCGGCTCTTCGCCAGTGAGCGAGGCAACGTTGTTGCTGCCTCGTCGTACTCGCGTGTGTGGAAGCAGACGCGAGAGCTGGCGTTCCTGCCCGAACAGGTCTCGTCGGTGCTCGCCTTCCGGCCGTACGACCTGCGACACGCAGGAGTGTCCCAGTGGCTCAACTCCGGTGTGCCCGCACCGGAAGTGGCGGCACGCGCCGGCCACTCGGTTGACGTCTTGCTGAAGATCTACGCCAAGTGCATCGACGGCCAGGAGCAAGAGATGAACGACCGGATTCTGAAGGGCCTGGGAGAGGAGGGCGACATCCCCGAAAAGTGAAACGGTCCGCAGGACCGATCGACGCGAAGCCTCGGAGAGATCCGGGGCTTTCGTCGTGCCCGGACTACTACGCTGGAGGGAGCTGAAAAGGTCGCGTGACCTGCGGCGAAGCCCCTCAAGATCAACACGCTATTACAACGTGATCACTGGCAAACGTCTGCTTTCAGCGGCATCTGCCTGCACATACGCGAAGACCCCGTCCTCAGCTAAAGCGCTGATGGCGGGGTCTTTGGGCACCTTATAAAGGGTGCCCCCGGCAGGATTCGAACCTGCGCACACGGCTCCGGAGGGCATGCCAAGAGCACTCTCCAAAGTTGCTCTGACCTGGCCATACGTCGTAGTCAGTTGATTCAGCGCCCGATCTCTATCGCGTACCATGCGCACCCCTCCCAGTGCGGGCGCTGTCGCGACATCCTGCTCCCATGAACACCTACGGGTAGTACTTCTGCGTGACGCGGCTCCGCACCTGGCAGGCGATGGGTTGTGGCGGGCACCCCGGTGTATCGATCCATGCACGGGGCGGGAGGGCTCTGGCTTGCTACTGGTTGAAGAGCAACTTGTACTGTTCGATTGCTTGGGTGTGGTCACCGGCGTGATAGTAGTTCTTGGCTTTTGAGGCTCGGCTGACTGCGGTATCGAGCTTGGAAATGGCGTTGGCCTTGGTGGAATCGGACGAGTAGGCGTTGAAGCGTGAACCCAATCCCGTGGGGTCATTCATCGCTGCGAGTTCGATGTCGCGGAGGTTCTTCAGGTATCGATAGATATCGATAGGTAGGACCCACTCTGTTTCGCCGTCCGCGTACTTTGCTGCGCGCATTTCGAGGTAGCAGGACGACACAGGGACAGAGCGCTTATATTTCCATGTTTTCGCCAGGCGGGCTAGTTTCTTTGCCGCACCAGAGTGTTTCTTATTGGCGTCATTGACGTAGGTATTGTGGTCCTTGGGGTGGGACTTCATCCAGTCGCCAGTCTTGGGGTCAGGGATCCAGTAGCCACCACCAACAGCATCGAAGGCCGGGACAACCTCGACGGTCTCGCTCCCCTTGGCAAATTCACAGACAACCGCAGGCCGACTGACGCGCACCGTGGTGTTGGGGTACTTGTCCTTGAGGGCATCGCGAACCTTGTTGAGTGCTGTGGCCTGTGTCGGACGGGAACCCTTAAGGCTTACAATGTAGTCCACATCGCTGTAGAACCACACGCCGGTTCCGTGTTTCAGGGAGCCAGTTTCGAACATTTCTTTCACGCCAAGCCATGAGTCCAGTCGATTCTGGATCCCCCAGCGATGAGTCCGCGCTGCGTCGAAATAGGTGCTGGACGGAGTGTATTTCGACATCAAGTCATTGAGGTAGCCGAGCGTGGTCTCTGCCATTCGTGGTTCCTGCCTTTGATTCGTTCCATGGTGTCTCAAGCCTTCGAGACGCCTATCGGCATCCGGCGATCTCAATGGTGTACTGCCCGGCTTCAGCCTGCGTGCCCGTGACGCTCAGCCTGTGCGACCTTGTCAGCGACACCGGATCGCATGGCCGCCTCATTCTTCTCATGGAATGCGTCGTCGAGCCAGTCGGGGACGTACGGATTGCTCTGGCGAAGGAGCAGGATCTTGTCCTGTATAGAGCGCAATTCTTCATCCGTCGTAACATGTGAACCATCCATGCCTTTTGCCCACATGTCGTTGACCTTGCGCTCAACAGCTTCCTTGGTTCTCGCCGCCTCAAAGTTTGCCTTGATCTGCTCACCCACTTCCTTGAATGGGGCAAGAGACGGGATGATGAGGGAGACAAATATGTCTCCACCTGAAAGGTCAACCAGGCATCCAACGATTGCGACGATCCCGGCCATGGCTACGGCTACTCCTACGAGCATCCATGCCCAAATTAGGTGCATCGTGGCTCCCCAACCGAAACTGGAAGCCTGACAGGTCAATACATCAAACGGGCGGTGGGTCATTCCAGTATCGGTGTACCAGTCCTTATCGCGGGTTCCCTTGTAGCGTGCCGCGGCCTTGGAGATGACGTGCTGAGGGGGATGGTCGGAATGAAGACTGTTCCAAGGCAACTGGAAAACATCGGTGTCGAACTTCTCCTGGGTGGCCGACGCCCGCGTCCGGAACCACTTTTCGATGCTCCCAATGACGAACGAGAGCACCAGCAGAAAGATGCCGCCGCCGCCGCCGATCATGGTACGTAAGCCAGGCTTGGCGAGCGCTACTACGGCACTGGCGATCGCGAGCATGAAGACGGCGGCGACGCGGAGAGTGAACACGATCTTGGCGTCGGTGTAGAGGCGGGCGAACGCGGCAACCATGCGTCGTCTGTCTGTGGTGTTCTGGGAGTCCCAGATTCTAGGTGTGGTCGGTTGTGCCATAACTGTAAGTTTCCGCCCGTGCGGACAACGGCCTCGGTGATTCAGCGGTGCCTGTAGTCCTTGTTATAGAGGATGAATGGGTACACAAACTGACTTCAAAACAGGGGCGTGTTCCCATCATCAGGGGAAAGCGCGAATCTTCCGGAGATGCCACATCAGTAAGGTGACCATGCCAGCCACATGCTGTACTTGCCAAGGAACGAGGTTACGCAGAACTGGGAAGCATGTCGCCTGAGTTGAGTGGGTTCCCGGGAAGATTTCGGGTCCAGTGAGACGGTCGTGGCGCTATGAGTTTTGTGGGGTGGGTGGTGTTACCTAAGGCAGGGTGGGTTTCTGATCCAAGCTGCTACCTGGGGTATCTCGGCTGGTCGAGGGCAGCGGCCGAAGGGTTGGGCGTTGATCGAGGCGAGTCTGACCGAGTGGGACGGTTTTGCGAACGACCAAAATTGGAACGAATGTTCTAGCCTGTCCGTATTCTCGGAAGTCGAGACGTTGGTGCTCCCGTTGCGGTAAGAGAATGGGTGCCGAAGAAGAAGCGCTGAATCGAGGGCTCTGCGAATTGTCCACTCCACCTCCATCTGCCTCACCTCAAGGGGCAAACACGACTAATCCTCCCATCTCGCCCCAAGGTGGAGGTTCTGGTGCTGGTAGCGCAGGGCCGGCGTCAGTGGGCGCCCCAGTACCCGAGCACACGCCTTTGCAGAAACTTGGCACATGGTTTATGTGTGCCGTTGTTTTTGCGATCCTTCCGCCAATTGCGCAATTGGTTCAGGAGACTTCTCTGAAGAATCATCAGGCTCCTGGTTTCTTCGAGTTTTGCGCCCGTGCTGACCTGTATATCGTATGCATGGGTCTAGCGGCTTCGGCGATCGCGCAGGCGCATATGAGAGCCAAAAATGTTCCTCTATTCTGGACACTTTGGAATGTTGCTGTCTTGCTATTTGCAACCTTCCTCGCCGCTGGTGCGGATGACAAGAATATTGATCCAGCGGTTCTCGGCCGAAATTCATTCATCTTGCTCATCACTACACTGCTAAGTGCCGGATTCACGACTTACCTCAGCGAGCGGGGGCCAGCGTAATGGACGCCGAGCTCATTACCACCCTGATTACCGCAGCTCTTGCCGGGGCTTCATTCCTTGGTGCAGTGGTCACGGTTCTCCATGAACGCGGCTTGGAAATCCTGAAGGTTCTGCGGTCCGTGATTGGGCGGAAGGGTGGGAAGTCCAACAAGCCGTAATTGTGAAATTAGGCTTCTCGATGGAGCGAGACTGCGATCGCTTTGATGGTTAGGTTCAGTAAGTTAGGGAGCTATGGATAAGCGGTTGAGATGGTTCGATGAGGGAGCGCCCAAGCTCAGGCACGTGCTTGAACTGCTTGGTGTTGCCGACGAACTCCCGGACGAGGATTTCTATGCTTGTCCGTGCTGTCTAGTGGCCTACCCTCGCGCAGCCGTGGAGGTTGGCCTTCTGACTATCGAGGACGTTCCGCCGAAGAGTGTCGGTGGGCGCCCACTACTTCTGACATGTAAAAGCTGCAACAACACGGCGGGCTCAGATTTTGATTCACACGCAGCAACTAGGGCTGATTCTGATGCCTTCATGCGTGGGCAGGTGACTGGCCGTGAGCTTTCGGCCACGGTCTACATTGATGGCATTCCACTCAGGGGAGTAGCTCAACGGACAGAGAGTGGCGTTCAGATTTTTGGTGTACCGAAGAAGAATGATCCGAAGGTGGAGGCTGCTCACTTTGAGGCGCTTAACGCATACGCCGATAGTGGGGATGACCAGCCTAACTTTTCATTCACCGTACATACTAGATTTGATGAAGTGCGCGCCAGGGTCTCTTGGATTCGTGCGGCGTACCTGGCGGCCTTTGCAGCGTTGGGCTGGGGGTACATCCTCAGAGAGGTGATGGATCCGTTCAGGGACCAGCTCAAGCAGCCAGACGTGAATATCTTGCAGACGTACTTTCTCCGCTCCCCTGGCGCGTCCCCTGACGAGAGGCGGATTATCCTGGTGGAGCGCCCTCGTGAACTTCGTTGCGTGGCTGTCGTTCTCGGTGAGCACACGATCTTTCTTCCCGGTCTATTTGAACCGCTGCCATATGATGAGTTGGTTGAGGCGCTCGCGAGGCGCCGACAGAGTGGCGATCGGCTCAGCATCCAGCTGGATGGGAAAGCAGTTCCTTGGCCAACGCGAGCAACGTATTTCATGGACTAGGCGTTGGGGTGGGGTGCGCAGACCGAGGAGATGCCGGATCGAGGTCGGCAGGGCTCCAAGGTGCCCCTTTATGGGAAGCTGGAGCCAGGATCCACCAGGGGAGGGTCCGATGGGGTTGAGGAAGGGGAGATCACGTGCCGCAGGCGAGTCCGAGAGGTACGTACTTGCAGGTTTCTGAGGTGCTGCGTCAACAGATCGCATCGGGTGACGTTGACACTCTGCCGTCGGAGGCTGCCCTCATGAGTTCGCACGGCGTCTCCCGCAACACCATCCGCCGAGCGCTCAAGACGTTGGAAGCGGACGGAGTTGTTCACTCCGCTCCTGGCATCGGGTGGCGGGTCGTCCGGAGCGGTGACCGCCGCTCCCTGACGGAGCGAATGACTGATCTGATTGCGGAGGATTCTCTCTCCGTGGGCGACACGTACCCGTCGGAAGCGAAACTCTGCGGGCGCTTCGGCGCCTCGCGTACCGCCGTTCGCCGTGTCCTTGCCCAGATGGAGGGAAACGGCCTGCTCGCTACCGTTCACGGCAAGGGGCGAACTGTGCGTGCTCTCCCCACTCCGACCACCCGGCCCTAGTCTTGGCCGCCATGGGACTGACTGAGTGGGCGTACTCGCTCTCCGAATCGCTGCTGTCCGATCCGCTCCCGCGCCGGTGGGCGCACTCGTTGGGGGTTGCCGAGCGCGCTCGCTCCTTGGGCCCGATCATGGGTGACGATGCCGAGTTGCTGGAAGCCGCTGCGGTGCTGCATGACATTGGGTACTCGCCGGCCATCGCCACGACCGGCTTTCACCCCCTGGATGGCGCGCGATTCCTCCGAGACCAAGAGCGGGCAGACAAGCGGGTCGTTCGTCTCGTGGCACACCACTCCTGCGCCCTGCTGGAAGCCGAGGAGCGCGGGCTGAGGCAGGAGCTAGAAGGGGAGTTCGAGCTAGAGCGTCCGGACCTGGTCGACGCCCTGCTGTACTGCGACATGACGACGACGCCCGATGGGACGCCGACCTCCTCGACCGAGCGGATGGATGAGATCGTGCACCGGTACGGCCCAGACACGATCGTCGGGCGGTTCATCCAGCGCGCGGCCCCCGAGATCCATGCGGCGGCGAAGCGTGTTGAGGGCCGGTTGGCGCAGGTCTCCGCCGACAGTCAGCCGATGTAGGGCTCTCGCCGCGTGTCATCGAGGCCGTGGCGGATGCGCAGCATCATCGACGGGTGAATGTCCAGCCCGTCAAGGTCCGCTGGGTCAACCCAGCGGACCTCTTTTGACTCGCTGCTCGTACGCAGGGAACCGCCGACGGGGCGGGCTCGGAAGCAGATGGAGAACTGTTGCCGGACCTCTCCGTCGTCGTACGCCAGTACATGTTCAGGGTCGGTGTAGAGCCCCACGATGCTGTCTACCTCAACGTCAATGCCGGTCTCTTCCGCGACCTCACGGACGGCCGTGTCACCGATGCGCTCGCCGATGTCGTGGCCACCACCGGGCAGTGCCCACAGATCGTTGTCCGTCTTGTGGATGAGCAGCAACCGTCCCCCGTCGTCTCGGACGACCGCGGTGACCGAGGGCACCACCGAGTTGGCGTGAGGAGCGTTCGGGTCGCGGAAGTAGTCGATGCGGCTCATCGGGCAGTGCCTTCCCAATCGGCAGGTTCAGAGATCGGGCGGGCCGATTCCCAGACCTTCTCAACGCTCTCAGCGTAGGCGTCGAAGAGTTCGCCGCCGGGAACGCGTCGCAGGTGCAATACGGGGGCCATGTAGGCGCCCACGCCGTAGAGGTGGCCGTTCGCCAGCATCTCGTCATCGGCCCGGTAGATGGAGTTGTAGAGGGTCGTACCGTGCAACCGGAACTCCACTCCGGGGAGGTCGAAGAGCGGACCGTAGTTGATGAGAGCGTTCCGGATCTTGCCTCCCATCGCTGCGCCGATCCCTTCGTCCTCGCCGCGCACCGCCACGGCCGGCGAAGTGGGCTCTCCCAGGATGAAGCGGATGGGCACTCCGTCGGCCGACTTCTCCTTCACGATGCGGTGGAACGACGCGTCTTCTGTGAGCCAGAACCCGGAGTACACCAACAGGTCAAACTGACGGGTGGCCTTGGCGTAGAGGCTTGTCCAGAGGGTTTGCATGACGACGGATCGGTGTGGATAGAGCCTGACCAACTCCGCGTTGCCAGCGGCCGCGACCTCAGCTGACGTGCGTTCGTCCGGCCACAAGTACGACACCTCGCACCTCAACAGCGATGCTGTTGCGAACTGGAAGCGGCGATATGGCTTGCGCTCGGGTTCGTTGATCCATCGCTCGACCGTCTTGGCCGCGACCCCGAGTCGTTCGGCGACCTCATCGAGCGTGAGGCCCAAGTCCACTATCGCGCCGCGCAGTCGCTCGTTCGCCACGGCCAACCTCCGACTTCCTGGGACGACTTGGTTCGACTTCACGGTAGCTAGGAACGACCTGAGCCGTACAACTGCGAAGTCGATCGTCGCCGCTGCCGACGCCAGTCTGTAGGTGCATCGAGCACGAGGGGCCCGCAGACCTCAAACAGCCGAAGGGCTTGACGGAGCGAACCTCTCTCTGCAAGATGAGGAACACGTAATACATGTTCCTCCTGTTCGAGTCGCGTCAGCGAACCGAACGAGCGCACGACCAGGAGCCCCGCATCGGACGGGGGGAGGCGACCCGGCGCCTTGGCATTCACCGGAGGGCTCAGACCGAAAGGTCACGTCTCCATACGCCTACTTCGAGGCCGGACAGCTCTACCTGACACGGGAGCGCGGTCGCGATGAAGGAGACACGTACCACCTCAACTTCCGCCGCACCTTGGTGCGCCGGCCGGCTGCCCGATCCGCATCTCTCGCAGGTGCGGTGAGGGGGAGCCGCGCTCCGTTGGCTCGCAAGGCACGACCACATCGAGGGGCGGCCGTCTCTCACCACTTCACGACCGCGGCCGTCCCGTTCGCACGTTCCGTGTCCCACTCCAACGCCCCTTTGAGGAGCTTGACCATGACCGAGCGCACCTTTGCCTCGCAGACCTCCGGCCCGATCGTGCTGGGGTTGTCGCTGCCGGTCGGCGACGTCCGTGTGCAGGTGCTCAGCAGCGTCACGACCGCCCGCATCACGCTGCACACCGACGACAGCACGGGGCCCGCGGCCGACGCGGTGAACCGGGCCAGTACCCGCCAGGACGGGCAGGCGCTGGCCATCGAGGTGCCGGAGATGCCGGGCAACGTGATGGTGCAGAGCACCCGCGGCAACCGCATCGTGCAGAGCGTCGGCACGGTCTACGGATCGGTGACCGGCGTGACCGTCATCAACGGCCGCGTGGTCTCCGGCGGCATGGGCAACACCCAGACCGTCAGCCCCATCACGGCCACGGTCATGCTGCCCGTCGGGTCCTCCCTCGCGGTGGTCTCCACTTCCGCGGACGCGTTCGTGTCCGGCGACGTCGACCGGATGGAGTTCCGCTCCGTCTCCGGCGACCTGGACGCCGGGGGCGTCCGGCAGCTCACCGCGAACACCACCTCCGGAGACATCAGCGTCGGTCACGTGAGCGAGCAGGTCGCCGCCTGTTCCGTCTCCGGCGACATCGAGGTGCACCTCTACAACGGCCGCGCCGCGAACCTGAACAGCACCTCCGGCGACATCGCCGTGACGGCCACCGGCGCCGCTTCCGGCACCGTGAGCGCCCACTCCGTCTCCGGTGACGTCCGGATCTCCGGCGCCCGCCACCTGAGCGTGTCCGCGAACAGCCTCTCCGGGCGCGTCCGCAACCGCTGACCCGTACCACCGCCCCGTACGGGGCCGCTCATCTCCTGGGCCGGTCGCCTCTCACCAACCACCGCGACCGGCCCGGCCTTTCCCTGTCCCTCCACCCTCCGGAGATCTTTCATGCGTACGTACATCGGCCGCCAACAGGCCATTTCTGCCGCGGACTTCGCGGAACTGGCGCTCGGTACCCCGGTTGAGCTGTGGCTCGGGGTCGAGGGCGAGAGCGACGAAGAGCGCGCGGCCCGCGAGGACGCGGCGCGCGACATCCTCGCCGATGACCCCGACCTTCCCGACGACCTGATCCGCATGGCCGCGCAGGTCATCGAGGACAACCCGGACCTGTTCGACGTCATCCCGCTGGCCCGCCCCGCCCGGCGCCGCCGCGTGGCACGCAAGGGGGTTGCGGCATGAGCGCCCAGGACACCATGCTCGCCGCCGCGCACGCGGAGGTGAAAGCGGAGATCACGCGGACCGACACCAAGACCGGTCTGCTGCTCGCGTTCGTCGGTGCGGTCCTCGCCGGATCGTGGACGGTCGCCAAGGACATGCCGCTGTCCCTGCCCGCCTGCATCGTGGGCGGTCTCGGGATGGCGCTGTTGGTTGCGGCGGCCGGGCTGTTGCTGCGGTCGGTGCGCCCGAACCTGCGCGGCCGGCACGGCTTTCCGCTGTGGGCCACGCTCACCGCCGAACAGATCACTGCCGCCCTGGCGACCGACCGGGCCGCGGACATTGCGGGCCTGTCCCGCATCGCGGTCGCCAAGTTCACCGGCCTGCGCCGCGCGGTCGACCTGACCTGTGCGGGCGGCGCGCTGCTCATCATCGCGGCCCTGATCACCGTGGGAGGTGCGGCATGAGCGCCACACCCCTCGCCCCCGAGGCGCCCGCGTCCGGGGTGCCGCCGCTGACCAAGCCTGAGATGGGGCTCGCCGGTTTTGGCGCGCTCGCCGCGGCCGGAGTCGGTGCGCTCGGTCTGATCTCCTCCTTCGACGCCGTTTCCGAGGCTGCAACCCGTTGGGGCTTCAGCGAGGCGTGGATGCTGCCAGTCGGCATCGACGTGGCTATCCCGGTGTTCACCGTGGCCAACCTGCTGTTGATCCGGATGGACATGGCGCTCGCCTGGGTGCGGTTCGTGCCCTGGATCCTGACCCTGATCACCTGCGGACTCAACGTCGCCGCCGGACACGACGTGTGGGCGAAGGTTGCGCACGGCACGATGCCGCTGCTGTGGGTGGTGTTCTCCGAGATCGGCGCGCACATCTACGCCGTGCGGATCGGCGCGGCCACCGGCCGCCGCATGGAGAAGATCAGGTTCTCCCGCTGGCTGTTGGCCTTTCCTTCCACGTTCGCGCTGTGGCGCCGGATGACGCTGTGGGAGGTCACCTCCTACACGGAGGCGCTGGCGCGGGAGAAGGAGCGGCAGTTGGCCCGCGCGGACCTGCGCGAACGCTACGGCCGCAAGTGGCGCACGAAGACACCGCGGCGCGAGCGCGTGATGCTGCGCATGGGCGAACTCGCCCCCGCCACCGACCAGGACACTCCTGTACCGGCGCCGGTGGAGAATCGGCCGGCACAACCGTCCGCGGCCACGCCGCGCCCGCGCCGTCAGCCCAAGCCGAAGGCCAAGGGCACTCCGCAGCGCTCCTTTGAAGAGCTGCTGAGCAAGGCGCGCACGCTCACCGCGACGTGGACGGATGCGGAGCTGAACGCGGAAGCCGTCCGTACCGCGGTGCACTGCTCGGCCGCCAACGCCCGCAAGCTCCGAGACGCGCTGAAAGCCGAGCGCGCCAACGACCGCCCGCTGCACGCGGTCGACAACGCCGTTACCGATTCACGTCAGCCTGACGCGACCGACGACATCGGCGAGGGGGCAGCGGCATGAGCACCCTGCCCACGGTCCTGCTGTCCACCCTGCCCCTGATAGCTGCCTGGGCAGCCCACGTCTGGTGGCTACGCACTCGCCTGCACACGGCACGGCGCGACCCGCTCACCGGGTTACGCACCCGCGACGGGTTCACCCGCCGCGCCACGGCCCTGCTCAAAGACCCGCGCGCGGTAGTGGTGCTGGCCGACGTGGACCGCTTCAAGCAGATCAACGACACCCACGGCCACGCCGCCGGCGATGCCCTGTTGAAGGCGACCGCGGAGCGCCTCGCCCGCCACGTCGGCCGGTCCGGGGTGGTGGGACGGCTCGGGGGCGATGAGTTCGCCGCCGTCGTCATCGACGACCACGGGACCACGGGTGACCTGCTCGCCGTCCTGCACGGCGTGCTCGCCCGCCCGGTCGACGGCCAGGACCCGGACATGCACACCACCGTCTCGCTCGGCTGGGTCCGCGCCTCCGACTTCCCCGCGGACGACCTGTCGGGTCTGTTGCGGCGGGCGGATGAGGCGATGTACGCGGCCAAACAGGGCCGCGCCGGACTGCGCCACGCGGGACTGGGCCGACTGTTCGCCACGGTCACCGGCCGCCGCTCCGGCCGCACCGGCGCCCGCACTGACGCACCGGTCGTCGAGGTGGCGGCCTGATGTCCGCCGTCTACGGCAAGTGCTTCGACCCGACCGGCGCCCGCTACGGCGTGCCCACCTACCCGTGGCGCCTCGCCCCGGACGGCTACACCACCCGCCGTCAGCTCCGCGCGAAGGGGCTGCGTCCGGGCGGGCAGCCGATCGCGGCACAGGTGATGCGGGTCAACCGGCGCGCCGGTGGCGTACGCGTCGCATACCTCTACCGCGAGGACCTGGCCAAGCCGGTCCGCCCGATGACCTCTCGCAAGTGGGGTGCGCTCGCGCTGGCGATGCTCGCCCGCCGCACCTGCCCGAGCTGCCAACTGGACGTCGGCTACTGCATCCCCACCTCGTACGGCATCTGTGGCCTGTGCATCGCCCTCGAAGAACAGCGCGCCGCCTGACGGCTGTCCGCAGTTGTCCGCTGAGTTGCGGACAACTGCGGACAGCCGGACCCGTTCCAAATTGCTTGCCGCACTTCATGCTCATCCGCAGGCCCGACCGCTCACCTCCTACAGCGACGGCCGGGCCCGCTCTCCCTCACACCCTGAAGTGGAAGGAACTGTCAGTGAATCACCCCGATGACGACAACGAACTGTTCAACCGGCTGGAAGCCGAGATGGCCGACCCGACCGCCCCGTCCGGGGGCGAGGTGGTCGACCTCGACAAGGCCCGATCCGCCCGCAGCGAGTCGCCCGACCCGACCGCCCGACCCGACACCAACCCGTCGGCCGACTCCGCGCTGGACCGGTCGGCGGTCGAGTCGGCCGACCCGACCGCCCCCGTGATGGTCGACCATCCGACCGCGAAGGCGGCCGGTCCGGGCTACCTCGGTCGCCTGCAAGGCGCCCGCCGCCGGTCGGTCGTTCCCATCTGGCTCAAGTCCCTCGCGGAACTGCGGACCGCGTCGGCGTGGGTGGCCCGCCACTACGCACACTCGGTCGGCTATCACGCACTGCGCTCCCCGGTCTACGCCGCCCGCCTCACCTTCCAGGCGCCGTCCGGTGCCGCGAAGTTCGTGGGCGCCACGATGCGGTGGGTGGCCGACCGTGAGGGTGAGCCGGTGCGACTCGCCGCGGTCCGGCGCGAGGACGCAGCCGAGTACCTGAAGCTGTCCCGGCAGCGGGATGGTCGGGTCCGGCTGCGCACCCTGGTGGCCGTGCTGGCGATGTTCATCGGGCTCGGCTCCGCGCTGGCTATCTACGTGCTCGCTCCGGGCTGGCTTCAGGCCGTGTCGGTCGGTGCGGTCACGCTGGCGCTCGGGGGCGCCGGACGTAAGGCTGATGCTCCGGTCATCCACAAGGCTGTGGAGCTGCCCACCGCGGTCAAGCTCACCAGTGACATCGTGCTGCGGGCCCTGGGTGCGCTCGGCATTCCCGCGATCAATCAGGCGCAGGGCAAGGGTCGGGACGGGTTCGCGTTCACCGCGCCCATCACCCGGGATGGTCCCGGCTGGCGTGCGGAGGGTGACCTCCCGTACGGGGTGACGGTCACGGACGTGATGGACCGCCGCGAGCGCCTCGCCTCCGGCCTGCGCCGCCCGCTCGGCTGCGTGTGGCCCGAAGCGGTCCCGGATGAGCACACCGGGCGTCTCGTGCTGTGGGTGGGCGATCAGGACATGTCCAAGACCAAGGCACCTGCGTGGCCGCTGGCCAAGGCGGGCGCGGTGGATCTGTTCAAGCCTGCCGCGTTCGCCACCGACCAGCGCGGACGCTGGGTCGACATCACCCTGATGTACATCGCGGGCGTCATCGGCGCGATCCCGCGCATGGGCAAAACCTTCCTGCTCAGGCTGCTCATGCTCATCGCAGCCTTGGACCCGCGGGCGGAGCTGCACACCTACGACATGAAGGGCACCGGCGACCTTGACCCGGTCGGCGACGCGGTCGCCTACCGGCACCGCGCCGGCGAGGACGAAGAGGACTTCGAATACGCGCTCGCCGACATGCGCGAGGTCCGCGGCGAACTGCGCCGCCGCGCCAAGGTGATCCGCTCCCTGCCCCGGGACATCTGCCCCGAGTCGAAGGTGACCAGCGAACTCGCTGACAAGCCCTCTTTGGGTCTGCACCCGATCGTGATCGGGGTGGACGAGTGCCAGAAGTGGTTCGAACACCCCAAGTACGGCGCGGAGTTCGAGGAGATCTGCACGGACCTGGTCAAGCGCGGCCCGGCCACCGGGATCGTGCTCCTGCTCGCCACGCAGCGCCCGGACGCCAAGTCGCTGCCTACCGGCATCAGCGCGAACGCGTCGGCCCGGTGGTGCCTGAAGGTCATGGGCCAGCTGGAGAACGACATGGTCCTCGGTACGTCCTCGTACAAGCGGGGTGTGCGGGCCACCATGTTCAGCTGGGCCGACAAGGGCATCTGCTACTTCGTCGGCGAGGGAGCGGACGCCCGCATCGTGCGGTCCGTGTTCGTCGACGCGGTCGAAGCGGAGCGCATTGCGCTGCGGGCCCGCGCGGTCCGCGAGAAGGCGGGCACGCTCGCCGGATACGCCCTCGGGCAGGAGCCGGAGACCAGCGTCAGCGCAGGCTACGACCTGCTCGCCGACATCCTCGCCGTCGTCCCGGCCAAGGAACTCAAGGTGTGGTCCGAGACGGTCGTGTCCCGGCTCGCCGAACTGCGCCCCGACGTCTACGAGGGATGGGACCCCGACGCGCTCGCCGCGGCGCTCAAGCCGCACGGCATCGCCACCATCCAGGTCGGCCGCCGCGTGGACGGCAAGGTCGTCAACCGGCGCGGCATCGAGCGTGCCCACATCACGGCCGCGATTGCGGAGCGTGACGGAAAGCGGGACGCGGGCTGAGCTTCCGGGGTCGCTAGCGCTAGCGGCACCCCCCGCTAACGTTAGCGACCCCGCTAGCGCCTCAAACCTGCTGTGATCAGGCCGCTAGCGGATAGCGGCCCACCTGCGGAAACCCCTGAAACCCGCCCGGAGGGCCCGCCATGACCCCTGCCCTGCTCGCTATCGCCCTCATTCTCGGCGTAACAATCTGTTACGCCACGGTGTGTGCGTCCTCGCCGTTCGGCAACTGCCGCAAGTGCCGCGGCATGGGCCACGCGCTCAAGACCGACCGCAAGGGACGGCCCAAGCGCGGCAAGGACTGCCGCCGCTGCAAGGCCACCGGCAAGCGCATACGTGTGGGCCGCTGGCTCTACAACCGGTGGGCCCGCATCTACCGCGCGGGCACTGGCTGAGCATGCGGCCGGCGACCGCCCGTCATGAGACGGACCCCGCATCAAGCAGACGCTAGGTGGGCGCGGTCGCTGGTCATCGCCCCGAACTTGCCAGCACCCGGGGCCCACGGAACGTATCAACCCTTCCACCTCGCCCGAAAGCGAGATTCGCCATGGCCGTGACCATCTCTCTCGCCCTGCTCTTCGGCTTCGTGCTGTTCATGCTGCTGCGCTCCAAGACCCTCGGAGCGGGCTCCGCGTTCGTCGCCGTGATGTTCGGCTTCTACCTCGCCTCCACCGGCGCCGCCTCCACCGTCAACGAACTCATGAGCGCTGTGGTCAGCGCGCTCCCGGACCTGTAGGAGACCGCCGTGAATGAGCAGATCGTGGCGCGCCACTGGCTCGCCCTCATCGCCCCCAAAGCCGCGCCCGCGCTCGCCACGTCCACGGTGCTGATCCTGGCGCGGATCTGGAACGCGAATGGCGCCGAACACTCCGTCGGCAACGCCGTGTTGATGACCGCGCTGTCCCTCGCCGCTGCGGCGGCCGGAGCGTGCGCGAGCGTCGGCCGCGCCGGAGACCCCGTCATCGCCGGGACCGCGTTCGCCGCTTCCGGCGGGCTCGCGCTGGCGGGTGTGGCCGGGTACGCCGACGGCCTCTCGCTGCCGTTGCTGCTCTGGGCGCTTGCCACGGCCGTCGCCTACGGGCTCGCCGCTCGGTACTGGCGACAGGACCGCCGCACGCGCGTTTCGTACGAGCGGCGCGTGAGCGAGCGGCGCGAGGAGCGCGCCCACGTCGAGCGTGTCGAGACGATCCGCGGCAGCACACAGATCGAGGTGGCCCGCACTGGCGCCGCCTACGCCGAATCCCTCGCGCAGGCGCTCACCGCCCGCGCGATGCTGCCCGGCTTCGACCCCGCGGCCCTGGAGACCGCGGGCCTGCCCGAACTCCCCACCGCTGGAAGGAAGTCCGCATGAGTCGCCGCGCCCTGCCCCGGCTGCGTATCCAGGTGACCGGTGGGTGGCTCCGCCGGACGCTGGTGCTGACCGACACGCCCCGGCCGAACTGCCGGGAGTGTGAGCGCGACGGTGGTTTCGAGTACGACTACGGCGACCACAACGGCGAGTACGCCGGTACCGAGTGGGACCCCTGCACGTGCTGGAACGAACACCGCCGCTGGACATTGTTGCCCCTGCCGCGCCTTCCCCGGTGGCTGCGACGACGCCGCACCGTCCGCGACCCGTGGGCACCGGACGGCTACAGCAACGAACCGCCCTTCTAGACGTGCCCGGGCGGGCGCCTCTCACCACAAGACCGCGCCCGCCCGGTTCTCCCTGTCCCTCCAACAGAACGCAGGAGAACCCCAGCATGACACCTGACCGCACCACCATGCCGCCCCACGGCATGCATCCGGCAGGAAGCCATCACCTCGCAACCGCCCTGGATCTCGCCGCGGCCGGTGTGCCGGCACTCCCGCTGCGGGCGGGCAAGCTGCCGTTCGGCAACTGCCGAACCTGTGCCAAGAACGCCTGCGGCGGGCGGCCGAACATGAAGCACGCAGGCACCTGCCACTGCCCCTCGGTATGCCACGCGTGGGCCGCCGCAACCACCGACCCGAGCGTCATCACCTCGCCCGCATGGGCCGCGGCGTGGCGACAGGCCGCGGCCGTCGCCTACCACCCGGGCGGGGTCGGCCTGACGGTCGTGGACCTCGACAACACGGACGCCCTCGCGTGGGCCAGGGCGACACTGCCCGTCACGCGGACCGTGCCGACCACTCGCGGTGAGCACTGGATCTACCGCGGCGCCATGCAGTCGGCCAACGCGGTGCGGCCGGGCGTGGACATCAAGTCCCGTATGGCCTACGCCCGTTGGCTGGGACCCGGCACCGGCACCATGACCGTGCTGCCGTCTGCCGTCCGTGCGCTGGTCGTGAAGGAAGAGACCACCCCTCCGCGCGGCGAGGTGGTCTCTTCCCTCCCCGGGCGCGCCACGTGGGACCGGACGGTTGCCACCGGATGCCGCCATACCGAGCCGTACGTGCGCACCGGCCTGGACCGCGGTCTCGCCCTCGTGCGCGCCCGCACCGAATCCGGCGCCGCCTCACGGGCGTTCGGCGTCGCCCGGTTCCTCGCCACGCAGCACGCACAGTGCCCCGGACCGTGCGGACTGGACGCCCTCGGATGGCAGATCGTCGCCGCGGCCGTCTCCGTCGGCGTCCCCGAGCCCTACGCCCACCGCGCGGTCACCAACGGTCTCCGGACGGCCGAAAGCGGCGCGGCATGACCATCAAGCCCGCCAATACTCCCAAAGAGTCTCAGAACGCCACACAGCGCCTATCGCAGGCGGCCATGGGTGGCCGACAGGACGTCGCCGAAGGCGTCCGCACTGCTGTTGGTTCTGGCTCGCAAACGGTCACCGTCACCGGCATCACCCCGGGTGTTCAGATCCGGTGCGTGGGCGTACCGGTCGCGGACTGGCTCTGTGCCTGCGGGCGTCACGAACGAGCCCGCGGCCGTGCCGTCGGCATCTGCCCGCACGCCACCACCGTCGGAGGGAGGGCGGTCTCATGACCACACAGCCTGTGGGCAACCCCGATCTGTGGGACGGACTGTCCACCTCGGAAGAGCCACCCCCACCTGTGTGGGAGGACCCCGTTCCCCTCGCCGGACCGCGCAAGCTCGCCGCGTTCCCGGTCGGCTCGCTGCCGTCCTGGCTGCGGGAGTTCGTGGCCGCGGTCGCAGAGGAGACCCAAACTCCGGTAGACCTCGCCGGATGCGTCGCGCTGTCTGTGCTGGCCACCGCGGCCGGTGGCCGGTCGGTGGTGCAGGTACGCGGGCACTGGCGCGAGCCCACCAACCTCTACGTTGTCGTCTCGCTGCCACCCGCCAACCGCAAATCGGCCGTGTTCGGCCTGCTCACCGACCCGCTGTACGAGGCGGAACAGCAACTGCGCACGCTGACCCAACCGGCCATCGTGGAAGCCGAGATGACCGCACGCCTCGCCAAGGAGGCGGCCGACAAGGCCACCACCAAAGCAGCCACCGCGAACGGCGACGAGCGTGACGAGATGGTGGCCACCGCGATCGCGCTGGCGCAGACCGCGGACAGCGTCAGCGTGCCGGCCAAACCACAGTTGCTCGCAGACGACACCACCGCCGAGACGGTCACCTCACGCATGGCAGAGCAGGGCGGCCGGATCGCCGTCATGTCCGCCGAGGGCGACATCTTCGACATCATCGCCGGACGCTACTCCGGCAAGCCCAACATGGGAGTCTTCCTCAAAGGCCACGCCGGAGACCGCCTCAAGGTCGACCGGCAGACCCGCGAGGAATACATCGAACACCCCGCCCTCACCATGGGCCTGTGCGTCCAGCCACAGGTACTGGACGACATCGGGCGCCAGGACGGATTCAAGGGCCGCGGCCTGCTCGGCAGGTTCCTCTACTCCGTGCCCGAGTCGCTGGTCGGCCGCCGCAAGATTGAACCGGACCCCATCCCCGAGCAGGTGATGGAGACCTACCGGCGCCATGTCCTGGACCTGACGCTGTTCCTCGCCGAGTGGACCGACCCCGCCGTCATCCAGCTCACCCCCGAGGCAGTCGCCACCCTCACCGCCTTTCAGGCGCGGGTGGAGCCGATGCTGGAAGCCCGCGGCGGGATCATGGGGCAGATCGGGGACTGGGGTGGCAAGTTGGTCGGTGCCGCCGCACGCATGGCCGCCCTGCTCCACCTCGCCGAACACCTCACCAAAGGGCACACGGTGCCCGTGGCGGAAGCGACCATGCGCGACGCGATCGCGCTGGCCGAGTACTTCATCAGCCACAGCCTCGCCGCGTTCGACTCCATGGGCGCCGACCGCGTCGCGGAACGGGCCCGCACTGTGCTGGAAGCGCTGCGCACCCACGGGTGGCGTGAGGTCAGCAAGCGCGACCTGATGGTCAAGCTCTCCCGCTCCGAGTTCCGCACCGCCAATGACTTGGATCCAGTGTTGGCGCTGTTGGAAGACCACGGGTACGTGCGCGCCCAAGCCGTCCAGCGGACCGGAGGACGCGGCCGGCCGCCCTCCCCGCGCTACCTGGTCCACCCCCGCCTGACCAACCCGACCGCCTGACCCCGCCACAGAAACCACAGAATCGCAGAAATACCCCCGGCGAGCCCCTGACCAGCGCAGACAGCCGCGTCAGGGGCTTGCAGGGTGCTGCCACAGAAACGAACCGAGAAGCCACAGAAATAGCCGGGCACCGGACCCGCCAGACCGGATTTCTATTTCTGTGGAGCTTTCCGCGATTTCTGTGGCAGCCCACACCGCGCGGCATCACCGCAGGTCAGCCCACCAATCCAGGGTTTCTGTGTATTTCGTGGTTTCTGTGACGGCTCTCGGCTGGTCTCACCACCTTCCCTTGCCCTCTTGCTCAAGGAGGAGTCGTGGCCAAGCCCCGCGACGAGATGCTCACCATCCCCGAAGTGATCGAAGAGATAGGTGTACCGCGAGCGACGTTCTACCGCTGGCGGCAGTACAAGAAGGGCCCGAAGTCCATCAAGCTCCCGAACGGTGCAGTGCGAATCCGGCGGTCCGAACTGAGCCGGTGGCTCCAGACGTTGGAGGAGACTGCGTGACGAAGGGCGCCGACAGTCGGGCCGAGCAGAACAACAGCTCAGCCCCGGATGGGTTTTCTCTCGATGTCCGCTTGTGGAAGGTGTCCAAGGCGCAGAGCAAGACCCGTCCCTACCAACTGCGTTGGAAAGTCGGAGGGAAGGTCAGTAGCGCAACCTTCGCCACGGTGGCTCTCGCGGATAGTCGTAGATCTGATCTGTGGCAGGCGATGCGCCGTGGCGAGGCATTCCGCATCACGGACGGTCTACCTGAATCCGAGGTACGAGCCGAGGCCAGCGCGGAGCAAGCCCGTGAGGAACTGGCCTGGTTCGTGTTCTGTCGCGAGTACATGGAGATGCGCTGGCCGACCGCCGCGGCCAAGACCCGTGAGGGAATCGCTGACGGGCTCGCCGCGGTGACGCTGGCACTGGTGGAGCAGGAACAGAAAATGCCGTCACCGGAAGAGTTGCGTCTTGCCTTCCGGTGGGCGGTCATTCCCAAGAACGCCGAACTTGACCCGCCGGAGGAACTTGAGGACGCCTACGGGTGGATATCCAAGAGGTCGCTTCTCGTCTCCTCATTGGAAGACCCGAAGGTTCTTCGCGATGTCCAGTATCGGATCTCCTTCAAACTGGACGGCAACCCAGCGGCGGGGGAGACCTCCCGTCGCCGGCGGCGCGCGCTCAACACCGCGGTTGAATACGCCATCGAGCGCAAGCTTCTGACGGAGAATCCACTCACCGCTATCAAGAGGGTGAAGAGTGCTTCATCGGACCGAGTGGACCCCCGCGTTCTCGTGAACAAGACGCAGGCTGCTCAACTCCTCGCCTCGGTCTCGTACGTCGGAACTTGGGACCGCAAGAAGGGTCGGCGCCTGGTGGGCTTCTATGCGGTCATGTACTTCGCGGGGCTCCGCCCAAGCGAGGCCGTGGGACTCAGCAAGGCTGATTGCTTCCTTCCGGAGAAGGGGTGGGGCGTTCTGACGCTTCACGACACGCACCCCGTGTCGGGCAAGCAGTGGACAGACAGCGGAGAACGCCACGACAAGCGCGGCCTGAAGTCGAGGGAGGCCAAGGAAGACCGGCCGGTCCCGATCCCCCCGCCGCTCGTGGCCATACTCCGTGCCCATCTGAAGGAGTTCGGCACAGCCAAGGATGGGCGGCTCTTCACAAACGAGCGGGGTGGACTTGTGGGTAGCAGCACCTATTGGCGCGTGTGGCGGGACGCTCGCGAGTACGCCCTGTCGCCGGACCTTCAGGCGTCCATTCTCGGAGGGAGGCCGTACGACCTGCGGCACACATGCATCACGACGTGGCTGAACGCTGGCGTGCCCGTGGCTGAGGTTGCCCGGAGGGTCGGCAATTCGCCTGAGGTAATCCACCGCGTCTACGAGGGGTGCATCTACGGCCAGGAGGAGGCTATGAACAAGAAGATCGAAAAGGAACTGGCGTGGCCGCAGGTGTAGCTGAGGTGATCGGGCCGTCGGAGCAGATCCAGGTTGAAAGCGGACCCTTGAGGTCGCCAACGCGGTGCACCTTGGTTCAGAAACCCTGGTGCACCACCCAAGGCGAGGGCATGATGAGTGCACTTGAATTGACCATAGGGGGCGAAATGGCGGGAGCCGAGGTCGCCGTAGCGAAGGCAGGGGCCGCAGTTCTCAAGGGAGTCGCGAGTCAAGCACTCGGGACGCCCTCGTGGCCCAATATGCACGCAGCACTCATAGAGCTTCACGAGATCTTGCGTGAATGGTGTGGGGCAGCAGAACGAACGAGTGAAGCTGTCGCCCTGTTGGGGCAGCTGAGGTTGCCGGAGGCCCGTTCTGCTTACCTCAGGTCAAATGTCCGCAGGGGCGTATTCGCGAGGGTTGGCGTCGCGCAGGGTGGCGGCTGGGTGATCAGGGTGCAAGGCGACATTGACTCGGTGCTGAAGCCTTCGGCTCCGGTACTGCAACGGTGGAGTGGTGCTAAGCGCCGGCAAGCCGCCAGGCGTTCTCTTCATACCCTGATGGACATCTACTGTCCTGGACTGTTGTTTGACTTTGAGTGCGCGGTAAGCGCTAGATCGCAGTGGGTGGACGAGCATTGCCGTGCCGTCAATGAGGCGCTTAAGCGCGGACTCGGTGACAGCGATTTCGATGCGATGGCCGCGCAGATGCAGACCACGCTCGAGAGTCTCACCTCGGTGCGACAGCAGCTCCTTGTGTTGATTCAGGAGTGCTACCCCTTGGGAGAAGGGGCTGACTGAGGGCTCCGGCAATGCGCCTTCGGCAGTCGCCTGCGAGCTTGGGCGGGAGCGTCAAGCGAGGAGTGATCGGCGCGGGATGTCGTAGGGCAGCCGTGGTGGTTACGGGGCTCTATCGCAGGTCTATCGCGATCAGTGCGTAACAACGACAAAGAGCGGGACCCAGTGAGACTGGTTCCCGCTCTTCATGCTCGGCACATGCGCTGGTCAGCCTCATGATCTGGCTGGTTGAAGCGAAGTGCCCCCGGCAGGATTCGAACCTGCGCACACGGCTCCGGAG
>NZ_LIQZ01000213.1 GCF_001418655.1 Streptomyces phaeochromogenes | reverse complement strand
GGGTGGAGCGGGGCGGGGTGGAGCGGGGCATCACGGGCATTCCACGGCTCGCAGTTCAGTTCCCGTTGGTTCGGCCGAAAGCTGGCCATGATCTGCTGACGCGTGGCAACGGCCTTTCTCGCCCGCAGGGAGGACTGGCGCATGGAGCTGCGCAGTGTCGAAGAGCTGATGGATCTGCTGCACGCCTGCCGAGGGTCCCGGAACACCACCGGCCACGGCGGCCCTCCGGTCGATCTCCACGACCACGCGCTGCAGACCGCGGCGCTGCTGCGTCGAAGTCGCCCCGCCGACAAGGAACTCCAGGTGGCGGGCCTGGTGCATGTCATCGGGCAGCTGTTGCGGCCCGGTGATGTCGCGGGGCACGCGGACCACGCGGCCGACACGGTCCGCCCGCTGCTCGGCGAGCGCGTCTCCCGTCTCGTGCGCCTCCACCGGGACGGGTGGGAGGACGACCCGGTCATGGAGGACGTCCAGACCCTGCGGCAGGCGGACGAAGCCTCGTGGGCGTCCGGCCTCGACGCCGGAGTCCTGGAGGACTGGCGCACGGTACTGGAGCTGGTCGCGGCACGTCACGCACGCCCCAGGACCGTGGGCTGACGGCCACACACCCGCCGCTCAAGCACAGTCCAGCGGAGGCCTGTTGACTGACGGTCCGTCATGAGACGGTACGCGGATGACGTCGTCGTACGGACTTCAGGGCAGGGTCGCCGTCGTCACCGGGGCCTCGCGCGGGATCGGGCTGGCCGTCGCCGAGGGCCTCGTGGCCGCGGGGGCACGGGTGTGCGTCACGGGCCGGGACGCCGAGGACGTGCGCCGGGCCGCCGTGAAGCTGGGTGCCGTGGGGATCGCGGGCACCGTCGCGGACCCGGCACATCTGCGGGAGCTGACCGAGCTGGCGATGGACGAGTTCGGCCGTATCGACATCGTGGTGAACAACGCGGCGACCAACCAGCCCTACGGCCCGCTCATGGACGCCGACCCGGACCTCTGGCGCGAGGCGTTCACGGTCAACGTCGAGGCACCGCTGCGGCTGGTCCAGTACGCGTGGCGGGCCTGGATGGCCGACCACGGCGGCTCGGTGATCAACATCTGCACCGAGGGCGCGACGCACGTGGGCCCGAACGTCGGCACCTACTCCACGACCAAAGCAGCCCTGCTCCACCTCACCCGGCAACTCGCGGGCGAACTGGCCCCCGGAGTCCGGGTCAACTCCGTCTCCCCCGGCCTCGTCCGCACCGAAATGGCCCGCTTCGTATGGGAACAGGCCGAGAACGAACTCGCGGCCGGACTCCCCCTGGGCCGCATCGGCGAACCGGAGGACATCGCCCGCGCGGTGGTCTGGCTGGCCTCGGACGCGGCGGAGTGGATCACGGGAACGGACTTGCTGGTGGACGGTGGAACAAGGGTGCGCGCGGCCCACACGGCAACCCCGTACGCCGTACACGAGCGCCTGCGCACGCACACACCAGGACACGGCGCCCCATAAGGCCCGGGGTCCCGGCGCCCCTTATAAGGGGCGCGGGGCTGTGACATTGTGCGGCTCCGCCGCGTGGGCGCGACCAGCCCTCACCCACCCGCAGACTCCAAACGGCGCCCCCAGAGGCACTGCCGAAGCTCCGAGCAGCGGCCCCGAGAATTACCACTTACCCGGCGCGTAATCCTTCAAGAACACCCCGAACAGGTCCTCGCCCTGTTCCCCCCGCACGATCGGGTCGTACACCCGAGCCGCCCCGTCGATCAGATCGAGCGGCGCGTGAAAGCCCGCGTCCGCGAGCCGCATCTTGTCCGGATGGGGCCGCTCATCGGTGATCCACCCGGTGTCGACGGCGGTCATCAGGATGCGGTCCTTCTCGAACATCTCCTGGGCGCTGGTGCGCGTGAGCATGTTGAGCGCGGCCTTGGCCATGTTGGTGTGCGGGTGGCCCGCACCCTTGTAGCCGCGGTTGAAGACGCCCTCCATGGCGGAGACGTTCACGATGTACGTGCGGTCGGCCCCGGCGGCCGACATCGCCGCCCGCAGCCGGCTGATGAGGATGAACGGCGCGGTGGAGTTGCAGAGCTGGACCTCGAGCAGCTCGACCGGCGTGACCTCCTCGACGGCCTGGATCCAGCTGTTGGTGTCGTGCAGGTCGGGCACGAGGCCGCCCGCGTCGATGGCCGTACCGGCGGCGATCCGCTCAAGGGACGCCGAGCCGGAGACGAGAGCCAGGCCGGTGACGTCCTCGGCGGTCAGCGCGCCACCCCCGGCGACCGGAAGCGCGGACACCGCTCCGGAGCCGAAGGTGCCGATCACCTCGGCGGGCGGCAGTTCACCGGCGGGCAGCGGTCCCGACTCGGCGGCGAGCAGCTCGCTGTACGCCCCCGGGGAGCGGCGTACGGTCTGGGCGGCGTTGTTGATCAGGATGTCGAGCGGGCCCTCGGCGGCGACCGAGTCGGCGAGGGCGACGACCTGGGCGGGGTCGCGCAGGTCGATGCCGACGATCTTCAGGCGGCCGATCCACTCGTCGCTGTCGGGCATGGCCTTGAAGCGGCGGATGGCGTCGTTCGGGAAGCGCGTGGTGATCGTGGTGTGCGCGCCGTCGCGGAGGAGCCGGAGGGCGATGTACATGCCGATCTTGGCCCGGCCGCCGGTGAGCAGCGCCCGCTTGCCGGTGAGGTCTGCGCGGGCGTCGCGGCGAGCGCGGTTCTCGGCGGCGCAGTTCTGGCAGAGCTGGTGGTAGAAGTAGTCGACCTCGACGTACCGCGCCTTGCAGATGTAGCAGGAGCGGGGGCGTTGGAGTATCCCCGCGATCTGGCCCTCGTCCGTCACCGACGACGGCAGGATGCCCTCGGTCTCGTCGTCGATGCGCTGGGCGGAACCGGTGGCCGTGGACTCGGTGACCGCCTTGTCGTGGGCGGTCTTGGCGGCCCGGCGTTCCTGGCGGCGGCGCTGCTTGACCGTGCGGTAGACGCCCGCGGTGGCGCGGCGCACGGCGATGGCGTCGGGGTGGTCGACCTCGATCTTCTCGAGTTCGTCGAGCACGCTGAGGCAGACGGCCAGCCGCTCCGGGTCGATACCGGGACCGTACGAGCCCTCCGGAGCCTCTGCCGTGTCCACGGCGGGGGCCGCCTGGCTGTCCTCTGTCACCGTCATCGCCGTTGCCGTTCCTAAGGTTCCGCGCCGCGCTCGAACCGCGATCGCTTTCGAAGGCGGAATTTTACGGAGCACAGGGCAAAGGCACCAAACCCGCGATGATCACCGGTCTCTTCCGGGCCCGTGGCGGGCGGTCCACGGGACCCGGAAACGGCGTCTCAGGGCGTGCAGGCGGCGAGCAGTTCCTCCACCTCGGCGGTGAGCGACTTGGCGAACCGGTCGAGGTCCGGCACGGCCTCCGCGTCGGCGACGAGACCGTAGTGGACCCGTCCGCGGAAGGTGGAGACCGCGACGGCGAGGGACTGGCCGCGGGCCAGCGGCGCGAGGGGATAGACCTCGGTGAGCTGGCAGCCGCCGAGCTTCATGCCGAGGCTGGGCAGCGGCACGCTGGTGACGAGGATGTCGAAGAGCAGCCGGGCGGCCTGGCCGACGACGGGCCCGCCGAGCCGGTGGCCGAGCGCCGGCACGTGGTCGGCGAGGAGTGCGACGGCGCCCGCGCCCCGGTTGGGCCCGGCGTCCTTGTTGCGGTTCATGGCCGTTCGGACCGTGGCGAGCCGTCCGAGCGGGTCCGGGTCGTCGACGGGAAGCCGTATCAAGTAGCCGGAGAGCCGGTTGCCCTGCGGGTGGGCGGTGCGCGGGCGGCGCCGTGAGACGGGGATCAGGGCGCGGGGCGCCACACCATCGCTGCCGTCGCCGCGCTCGTCCAGCCAGCGGCGCAGGGCGCCGGCGACGATGGCGATCAGTACGTCGTTGACGGTGCCGCCGGCGCTCTTGCGGATCTTGTGGATCTCGTCGAGGTCCACGTTCACGCCGGCGACGCGGCGGGTGCCGGTCGGCTCGGAGACCAGGGCGGCGGAGGAGCGTACGCCCCAGGTGGCGCGGGCGACGGAGGCGCCGATGTCGAGGGCCCGGCCCACGTCGGAGAGCGTGCCGCGAACGAGTCCTGGCAGCTTGCGCACGTCGGGGAGTAAGCCGCGCGAGGCCTCCTTGGGGCGGGGGCGGGGCGTCGGCATGTCCATGGGGTCCATGAGCGCCGCGGCGAGCGTCAGTGCCCGCAGTCCGTCGGCCAGGGCGTGGTGGAACTTGAAGAGCACGGCGAACGAGGTGCCGTCCACGCCGGGCACCACATGGGCCTCCCACGGGGGCTTTCCGCGCTCCAGGGGGCGTTGCATGATCGCGCCCGCGGCGGCGTGGAAGTCCGCGACGGGTGCGTGCAGCCGGATGTGGTCGAAGGGTTCGAAGTCGGTCGCGGGTTCGCGGGTCGCGCCGCCGAAGGCGAAGGCCAGCGGCTGCCGCAGGTCGAACGGCTGCCAGATGTCGCGGATCCGCATCCGCAGCCCGGGGACGCCGGCCGCGCGGGCCGCGAGGAGGTCGGCCGCGTGCGCGGCTGCGGCGGGCGAGTTGGCCGCGAAGATGCCGAGGGCCCCGAGGTGCATCGGGTGCTCGGCGGACTCGATGTTCCAGAACGCCAGGTCGAGAGGTGCGAGAAGGTCAGAGGTCAAGGGCTTGGCTCTCGCGTCGACGACGGGTGAGCCAGCAGTCAATCCCGGGCGAGCGATTACAGTCAAGTACGATCAAGCTACGCTCAGTTAACAGCAGATTAAGTCCCGCCACCGGTGGCGGTGGCGGGACTCCTGTGGCCTATGAGGTCGGGGCAGTGGGCGATGTCACTTCAGGACGGGCGGCGCGGCGTCCGGGGCCGTGCCCCAGTCGGACGGTTTCCCGCCCACGGTGAAGGCGAGCTCGCGGATGCCGCGCAGCTCGTCGGTCGTCAGGTACGTACGGTCGTGCGTGGCCCCGTCACCGCGTACCGACCGGATGTACCGGCGCCCGTCGGAGACGTCCGGCCCGGCCGTCACGGTCAGCGCGCCGAGCGGGTGGTAGCGGCGGTCGAGCGTGATGTCCACCCGTTCGAAGACCGGTGTGGACAGGCCCCAGGTGTCGAATCCGGGCTGCACCGGGAAGATCCCGATGGACGACAGGACGTGCCAGGCGGACATGGTCCCCAGGTCGTCGTTGCCGGTCATGCCGGTCGGCGCGTCAGTGAAGAGGGTCAGCGCGGCATGCACCACGTCGGTGGTCTTCCAGGGCGTGCCGGTCGACAGATAGGTGTAGGGGGCGATCAGGTCGGGCTCGTTCTGGGGGTTGTACTTGTCGGCGTTGTAGTAGGCGTACGGCCCGTTGACCCACACCTCGCGGGCGGTCCGCGCGGGGTCCTTCATCAGTTGGTCGTAGGCGAAGAACGCGTCGAGCCGGTCGTTCGCGGCCTGCCTTCCGCCGATCAGGTCGATCATCCCGGGCAGGTCCTGCGGAACCAGCCACTGGTACTGCCAGGACGTGCCCTCGTGGAATCCCTCGGTCCTGGCCGGATCGGCCGCGCCCGTGAAGGCGCCCGAGCCGTCCCGGGCCCGGAAGAAGCCGGTCGAGGGGTCGAAGATCCGGCGGTAGTTCTGTGCGCGGGCGGCGTACCGCTCGGCGTCCGCCTGGTGCCCGAGGTCCCGTGCCATCTGGGCGAGCATCGCGTCGGACAGGGCGTACTCCAGCGTCGCGGACGCCCCGTGGTCGTAGTCCGAATCACCCGGCTTGGCGTGCGGGCGGCCCTTGAGGCGGGGCACGAATCCGTCGGCGATGTACTCCTTGTTGCCCTCCCGCCCGAGCGCTGGCGAGCCGGCGGGCGGCACCCCGTCGGCGTTCTTCTTCAGCGCCCGGTAGGTCTCCTCCTCGTGCCCGTCCAGCAGGCCCTGCTGGTAGGCGTTGGTGAGGAACGGGGTGACCGGGTCGCCGGTCATGATGTTCGTCTCGATCGTCCCGTAGCCCCACTTGGGCAGCCAGCCGCCCTCCTCGTCGATCTTCAGGACGGAGAGTGCCATGTCACGCGACTCGCGAGGCGCGAGCAGGGCCAGGAGCTGCGCCTGGGTGCGGTACGTGTCCCACAGCGACCAGTTCTGGTAGTACGTGAACCCCTTCTCGCGGTGGACCTTCCCGTCCCAGCCGGTGTAGCGGCCGTCCGCGTCGCTGCCGATGTTCGGGGCGAGGAAGGACCGGTAGAGAGAGGAGTAGAAGGTGCGCCGTTGCGTGTCCGCGCCGCCTCGCACCCGTACGTCGTCGAGCCGGTCCTCCCAGGCCCGCCGCGCCGAGTCACGGACGCTGTCGAAGGAGCGGCCTCCTTCGGAGCGGAGGTTCGCGGCGGCGCCGCGCGCGTCCACGTACGACAGCGCGGTGGTCGCCTCGACCGTGCGGTCCTTCGTCGTGTCGAAGCGGAGGTACGCGCCGCCCCGGCCCGTGCCGGAAGAGCGGGTCGAGCCCTCGGTGACCGTGTCGCCCTGCCAGGTGCCGGACGTGGTGAACGGCCGGTCGAAGCGGGTGAGGGTGTGGACGGTGTACGGCCGGGTGGCGCGGCAGAAGCCGCTGCCGGTGATCGTGCTGCGCACGGTGCGGTCATCGAGGATCTCGATCGTCGTGGAGACCGTCTTGTGCAGCGACTGGCCGGCGTTCAGGAGGACGTTCGCCTTGTCCGTGGCCGGAAAGGTGTAGCGCTGCACACCGGTGCGCGCGGTGGCGGTCAGTTCGGCGTCGATGCCGCTCTTCAGGCCGACCTTGTAGTGGCCGGGGCTCGCCTTCTCCGAGTCGTGGCCGAACTCGGCGGCGTACTTCGCGTAGTCGGTCTGTGTGACGTCGCCCGTGGTCGGCAGGACCGGCAGATCCCCGCCCAGGCGACAGCCGACACCGGACAGGTGAACGAGGGAGAAGCCGCGGATGTGGCGCTGCGAGTAGTCGTAGCCGGTGTTGTGCCCGGTGTCCGGGGACAGCTGGACCATGCCGAAGGGCACGGCGGCACCCGGGAAGGTGTTGCCCTCGTTCTGGGTGCCGATGAACGGGTTGACCAGCTCGGTGAGGCGGTCCTCCCCCGGCTCGGCGGCCCGAACGGCGGGAGCGGTGACCCCGCCGCCCAGCCCGAGCAGGGCGGCAGCGATCACCGCCGCCGTACGCGGGCGCGGGCGTCCGGTCCAGCTCATACGCAGGTCCTCCGTGTCGGGCTCGATCACCGTGCGGTCGTACTTATAAGACCGCTCGGCCCGCCCGTCACCTCGGACCTGCCGGGGTGGGCCGCGCCATTGCCACCCCGGCAGCCCAACGTGCCCGGCCGCTACGACACGTGCTGGCCCTTCCCGAGCCCGATCACGCCGCCCTTGGAGACCGTGTAGAGCTCCTGGTCCCGCTCCGGGTTGACGCCGATCGTGGCTCCCGGGGGCACCTGTACGTTCTTGTCGAGGACCGCGCCGCGCACGACCGCGCCCCGCCCGATGTGCACGTTGTCGTGCAGCACCGAGCCCTGGACGACCGCGCCCGGGTCGACGACGACACCCGGCGAGAGAACCGAGCGGGTGACCTGGCCGCGGATCAGGCAGCCCGCGCTGATGATGGACTCGCTCGCCATGCCGCCGGCGTTGAAGCGGGCCGGCGACAGCTGGCCGGAGTGCGTGTAGATGGGCCAGCTGCGGTTGTAGAGGTTGAAGGCCGGCCGCTCGGCGATCAGGTCCATGTGGGCGTCGTAGTACGCGTCGAGCGTCCCCACGTCCCGCCAGTAACCCTGGTCACGGACCGTCTCACCGGGCACGTGGTTCTGGCTGAAATCGTACAGCTGGGCCTCGCCGCGGTCGGTGAGTGTCGGCAGGATCGAGCCGCCCATGTCGTGCACGGAGTTCTCGTCCTCGGCGTCCCGGTGCAGCGCCTCCACCAGGGTCTTCGTGGTGAAGATGTAGTTGCCCATGGACGCGAAGACGCACTCCGGGTCGTCCGGGAGGCCCGGCGGGTCGGCGGGCTTCTCCAGGAAGCCCCGGACGCTCTGGCCGTCCGTCCCGGGAGAGATGACGCCGAAGGCCGACGACTCGGCCCGGGGCACGCGGATCCCGGCGACGGTCACTCCCGCGCCGCTGTCGATGTGCTGGGTCAGCATCTGCCGCGGGTCCATGCGGTAGACGTGGTCGGCGCCGAACACCGCGATGTAGTCGGGCTGCTCGTCGTGCACGAGGTTCAGCGACTGCAGGAGCGCGTCGGCGCTGCCCAGGTACCAGCGCGGGCCGAGCCGCTGCTGGGCCGGGACCGGCGTCACGTAGTTGCCGAGCAGGCTGGACATCCGCCAGGTCGTGGTGATGTGCCGGTCGAGCGAGTGCGACTTGTACTGCGTCAGGACGCAGATGCGCAGGATGTCGGCATTGACGAGGTTGGAGAGTACGAAGTCCACGAGGCGGTAAGTGCCGCCGAAAGTCACCGCGGGTTTCGCCCTGTCGGCGGTCAGGGGCATCAGCCTCTTGCCCTCGCCGCCCGCCAGGACGATTCCCAGTACCGAAGGTCCACCGCGTCGCATGCCGCCGCCCCTCTACCGCCCGGTTCGGGCCACGTTCTTGAACTACACCTGCCAGAGGACTACCCCCGTGAGAGGGCGATCCGCGCCCGCGGACTACCCCTGTTTGAGGATTTCCTCGTACAGCTGGACGGTTCGCCGGGCCACGGCGTCCCAGCCGAACTCCCGCACCGCCCGTTCCCGTCCCGCCTCGCCCATGCGCCGGGCGGCCTTCGGGTCGGCGAGCAGCGAGTCGAGGGCACGCGCGAGCTGCGCCTCGAAGTCGTCCTCGACGGACACCAGCAGGCCGGTCTCGCCGTCCGCGACGACCTCGGGAATGCCGCCCACCCGCGAGGCCACGACGGCCGTGCCGCAGGCCATCGCCTCCAGGTTGACGATGCCAAGGGGCTCGTACACGGAGGGGCAGACGAACACGGCGGCGTGCGTGAGCAGTTGGATCACGTCCGGACGCGGCAGCATCTGCGGGATCCAGTGCACGCCCTCCCGGACGCCGCTGAGCTCCTGGAACAGGTCGCGGAACTCCTGGTCGATCTCCGGTGTGTCGGGGGCTCCCGCGCAGAGGACGACCTGGGCGGCCGGGTCGATGTCCCGGACCGCGCGCAGCAGGTGGGGCACGCCCTTCTGGCGGGTGATGCGGCCGACGAACAGGACGTACGGGCGGCCGGGGTCGAGGCCGATGCGGTCGATCACGTCCGTGCCGTGGTCCGGCGCGTAGAGGGAGGTGTCGATGCCGTTGTGCAGGACGCGCACCTTCGCCGGGTCCAGAGAGGGGTAGCAGCCGAGGATGTCCTCGCGCATGGCCGTGGAGACGGCGATCACGGCGTCGGCGGCCTCGATGGCGGTGCGCTCGGCCCAGCTGGAGAGGGCGTAGCCGCCGCCGAGCTGCTCGGCCTTCCAGGGGCGCAGCGGCTCCAGGGAGTGTGCGGTCATGACATGCGGAATGCCGTAGAGCAGCTTCGCCATGTGGCCCGCGAGGTTGGCGTACCAGGTGTGCGAGTGGACGAGCTCGCGACCTTCGAGGGCGGCGGTGATGGCGAGGTCGACGGAGAAGGTGCGCAGCGCGTCGTTCGCGCCGTCGAGCGTGGGCCATGGCCGGTGGCGTACGACTCCGCCGGCGGCGCCCTCGCCCCAGCAGTGCACGTCCAGGTCGGTGAGGGGCCTCAACTCCCGGGCGAGGAACTCGACATGTACCCCCGCACCGCCGTACACATCCGGCGGGTACTCCCGGGAAAGCAGTCCCACACGCACCCGGAACCCCCTGTCTCAGCGGCTGGTTCCCACATGGTCACCCAGAAGTGGCCCTTGGGGAAGACCACAGTGGAAGGCACGCCTCACGGCGCGGCCCCACGGCGCCCGGAGTCGCGGCCCCTCCGTGCTCAGCGTCGGCGCGGGGGACGTACGAAACAGCAGTCTCCGCACACTCCGCCGCCGGGGACCCGGTAGTAGAGGCAGCAGCTGCGCCGGCGGAACGCCGTGCCGTTCAGGGTGCCGGTGTCCCGCAGGTCGGGGTGGTCGAAGAGCTCGGCGGCGAGTGAGCGGGCCCTCTCGCCCACGTCCGGGTGGCCGTGGGTGCGGGCCCAGCGGTCTAGTTCGCGTGCGGCGCCCGCGAGCGCGGAGGCCGCGTTGCCCCGCAACAGTGCCGCGGAGACGGGCTGCCGGGCCCGCAGTGCCCTCGCGAGGGGTTCGAGATGGCCGTCCTGTACGACCCGCCGGACGGTGGCCGCGTCGCCGGGCAGGGGGTGCGTCTCGGCCAGCCACAGGTCGTCGGGCGCGCTGCCGTCCGCGTCCCAGTGCAGCAGCCGGGGGTCGAGGTCGGGAATCTGTCCGTAGAGGGCTGCCGATCCCAGGGCCACCGACCACAGCCGGGCGGCGAGTCCCTGCTGCGCCACCGAGACCCCGATACGCGTCTCGGGAGCGTCCAGCAGCCGCACGACCTTGTGGACACGGAAAGCGAGCGGATCCGACCCTTCGGTGACACTCCGTATGTCATACGCCTCCGCGAGGGTCGGCAGCGACGGCCGTCCCGTGCGCAGGGCGAAGAAACCTTCGAGAGAGGCGAGTCGATTGAGATCCGGATCGAGGTTCACGGAGACCAAGTACACCAAGGGGGCATAACGGAGCCACTAGGGGGGTTGTACCCGGTGTCACCCGACCTGGGGAGGACTAGGCCCAAGACGTACTCCATCGGCAGTAGGACCCAATGACTGCTCAGGTACGACGACACGGGCGCTTTCAAAAGGGATCGTATTAACCATGGAAGCCGACCGACCGTCGCACCGGACTCCCCGCCTTCGGGAGAACGTCCGTCACATGCAGAGGAGGAGCGACACATGAACGCACTCGTGCTGTCTGTGCTGCTCTCTCTCGTCTCCGCCGTCGCGTACGCCGGTGGGGCGATCGTGCAGGAACGGGTCGCGGCGAACACGCCCGGCACGACGTACGCACCCATGCGCCAGCTCGTCTGGTGGATCGCGGTCGGCCTCAACGCCCTCGGCGGGCTCCTGCACGTCGTGGCGCTCGCCTACGGGCCGCTCAGCCTGGTCCAGCCGCTGGGCGCGCTGACCATCGTCTTCGCGCTTCCCATGGCTGCCGTCTTCGTACGCCGCAGGGCCGGGGCGACGGCGTGGCGCGGCGCGATCATGGCGACGGTCGGCCTGGCCGGTCTGCTCGCCCTGGTCGGCACGGCCGACTCGCAGTCCCTGAACAGCACCCAGCGTGTGGTGGTGGCCCTGGTCACCGGCGGCGCCGTGGTGGCCCTGATGATGGCCGCCCGTGCCGTGCACCGGCACCCGGCCGTGCGCAGCGTGCTGCTCGCGACCGCCGCTGGTGTCGCCTTCGGTATGTCGTCGGTGTTCACGAAGACGGTCGCGGTCGACTGGACGGGCGGCGTCTCGCTCGCCGACGTTCCGAGCCTCGCCGTGATCGGTGTCCTGGCGACCGCCGGAATGCTCCTGTCGCAGGCTTCCTACCGTGGCGCCGGACTCGCCGCGCCGCTGGCCACCCTGACGGTCATCAACCCCATAGTGGCCGCCGCGGTCGGTATCACGATGTTCGGAGAGACGTTCCGCTACGGCGAGACGGGCACCGCCCTCGCGCTGGGCTGCGGGGTCGTCGCCGCGGGCGGCCTGATCCTGCTCACCACGGAACGCATCAGCGGTTCGGAGCGTACGACGCCGGTGTCCGTGCCTGCACCCGCACCCGCACCCGCGCCTGTGCCGGCAGTGGCGGTGGCCGGAGCGATGGCGGACGCGGCGCTCAGGACCGAGCCGGGTGGCCCGGCCGCCGAGCCGAGCCGTATCAGGGAGCCTGCCGCCGTTCCGCCCGACCGGGCGCCACCGGAGCAGCTTGTCCCGGCGGAGCGGCTGGTGGTCTCGGCGGGGGTACGGGACGAGGAGCCGTCGCGGGAGGACACGTTCGCCCACGCCGGGATGTTCGCCTCCGCCTCGGCGCGGCAGGACGCGCTCCTGCCGCCGCCGGGGTCCAACGGTCCCCCGCCGCCCGGCGACACGCCGGACGACATCGAGGGCATCGACGAACCGTCCTGGCCCAACGGCGGGTACTACGGCCTTCCCTTCCTGCCGTTGCTCCCCGCCCCGGTGGTGATCCGCTCCAGCGTCAAATCGTGACGCCACCCGCGCGCAGATAGGCGACGGGATCGACGTCGCTGCCGAAACCGGGCCCCGTCCGCACCTCGAAGTGCAGATGCGGGCCCGTGCTGTTGCCCGTGGAACCGGAGCGGCCGATGCGCTGGCCGGTGACCACGCTCTGCCCGGCCTTCACGGAGATCGCCGACAGATGGGCGTACTGGGTGTACCGGCCGTCACCGTGCCGGATCACCACCTGGTAGCCGAAGGACCCGCCCCAGCCCGCGGTCACGATGCTGCCCGCGCCGACCGACTTGACGGACGTGCCGGTGGGCACCGGGAAGTCGACGCCCGTGTGGTAGCCCTTCGACCAGGAGGAACCCGAGGCGTGGTACGGCGTTCCCGTACCGGCGCTCACCGGGGCGGTGAGGCCGCGCGTGGTCGACTGGGTCTTCTTCTCCGACTTCTCCTCGACCTTGGCCTTCGCCTTCGGCTTCTTCTCCGCCTTCTCCGCCGTGTCGGAGGCGGACTTGGCTCCCGTGTCCGGCGACGCCTTCGGCTTCAGGCTCAGCCGCTGACCGGGAATGATCATGTCCGGGTCGGCGCCGACCGTCCTGCGGTTGGCGTCGTACAACTGCCGCCAGCCGCCCGGGACCTCGCGGGTGCCCGCGATGCCCGAAAGCGTGTCGCCGCGGACGACGGTGTACATCTCGGCGGTGCCGGCCTGAGACTGGGGCGTGGTCTGCGGCTGTACGTCGCGGACGGTGCGCTTGGGCGTCTGGGCCGACTTGCCCGAGGGGTTGATGTCGGGGGTGTCACCGCCGCGGGTGAGGCCCGCCCGCACCGAGCAGGTCGGCCAGGCGCCGGGGCCCTGGCCCTTGAGGACCTTCTCGGCGACGGCTATCTGCTGGTCCTTGGTGGCGAGGTCGGCGCGTGCCGCGTAGGCCCTGCCGCCGTAGGCCTCCCAGGTGGACTGGGTGAACTGCAGCCCGCCGTAGTAGCCGTTGCCGGTGTTGATCTGCCAGTTGTTGGTGGACTCGCAGGCGGCCACCTTGTTCCAGGTGTCCACGTCTGCCGCGTTCGCGACGCCGGTACCGATGAGCGGTATCGCCATCCCGGCGCCGCCCACCGTGACGGTGAGTGAGGCGCGGTTGATCCTGTTCGGCTGATACCGGCGGTGCCGGCCGCGTACGGCCATGAAGGTGCCCCCTCGACAAGCGTCAGGAGCCGCAAAAGTAAACGCTCCTAACAGGCCGTGACAAGGGGGCAATCGGCCGCCCTATCCCGCCAAGTGACCAGGAATCGCCCCTCGTTCACGGCTGTCCGCACGTATGCCCGGGGCAGATGTGACGGCGAAGTTCGGCGGGGCACTGAGGCGGGGGCGGCTCAGCTGCGTACACACCGTCGGAAAGTCAGGATGTGCGGTCGGCGAACCTGCAAGTCAGGATGGTCGGTGGGGCAAACTGGCAGGCATGACCGGCACTACCGATTCAGCACCTCTAGGAGCCAACCGTATGAGCACTTCAGCCCAGATCGGCGTCACGGGACTCGCGGTCATGGGGCGCAATCTCGCCCGTAACTTCGCGCGCAACGGATACGCGGTTGCCCTGCACAACCGGACGGCGGCGCGTACGCACGCGCTGGTGGAGGAGTTCGGCAGCGAGGGCACCTTTGTCGCGACGGAGACCGCCAAGGAGTTCGTGGCCGCGCTGGAACGCCCTCGCCGCCTTGTGATCATGGTGAAGGCCGGCGAGCCGACCGACGCGGTGATCCAGGAGTTCGCCCCGCTCCTGGAGCCCGGCGACATGATCATCGACGGTGGCAACGCCCACTTCGCGGACACCCGGCGCCGGGAGCGCGAACTGCGCGAGCAGGGCATCCACTTCGTCGGCGCGGGCATCTCCGGCGGCGAGGAGGGCGCGCTGCACGGCCCGAGCATCATGCCCGGCGGCCCGGTGGAGTCGTACGAGTCGCTCGGTCCGATGCTGGAGAAGATCTCCGCGAAGGCCGCCGACGGCGCCCCGTGCGTCACGCACGTCGGCCCCGACGGCGCCGGACACTTCGTGAAGATGGTGCACAACGGCATCGAGTACGCCGACATGCAGCTGATCGGCGAGGCGTACCAGCTGCTGCGTGACGTGGCGGGCTACTCCCCCGCGCAGATCGCCGACATCTTCCGCACCTGGAACACCGGGCGGCTCGACTCCTACCTGATCGAGATCACCGCCGAGGTCCTGTCGCACGTGGACGCGGCGACGGGCAAGGCCTTCGTGGACGTGGTGCAGGACCAGGCGGAGCAGAAGGGCACGGGGCGGTGGACCGTGCAGATCGCCCTCGACCTGGGCGTTCCCGTGTCGGGCATCGCCGAGGCCGTCTTCGCGCGGTCCCTGTCGGGCCACACCGAGCTGCGTGAGGCCTCGCGCGGGCTGGCCGGACCCAAGGCCACGGCGCTCAGCGAGGCCGAGGCCGCGGCCTTCGCCGACCAGGTGGAGCAGGCGCTGTACGCGTCGAAGATCGTGTCCTACACGCAGGGCTTCCACGAGATCGCGGCCGGCAGCGCCGAGTACGACTGGAACGTCGACCTGGGCGCGGTCTCCGCGATCTGGCGCGGCGGGTGCATCATCCGGGCGGCCTTCCTCGACCGGATCCGTGCCGCGTACGACACGCGCGCCGATCTGCCGAGCCTGCTGGCCGACGAGACGTTCGCGACGGAGATCGCGGCGGCGCAGGACGACTGGCGAGCCGTGCTCGTCTCGGCCGTGCAGCAGGGGGTGCCCACGCCCGGGTTCGCGGCGGCGCTGGCGTACTACGACGCGTTGCGTGCGGAGCGGTTGCCTGCGGCGCTCACTCAGGGGCAGCGGGACTTCTTCGGTGCGCACACGTATCGGCGGACCGACCGGGAGGGCTCGTTCCACACGCTGTGGGGCGGGGACCGGTCCGAGGTGGCCGGCTGAGGTTCGGGTTCGGACTGCGGGTTCGGGCTGCGGGTTCGTGGGGGCTGGTCGCGCCCCCGCGGCGGAACCGCACGATGTGACGGCCCCGCGCCCCCAAATGCCGGCGGGCCGGCGTGGACATGGTCCACGCC
>NZ_LIQZ01000212.1:34261-35163 GCF_001418655.1 Streptomyces phaeochromogenes | reverse complement strand
GGTCGGGAGGTCGCGGGTCTTGGCGGGGGTGCGGGCGGGGTTGCTGTCCCAGGTGTACAGGGCGTACGGGTCAGTGTTGTCGTCGGCGGCCCAGGAACCGGCGACGATCAGGTATTGGTTCGCGGCGTTCTTGCGCACGTCGCGGATCG
Source organism: Streptomyces phaeochromogenes (assembly GCF_001418655.1). Taxonomy (GTDB): domain Bacteria; phylum Actinomycetota; class Actinomycetes; order Streptomycetales; family Streptomycetaceae; genus Streptomyces; species Streptomyces phaeochromogenes. Next base: position 35,014 of record NZ_LIQZ01000212.1, on the reverse strand, counting down.
AGAGGCCGCCGAGGTCGAGTTCGATCGGGGTGCCGAGGAAGGTCGTCGCGCCGCTGCCCACCACCTTGTCGATGTTCGTCACCGGCACCAGGAGCGCCTTGCCACCGGGTATGGCCGGGGCGAGCGGTACGCGGAAGCCGACGTACGCCGTCGTCGAGCCCGGCGCGAACTCCAGCCCCTCCACGTTCAAACCGTGATCTGCTTGGGGGCCTGGTCGTCCGCTGTGCCTGCCGCGAAGCCGTAGCGGTCGCCGTGCGCCTGGTCCCAGGCGGCCAGGTCGTCGCGGAGCTTCTTATGCGAGTCGCCGTACGACAGGACGGTGGTCGCTCCGGACCCCGTCACCTTCGTGGTGAAGAGGGTGTTGCGGGCCGACTTGTACTCGCCGTCCTTGTTGTTGCCGAGGGAGCCCGTCCAGTAGATGGTGTCGCCCGCGCGGGCCGCTCTCTCGATGTCGATCTCCTTGATGGCATCGATCTTGGAGCTGAAGTCCCAGGTCTTGAGGGGGCGCGCCGGACGTCGAACGGTCTTACAGGCGCGCGATGTTGGACTCGTTGACCGCCACGACGACGTAGCCGCCGCCCACGTCGACGGCCGCCGAGGCATCGCTCGACCCGGTGAAGTACCTGCTGTCCGCGCCCTGTTGGACGGCGGCGGAAGCGGTGTAGTGCAGGGTCTTGGTGGCGGTCTGCCCGTCGACTCCCGTGACCTTGACGGTGAGGTCGGTGTAGCCCCGGCCGCGTGCGGCGACGGCCA
>NZ_LIQZ01000212.1:32799-34166 GCF_001418655.1 Streptomyces phaeochromogenes | reverse complement strand
TCGCCGTCACCGCGTTCGACAGGTAGCCCGCCGACAGGGCGATGCTCGGGGTGCCGTAGCTCGTCGGCTGCGCCTGGCTTCCCATGCGCACGACCGTGAGCGTAAGCGCCCCGCTCGCCATGGCAACCGCCCTGCGCCCACGGGGGAAAACGTAGTCCTGCACTGGGAGCCTTCCGTCGTCACGATGTCGACGTGAAGGCTGGGCCGCTCCCGCCAGCTGCGGGTGGCTCCCGTACGCATGGAGAGTGAACAGCTTCGGACGCGATGGCCGGAAGTGCCGCCGCTGTTCCGTGAGTTCGGTGACGAGTTGACGAGTTGGCGACTTCACGAATTTCGCACTGCGCCGGACGGCTACACCTGGACGGGAAGCGACACGAGCCCGCGGACGAGACGCGTGTGGCGCCACTCCAACCGGTCGGCTGGTCCAGCGAGCCGGATTCCGGGAAACCGGCTCAGTACCGCTCGCAGGGCGATCTCCGCCTCGGCCTTGGCCAGGGAAGCGCCGACGCAGCGGTGGATGCCGTGGCCGAAGCTGAGGTGGGCGCTGGCGTCCCGGTCCAGGTCGAGCAGGCCCGGTGACGGGAAGCGGACCGGGTCGCGGTTGGCGGCTCCGAGGGCGATCAGTACCGGGGCGCCGGCCGGGATGACGGTACCGCCGAGCGTGACGGGTTTTGTGGTGAACCGGAAGGTGGCGGTACTGACGGGGGAGTCGAATCGAAGCAACTCGTCGAGTACGGCCGGAACATCGTCCGGATTCTTCCGGAGGCGATCCAGCTCGGCGGGGCGCTGGAGCAGCGCGAGGGCGGCGTTGCCGAGGAAGTTGGTGGTGGTCTCGTGCCCGGCCACGAGCAGCAACACCGCCAGGGAGACCAGTTCCTCTTCGCTGAGACGGTCGTCTCCGTCGCGAGTCGCGATGAGTCCGTCGAGGAGAGAGCTGCCGGGGCTCAGGCGCTTGGCGGCGATGAGGGTCGTCATGTAGTCGGCCAGGGAATGCGAGGCCGCGTCGATGGCGTCGGGCCTGCCTGCCGCGAACAGCTCCCCGGACCAGCGCCGGACGTCGGGTCGGTCGCCCGCAGGCACTCCGAGCAGTTCGCAGATCACGATGACCGGCAGCGGCACCGCCAGGCCGGCCACGAAGTCGAACCGTTCGCCGACGGGCCACTGATCCAGCAACTCGTCGGTGACACGGGCGATGAACGGACGCAGCTGCGCGACGGCTCCGCTCGTGAACGCCTTGGTCACCAGCTTGCGCAGCCGGGTGTGCTGGGGTGGATCGGTGGCCAGCATGGTGTGTGCCACCGCCGGGTGCAGCCGACGCCGTGACTCCTTGCCCGCTTAGAACGCGGCCGTGTCCTTCGAGAGCCGAG
>NZ_LIQZ01000212.1:0-32759 GCF_001418655.1 Streptomyces phaeochromogenes | reverse complement strand
GCCCACCGGGCCCGGTGGGCAGGGGCTGCACGGGGCAACTGGACCGCATGGCCGCGCAGGTGGGGTAGGGGTCCTGGAGGAAGCGGGGGTCTTGGCTCAGGTCGGTCATGCTTTCAGGCTGCAGCCCGCTCCGGCTGGTCGTCATCCGCGACACGCCCAACACAGGGCCCGCAGGCGTCGGTTGGTCGGTTGCCAGGAGGAGCAAGAGCCGCTTCGTGTCCGCGCGGAGGTCCTTGTGGAAGACGGCCTTAGCCGGCGGCAGGACGACCTCGTCGGCGAACCGGCCGGTCTTCGAGGCGGGCGGCGCTGCCTTCACAACCACCGCCTCGACCGGTGGCTCCTTGCTTCGTTCCAGCGCCGAATGTGGCCTGGACCATCTCCCGCACCCGGACCGGTACCGCCGAAGGGCGAGGACCAACCAGTCCAGATTCACGCGGAGATGATTCCCGTCATCCGAGGAGTGGGGCGCATCAACATCACGACGCTCGCCCGCCGGTACCTTCCGCGCATGGACGTTGCCCTCGTCCCCTGCACCGCACAGGACTTCATCAACGCCGGAGCAGCGTAAGTCTTCACGCCGATCGTCCCTGCGCCGATACGCTGCGACGACCATGCAGGTGAGGGGACCGGAGGGGCGATGCAGGCCGGCGACGTCAAGTTGGGGAAGGTTTTCGCGAACGACCATCAGAGTGTGATCCCGATTTTCCAGAGACCCTATGTCTGGGACCAGGAGGACAACTGGGAACCCCTCTGGAAGGACGTGCGGACGGCTGCGGAGGAGGTGGAAGCGGAGGCAGGGGCGCAGAGCAGTGCCGGGAATTCGAAGCCGCGCACGTATTTTCTGGGTGCCGTGGTCGTGCAAGAGCGGTACAGGCCGCCCCGGCGCCTTGGTTCGTCCCACATCATCGACGGCCAGCAGCGCATGACCACACTGCAGGTGCTCTTCGCTGCGGCTCGGGCCGTCGCCCACGGCTTTGCCGCCGACAGCGTGGTCGGGCGTTTCACGAGTCTGCTGGAGAATCGGGCGGAGACGGTTCACGAGGCCTTCCCGGACGACCGCTACAAGGTCTGGCCGCTGCCTCAGGACCGTGCGGCTTTCCTCTGGGCTGTGCGCCGGAGCGATGACGAAGGTGTGGCTCCCCGCCCGGATCACCGGCTGGTACGTGCCCGCATGTGGTTCGAGCAGGAGATCGGCGATTGGGCCAAGGCTGCGTCCAACCCCGCCCAGCGCCTCGATGACCTCTACTACACGCTTCAGGAGCGCATGCAGCTCGTCGAGATCGTCCTGGACGCGGGCGACGACCCGCAGGTCATCTTCGAAGCGCTGAATCACCGTGGAGTGCGCCTCGACGCTGCGGACCTTGTCAAGAACCTCCTTTTCCAGACAGTCGAGTCCCAGGGGCAGCACCACCACTCGGAAGAGCTGCTGATGAACGCCTGGCTGCCTCTTGACGCCGAGCCTTGGCGCGGTCAGGTCACGACCGGACGTATCAGACGCGCTCTGATCGACCTGCTTCTGGCTTATTGGCTGACCATTCAAAAGCGTCAAGACGTTCTGGTGGAACACCTCTTCGCCGACTTCAAGAAGTGGCTTCCGGAGAGCGGTCAGCACGCTTCGGACGTGATCCGGAACATCAGGCATTACGCCGACACGTACCAGCGACTTAGGGAGCTGCCGCTGACCGATCCCACCGGCCGGTTGCTCGATCGCATGCAGACCATGACGGCGACGCCCTGGCCGGTGCTGCTCTATCTACACGCGACGGAGGAGGTGCCAAACGACCAACGAGCGGTGGCGGCCCGCGCCATCGACTCATTTCTCATGCGGCGAGCCGTGTGCCTGATGACGACAAAAGACTATAATCGCCTCTTTGTTCAAGTGCTGGCCGACGCTCAGGAGAGCGACCCCGCCCGGGCTGGGTTCGCCGTCGCGCGAAGCCTGTGGAATCAGACGGCGGAGGCCCGGTTGTGGCCTGACGACCAGATTTTCCTTGAAGCCCTGATCACGCCTGATCTTTACCGTCGGTCCTACCGGGCCCGGTTGAAGGCACTGTTGGTCGGGCTTGAGAACCACCTGCGGACGCCGAAGACCGAGCTTGCGCCGATACTTTCCAGCTCGGATTCCCGGCTGAACATCGAGCACATCCTCCCGCAGAAGTGGGAGACCCACTGGCCACTGGCCGACGGTGACAGCGAGAAGGCCCTGGAGAAGCGGCACGGGGCAGTTCATCAGCTCGGCAATCTCACGCTTACCACCACGAAACTCAATCCGTCGTTGAGCAACCGGGAATGGCTCCGTAAGAAGGACGAACTGCGCGCCCACAGTCTTCTGCGGTTGACGACATCCTCCGTCCTGTCCGTTCCGGAGGGGCTTGATCAGAAGTGGACCACTGATCGTTGGGTCGAGTCCTGGGACGAGGACCGGATTCAGCTGCGCACTCTGTGGCTTTCCGGTATCGCCCTCCGGGCGTGGCCGAAACCCAAGGCCGATGTCGACTGACTCGGGCAGCTGGGCATGTCGGGTGCCAGAGGGGTAGAGGGCAGAGGGGCAGAGCATGATCGTCCCCTGAGCGGAACAGAACTGGTGGTACACCGGACAAGCAGGTTGTGGCGTGCGACGCATACGCCCTAAGGTGAAATCAGGCAAGGAGTTCGGGACAGTACCTGGGCCACCGCCGGTCTCTTTGAGGCACGGAGCGTCGGAACGCACCCTCGCCACCACCTCTCTCCACATTCTTCCGTGACCACCAGGCTGTCTCAACTTGGTGGTCGAAAGGCGTTCTCATGACCGTTTATTCTCAGCACGCGAACCGCGGGAAGACGCAGATCCTGGCGACCTACCAGGGGCCGGGCGGGGTCGAATCGTCGACTGTGACGAGCCTTGCCACATCCGCCCTTGCGGCACCGATCGTTGACGCGCTCAATCGGATCTCCGCCCTCACCACCGTCCCGGTGAGCGTTCATGATCGTCGTGACCGCGGGGTGGCGTATTATCCGACGAAGCACCTTGCAGCGCTGACCGACCTGGCTTCGCGTGCCGATCTTCTGAACGGTGCGCACAGCCTGTGGTACGAGTACACCTGTCTGGAACTCCACCAGGCGCTCGCCGATTTGGACGACGTTCTGACGGCGGTGCCCGAGCCCATCCGCATCGCGATCAACGCGGAACTGGAAACGGAAGCACGGCAGTTGTCCGAGGCGCTCGCCGAGTACTCAGAGGGGACTTTCGTGCCCGAGACGGAGGGCCGGCGTTCCTGGGACTTCGGCCAGCCGTTCGTGACGTATGACGGCGGAGTGGACATGCTGAGCGGTGAGGCACGTGATCAGCTGGATCGTCTCGAAGAAGGGATCACTCCCGGGGAGCGCGAGAAGGCCATCGCGAACCTACGGGTGCTGGCCACCGCCTGCTGTCGGTTCCCCGACATGCTGGGGGGGCTGGAAGATGCCAACCTTGCGATCTTCGCGGAACCGTACGATTCAGACGGCTACTACCTGTCTGTTCATGCGCCGAAGCCCGGTGATGACGGCGCTGACGCTTGGGACGTCGAGATCGGCCGCTGGGTACCCGATGACCCCAACGAGGACTACGAGGATTGCGATAGCGCAACAGGCAGTGCGGTAGTTCGCTGCGTGCTCCCCACATCGCCGGGCGCTGATGAGATTGCCGATCTGCTGAACCGGATCGAAGGTGAGCCGAACCTGCTGGCTAAGTGGGCTGAGACGCGTGTCGGAGGGGTGCTGGAGGGGACGCGGTTCGTCGTCACCGAGTGCTACGACGACTGAGCTTCGGCCCTCATAATCAGGCGGCCGACGACCCTGATGCGGCGCGGTCGGCCTGGTTCTCGATCTGTTTCTCGTCCCCAACAGAGTGTGCGGTCCGCCGCCCAAGGCGAGTGGGTCGCTGCCTCGGAAGTCGGCTCCGGAGTCCTGGCCAGGCACGCCATATGCGTGAGCGATACGTGAGCGGACAGTTGAACACCCACTGGATCAAGCGGCACGCCATCGAACTCTGCAAGTCTCTGACCAGGGAAAAACGGACCGAGTGTGATCACTGATCGCCATCCGTCACGATCTTGCAGGCCTTGCAATGGTCTCGGGTTCGAATCCCAAGGGTGGCTCCCGTAAAGGCCAGGTCACGTAGTCCGTGACCTGGCCTTTTGGCTGCTGCGGGCAGCATGCGTCGAGAGATGAGGACACTGCGGGGACGGGCTTGAGCGAGCGGTCGACGAAAAGGGCTGATACAGGTGTGTCGGGCTATCAGTACTGAGATACTTCGTGTATGCCCAGTTCGCGATGGACCGGAGCCCCGGCGAGTGACAGCAGTGGTCCGGCCGGTGGTGGCGATCCTGCTCTTAACCGGTTGAAGGCTGTGCTGGGTGATTGGCGCAACTCCTTGCTCGACCTCGGCGGACGCAACCGTCTGCTGAATTTCCGCCATACGAGGACCGCGACCCTGGAGATTACGGCTCCTGGAGTCTCTGCGGTGTTGGCGGGGCTCGCTCGTGGTTGGACTTTTGCTTCCGTGGAGGACGCCAAGCACGTCGAAGGCGGCGTGGATGGCGAGGCCACAGAGGGCGCGGCTCCGAGCAGCGGAGTGTTCTACGAGTACGACGCCACCTCCGCGGTTGGCGGCGCCGGTCGTGCCGCTGCCTTGGTGACGCAGAAGAACACGCAGGCGGGGCTGGATGCGTCGCTCTACCAACTGCGCCAAAAGTCCGGCCAGATGTACAACGACTACGGCCTGTGGGTGCTCTGGCTGGGCGTCGGCATGGTGGATTGGCGGGAGGAGGGCGCAGAGGAGACGAGTTCCGCTCCACTGCTGCTCGTACCCGTGGAGCTTCGTCGCGACGGCCGGCGCCAGACGCGTCTGCATCTCGCGGAGGGCCAGGACCGGATCCACAATCCCGCGCTGGCGGTCAAGCTGGAACGGCTGGGTGTCGACTGGAGTTCGGTCGCCGACTGCGATGTCGCCGATCCTGCCGCGGTCCTTGCCGCCGCCAGGCAGGTTGTGCGTGCACAGGACGGCTGGTCGGTGGACGAGCGCCTCGTGCTCGGCCTCTTCGCCTCACACAAAGAGGCCATGTACCAGGACCTCCAACAGAACGAGGAGCGCATCCTCACTCATCCGCTGATCCGGGCCGTCGGCCTCGGACCCGATGCGGGACTGCCCGACGATCTGATCGGCTTCGAACCGCCCGAGCTCGACCGCATCGACGAAATCCAGCTGCCCGAACGGACTCCGCTCGTGCTGGACGCGGACTCCTCGCAACGGCAGTGCATCGCGGCCGCGCTGGACGGCCGTTCCTTCGTGATGAGCGGGCCGCCGGGTACGGGCAAGAGCCAGACGATCACCAACATGATCGCTGCGCTCATGCACGCCGGCCGTTCCGTTCTCTTCGTCAGTGAGAAGGCCGCAGCACTCGACGTGGTCCGCAACAGGCTGCGAGGCGTCGGCCTCGGGGACTTCGTGATGGCACTGCACAGCGGTGACACCAGCAAGAAGGCCGTGGCGACAGAGCTCGAACGGGTATTGACCACCAAGGTGCCGATCACCGGCGCAGCCGAGCACGAACTCGACCGTGCCCGCCGGCTGCGCGAGGAACTCTCCGCCTACGCAGCGGCGATGAACCAGATCCGCGAACCGCTCGACCGGTGTCTTCACGATGTCCTGGGCTGCTTGGTCCTCCTAGAGCGGGCAGACACGCCACAACTCACCCTCGGCGCCAGAAGCACCGGCACGGTCCGGCAGCTTGGCGCCGGGGAGCTTCAGGCGCTGCTGGAAGCGGCTGGCACCGTCAGCCGTTCCTGGCGCCCGGCAGCGGAAGGCGACGCGTTCGTCTGGCGCGGGCTGAATGGAGCCTCAGCTCCAACCGCGGTTCTCACTGAGGCTGCTGTCGCACTGGGAGATCTACGCACAGCAGCCGAACGCCGCCCATTCGCCTCCACGACTCCCGAACCGCATACCGTGCACGATGTACGGCAGACCGTACGGCTTCTCGAAGCGGGGCTGCCCGACCGGCACGTGACCACGGTCAGTGGCGGCGTGTCGGAAGACCTCTCCGGGAGCCTCGCTCAACTGGCCGACCTGTTCGGGCTGCCCAAGCCGGAAGCCTCGCAGGCCGCATTCGATCTACTGGAACTTGCCGATCTGGCCTCCGCGGCGACGCGACCGCCTGCACGATGGTTCGACGAGGAAGGGCTGCGCGAGGCGCACAAGGTGGCTGGGGAGATGCGGGACGCGCTCGCTGCCCGCGCGGAGGCTCGTGCAGTAGCGGAGGACGTCTTCGGTGAACAGGTACTGCGGGCCCAAGAGTTGCCGGCCCTGGTCGAGAGGTTCACTCGACAGCACCGAGGTGTTTTCGCGCGTCTATCCGCGCAGTACAAGGCTGACCGCGAGGCAGCAACCGGGCTCACGCGCGACGATGTCTGGGACAAGTCGCTGCCCCAGCGCCTGAACGACGCCTTGGCCTGGCAGAACACTGCGGCCGAGGTCGCCCGACTGGCGATACACCACGAGGACGCACTAGGCGGCTATGTTCCCCGCAACGGGGACGAACTGCCCGCCCTGGACGCCGCGCTGACTGTGGCGGATCGCATCGCTGAACTCACCCGCGGGACCACTCACCGAGACCTCCTCACGGCCCGACTGGCCGATGGCACTGAGCCCGATCCGCTGCCGGGGCTGTTGGCCCGCGGCATTCGCGGCGCGTTGGTCGGATGGTGCGTGGAGGCATGGCGTCGCGCTGAGCGCTGGGCCGAGTCCTCGACCGCACTGCACGACCTCTTCGACGAGTCCCGCCAGGTTCAGTTGGCTTTCGCCCTGTTCGGTACTTTCGATCAGGCCCAGCAGGCCGTCGACGAACTCCGGGCTGACCCGCGTGGCCCGGAGGAATGGCATGCGTACCGCTCCGGACTGGACGTTCTGGCCCGACACGGAGTCGAGGAGATCGTTTCGCGCGCTGTCGAACGCGGCATCCTGCCCGAGCAGTTGCCTGCGGTCGTGGAGCAGGCGGTGCTGAAGTGCTGGGCCGACGACCTCTTGGCCACGGATACCAGGCTCGCCACCAGCCGTTCCGCGGACCTGGACGTCCGGGTGGCGGACTTCCAGAAGGCCGACCGGCGGCTGGTCGCTGCAGCCAGTGGAGCCGTGGTCGAGGCGTGCAACGAGCGCCGACCGCGTCGGCTCAGCGGCGGGCCGGCCGCAGTGATCAAGCGCCAGGCGGAACTGAAGCGACGCCATATGCCGGTGCGGGAATTACTCGGCCAAACCCGTGACGTCGTCCGGCTCATCAAGCCGTGCTTCATGATGAGCCCGCTCACGGTGAGTCAGTTCCTGCCCGCTGACTACCACTTCGACGTGGTCATCTTCGACGAGGCGTCACAGGTTCGCCCCGCCGACGCGGTCAACTGCGTCTACCGGGCAGACTCGCTGATCGTGGCCGGCGACGAGAAGCAGCTGCCACCCACCTCCTTCTTCGACGCGGCGGTCGAGGAAGACTCCGACGAGTACGACGAAGACGTACCCGACACCTTCGAGTCGCTGTTGCATGCCTGCAAGGCGGGTGCCCTCAGAGAGCTGTCCCTGCGCTGGCACTACCGCAGCCGTCACGAGGACCTGATCACGTTCAGCAACAAGTCCTTCTACGGCAACTCCATGGTGACCTTCCCGGGAGCCCTGGACCACGGCAACGACATCGGCGTCGAGTTCTTCCCGACACAGGGCGTGTACGACCGGGGCGGCCGACGAGACAACCGCACGGAGGCGGAGTTCGTCGCCCGGCGGGTCATCCATCACTTCGACACACGCCCCAGCCGCACCCTGGGTGTCGTCGCCCTCTCGCAGGCCCAGGCGGCGGCCATCGACCAAGCTGTCCAGCAGGCCAGGCTGCTCCGCCCCGACCTGGACAACTGCTTCACCGAGGATCGACTCGACGGGTTCTTCGTCAAGAACCTCGAATCCGTCCAAGGCGACGAGCGCGACGTCATGATCATGTCGATCGGGTATGGCCCCGACGAGCACGGCAAGTTCGGCACGAACTTCGGGCCAATCAACAAGGGGGGCGGCTGGCGGCGCCTCAACGTCGCTGTCACCCGAGCCCGCTTCCGCATGGAGGTCGTCGCGTCCTTCCGGAGCAGCGGCCTGGCCGACAGCGCGAACGAGAGCGTCCAGCACCTCAAGCGGTATCTCGAGTACGCCGAGAACGGCCACGCCGTCCTCGCGCAGGACGTGACACAGGCCGACGCCGAGCCGGACAGCCCATTCGAGGAGTCGGTCCTGGAGGTGCTACGCGACTGGGGCTATCGGGTGCAGCCGCAGGTCGGCGTCGCCGGATACCGCATCGACATCGGCGTGCGCCATCCGCAGTTCCCCGGCACCTACGCGCTCGGCATCGAGTGCGACGGTGCGATGTACCACTCGTCCAGGACGGCTCGGGACCGCGACCGACTGCGGGAAGAAGTGCTTGCCGGTTTGGGCTGGCGGCTGCACCGCATCTGGGGCACCGACTGGTATCGGGGCAGGGCCGCAGCCGAGCTGAGACTGCGCGAGGCAGTCGAGCTGGCGGTCGAACGGGGACCGATGTCGGGGGCCGCCTCGACGGTTTCAAGGACGGGCCCGACGGCGGCTGCTGCGCGCGACAACGTGGGGGACACCTCGGCCGGGGAGGCTGCCCCGCTCGCTGGCATTTCGGCCGTGCCCGATACTTCGGAACCGGGGAACCATACGTATCCGACAGACGCCGCAGACCATGAGCGCGTCCCGGTCGACACCGAGCCCGACCGCCCATGGAGCTCCCTGTACGAGGCATGCGAGATGACGGTGCCCTCACCGTACGAACTGCACATGCCGGAGGCCCGCCCCGCGCTCCGCACGCTGCTGAACAGAATCATCGGCATCGAGGGCCCCATCCACGAGGAGCTGTTGGTACAGCGAGCCAGGGAGGCGTGGGGTGTGGCCCGGGCGGGCAACAGGATCCGCGACAACGTACGGGAAGTGGTGCGCGGTCTCGTCCTCTCGGGGCAGGTCACCGTCGACGGCTCCTTCTTGGATGTTGCAGGCCGGGAAGAGCTGGATGCTCGTGTTCCAGGGGAAGGCGACACCCCGCGCAAGGCCGCGCACATTGCTCCGGTTGAACGGCAGTTGGCGCTCTACGAACTCGCTGCGGAGTGCCCGGGCACGTCCCGCGACGAACTTGTCCGGCACACAGGCGAGTTCTTCGGGTGGCGCCGCATGGGCCGAGATATCCGCAGCTTCCTGGACTCCGACATCGACGAACTGCTCCGCAGAGGCAGACTGAGAGAGACCAACGAGCAGATCACAGCGGTTGGGTGACGGAGACCGACGCAGCCTGGAAGGGCCACTACTTCATGGCCGGGACGGCTGCTGGAGGATCTCAGCATGCGTAGCCTTCGGACTTGCAAGGGCTCCGCGATCCCAGGCCAGACGCCGATGGAACTGGAATTGTCGGGACATAGTGCGTCACCGGGCCAGGGTGCCGTGGGATGGCTCGGGTAAGCGGAAGGCCCCCAGACCCGGATCGGTTTCTCCTCCGTGCTTGAGCCACCGGCCTCCCAGCAGATTGTTGAGCATGCAGACTATTCGTCTTGGAACGGCGGGATCTGACGCATGGCCAGCACGGTGCCGTCGCGGCTGATCGAGACCACTCCGCCCCAGGTGCGATCCCAGAACGTCCCGTGCCGTTTGCTCCTCCATACATGTACGCGCTGCCGGTAGGCCGCGACGTCGGCGTGCCGCTTGGGCTTTTCCCTGGTGACGAGGGAATCGAGGATGTCGGCTGCGACGCCGGAGAATGCCTGTACTCGGTTGCCGTTGAGCCGAAAGACGTGATCCGTTCCTTCGAATTTCTCGCCCAGCAGGGTATAGCCCAGGTCCTGGACGCTGCCGGAGGCGGCGTGGGCGAAGCCCTGGAAGAAGTCGCTGCCCTGGCGGGTGGTGAGGAGCGCGGCGGTGGATTCGCCGTCCCCGGCGAAGGCCGTCAAGCCGGCCGCTCCGACGCGGGCCAGGACACGCTGGAACCACTGGTAGTCCTTGGGGTCCTTAGGGCCGACTTGGCATCCGGGCTCGGAGGAGTCGGGGTCCCTGCCTTGTCCTGGTTTGAGGATGCCGATGTCCGGGTTCTTGCCGCCTAGGTCCAGGCCGATGTTGGCGGCGGGGGTACCGTCGGGGATGTGCAGCCAGCCGCCGGGGCCGTCGGCGTGCAGGGCGTGGACAGTGAGTGGGTCGGTCAGGGCGATCTCCGTGCTGAACAGCAAAGCCGGGGTTTCGTTCCAGGCTCCGATGTGTACTCCGTCGGCGTGGGCGGCGGCGGAGGCGAGCTGTTCGTATGCCTTCTGCCGGTCGCTGTGGTTGCCTTTGCAGGCGATGGGGATGACACGCGAGGACTCGCCCGGCTTCCATACCTCGGCGAAGAATTGCGGACGGTAGGGATAGCCGACGGTCTTTGTCTTGGCCTTGTCGCGACTGGTCAGCGTCCAGCCGGCCCGTAGGGCGGTGTCGGCACGGACGAACGAGATGCTGTGGTCCGGATAGCGGCGCGTGAGGATCTGTTCGCTGACGGCGAGCGCGAAGGCGTGTCCCAACTCCTCCGACTGCAGCGCCTTGTAGTACATGGCGATTTGCTTGCCCTCGTCGGACAGGCCGAGCAGGTTGCCCTCATGTGACAGGCCGAGCTGGGTCTCGGTATGGGCACTGAGCGCCTGGCAGTACTTCAGGCTGCCCCAGTGCTCGGCCAGCCCGCGCGAGGCACCGCGCTGGGACAGCGCCAGCCCGCGGCCCAGGTGGTGCAGGACGTCCCAGAACGTCAACGTCACGGACAGGCCGACCTCCGTGCCGGGGAGCGGACGCAGGCCTGGCTTGCGCCGCAGGGGCTCGTAGGTCTCACCCGTCTTGGTCTTGCCCTCCTCCTGCCGCTTCTCGAACGTCTCGCGACGCTCCCGTTCCTTGTCGGCTGCAGCCTCGTCCACCTTGCCCACGAGCTCCCGCGTCGAGTGAACCGACACGGATACCTGCTGCCTGAGACTGTTCAGGACCTCTTCAGTCTTCGGAGTGCTTGCCACGACTGCCCTCCCCACGTCGGATGTCCCGGTCGACCACCGACGGCCGATCGGTCACTCAGTCGAACAGCGGCGCCAGTGCGTTCGGGCCGGCGAGGATGCGCCAGGCGGGAATACGGACAACGCGCTCGACAGGACCGGCCTTCGCACCCCGACCGCCAGAGGGCAACCCGATGAGCAGACCGGCTCGTTCGTGTACCAGACGGAGGTGTCGTGCCGGATCACGGTCTGGCTGGGGGCCGGTGTCGACGACTACCGCGGTGTTGCCTTCGGACGCGGTGAACAGCAGGTCGATCCGCTGTCCGCCGATCAGCGCATCGCGTTCCAGCTCGACAACGCCTCGCGAGGCGAGAACCTGATGCACGGTGTCGGTGAGATCCCTGCGGCGAGGGTCCTGCCGCAGGCGAGGCTCTGGTACGGGAGTTGGCTGCACACCGGTGCTCTGTGTTCGGTCCCACACGAGCGAGCGTGAGGACAGCAGATGCGGGAGCCCTGTCTGCTGCTGCCAGTAAACGTGGTTGCCCATGGTGATCAACTGGGATTTGGCGCGGGTGATCGCGACGTTCCACAGGTTCACTTGGCTCGCCACCCAGTGGGCTGTTCGTGGCGGGGTGTTGGCGGTGGCCACCGGACTGAGGATCATCACATCGCGCTGACCGCCCTGGAAGGCGTGCACCGTTCCCACCCGCACCCGGTCGCTGCCGACCATGCTTTCCAGTGTGTCCTTCTGCGCGCGGAACGGTGTCACCACGCCCACGGTTGCGTTCTCGGGCAGGCGGCGAAGCAGGCCCCTCACGATGTCGGCAACAGCGGCGGCCTCGGACGGGTTGCGCCAGGACTTTCCACCTGGGCCGCGTGCCGACTCGCCGGAAGGCACATTCGCCCAGGCCAGTACAGGGGCGGAGTCCCCGGTGTCCATGAGATCGACCGCGGGTACCTGCCGGCGCACGTTGGTCATGATCTCCAGCGCGCCGGAGTAGCAGTGGCCGTTGACGATGTCGGCGATTTCCGGGTGGCAGCGGTAGTGCTCGTCGAGCAGCAGCGCATCCTCGCCGTTCTGTGCGGCGGCGTGGTAGGAGGAGTGGACGTGGTAGGCGAGTCGTCGGTCTTCCAGCCAGGCCGCGCTCAGCCCCGCTTTGACGCGGGCCTGGCGTTCCTGTTCGGGGGAGATGCCGGGGATGTGCGTCAGCTGCATCGGATCACCGATGATCAGGGCCCGGCGGGCGCGGAACAGCAGGGGCAGCACCGCTGCGATGGAGCACTGGCTGGCCTCGTCGATGACGACCAGGTCGAAGAGCTTGGCGTCCGGCTTCAGCTGGCGCACTGCGTGCGTGGTGATCGCCCAGCCCTTCAGGTGGCGCAGCAGGTTCAGCTGGCTTCGCTGGGTCCCTTTGCGCTGACGCAATGTCTGGAGGCGCTGGTCCAGCAGCGATCGGCCATGGCCGAGTGCTTCCGCCGAGATTGCCTTGCACAGTTCAGCGGACAGTTCGGTCCGTGTGGTGGCGCAGGCTGTTCGAGCCTGGTGCACGGTCTGCTCGTCGTGGGCGAGTTGAGCCGGGGTGAGTTCACGCACCTGGCGTTCCAGGGCGGTCACGTCGACTAGGTCGTTGAGGAGGTCTGAGGCGACGGGCCGTTCCCCGGCCCAGGCAGGCAGTTCTGGGACCGCCTCGGGGCCGCCGGCTGCGATGAACGCCTTCATCGCACGCGTGCGCCGCCAGCGTCCCCACCAGCTTCTGGCCGTTGCCGCCCTGAGAGCCCGCGCTTCCCAGCGGGCAAGCTCCGCAGGGCCGCCGGACCCCCATAATCGTGGCAGGAGCGCCACCGAAAGCCCGACCTTCTCGGCCGACTCCGCACGCTGCCACAGCACCTGGGCCAGCTGCACCTCACCCTCGACCTGCCGTCCGGCCTGGTCACGCAGCACGGCCGTGCGCGAGCGGAGGTTGCGCAGCTCACCCGCCACGGTGGCGGAGCTACGGCTGGGCCGGGGCGGCGGATCCGACAGCAGCCGTTCCAGCTTCTCGGCCTCCTTGACCAGGGCGTCGACGTTGCCGGTACGCATCAGCAGACCAGGGGCGATCTCGTCGCACCGCTGGGCGACGACGTCCACTGCCTCGTTGTTGGTCGACGCCACCAGAACCGACTCGCCGGCCGCGACGCACGTGGCCACCACCGAGGTGACGACCTCGCTCTTTCCCGTTCCGGGCGGACCGGTGGCCACGGTCAGGGGCTGCGTCATCGCCGAGACGACCACCTGCTCCTGGCTCTCGTTGGACGGCCCGGCCGCCACCACGAGCACCGGATCGGTTACTGGCGTGGGGGCGGCAGCGTTCAGCAGAGCATCCAGAGCCGTACCGGGGATCTCGTCCGTACGCGTGGAGATGGCCAGCAGGTTCTCCACCAGCCCGTCGGTGGCGAACCGTTCCACGCTCGAAGGGGCCAAGATCACCGCGGCGTTGTGTGCTCCCGGGCGCAGGGCCTCGTTCACCGACTCGGCACGCAGCGCAGAGGTGTCGAGCGGTTCGAGCTCGGGCAGTCCCAGCACGCCGAGCAACTCCCGTACGGCTCTGATCATCTGGGCGTCGTTGCCGTGCTGCCACGTCGGCTGCCAGCGGGCGAGCAACTGGGCGGCCTCGTCCTCGGAGAGAAGCTCGGTCACCACCTTGGTGTGCAGGGACGGCACCCCGCTGGGACGGAGCACGACTCGCCCGCTCTCGTCCGGCGCCAGCTCCATCTGCTGAATGAGCAGCGGTGCGATGCCCACGTCCGTGCGCCGACCACCCCCGCCACGCGAGGGGAGGGTGACGGCGGGATACCCGTACCAATACTCGTGCTGATCGGCGGCCTGCCCCGATCCGGCCTTCCCCGCGCCGGTGCCTGATGCATGCACGCCGGGCAGCCCCTTGGGCGCCGGCAGCACCGAGCCCAGACCCGACTGAATGCTCTCGGGCCCCTCATCCACGAGGAAGTACTGCGAGTTCCGCCCGCTCCGCCGGTCGGGCAGCATGCTCGCCGCGGCCTGAGCGCTCAGGCACTGCGCGTAGTAACGCAAGAGCCGCTGCCAGTCGTTGGCGTTCTCACTGTCAGCCGCGGCCCGCGCGCGAGCCTTCAGTAGAGCATCCGACGGCCCAGGCGGCTGATCGGGCATGGCGGGGAGATTAACCGGGCGCGCCACGGACCGGGCGAAGTACAGGGTGTGGGTGGCGCGGATGGTGGACTTGGTGGGGCGCTGCTCCTGCGGCACCCCCTTGCGCACCATCTGCGCGGTGAGGTACTCGAAGAGGTCCTCCGGTGAGATCCACCCGCTGTCCTTGATCCGCCCGTTGCGCAGCCCTTCGATGATTTCGCCGGTGAAGCGGGAGGTGCCGAGCGTCGATCCGTCGGGCGCCATGGCGGAGGCGGCCTGCAGCGCGTCCGAGGCGGTGATGAAGTAGACGCCGGTGGGACGCAGCAGCGTGCTGCGTTCGGCCTCGTCGGATGCTGAATCGTCTCTGCCCTTGGCACGCCAGCCCTGGACGACCGAGCCGCTGGCGCAGCAGTCGAGCAGCACGATCTTGGTCGCGGCGCGGCAGGACTGCAGGGACCGTTCCAGGAACTCCGCGGACACCGCGGTGCGGGGAAGATCGGTCGGGTCGCTGTCGCGGGTGAGGAAGTACAGCTGGTTGTCGGCTTCGCAGAACTCCCCGTGCCCGCTGAAGTACAGCAGCGCGCTCTCGCTCTGCTGCCGCTGCTCCAGGAACGACTCGATGGCGTGCAGCATCTCGGCACGCGTCGGTTCAGGCACCATCTCGCAGTCGTTGTACTGGCCGATCTCCGTGTTCTGCAGGACTGCCTGCATGTAGTGCAGATCGGCACGGACCGCCGGAAGGTCGTGGTAGTCGGCGCTGTCGTACGTGGAGACGCCGATCAGCAGGGCGTATCGGTCGTTGTTACGCACCGTCGGTCAGCCTGCCGTCGTGGTGTTGCCGAGGCCCTCGCCGTGGGAGGTGTCCCCGTTCGCGGGGAGGGAGCCGTTGGCCAGGAACTGTTCAAGGCGCTCGGCGTCCTCCCGGGCCTCGCGGCCGGTGATGCGCAGGGTGGCTCCGTCGGGGCGGGTCGCGACGATGGTGCGCTGAGGCACCTTGGCCAGCCATACCTGAACGCAGGCTGCCGCCAGCGATCCGGCACTCAGCACCAGGCCCACGACCCCCACGACGTCGCCGCCCTTGTGGGTGCTCACCGCGGGACCGGTCGAGGGCAAGCGCAACGAGGCCGTCGGGTCGGCCTCCGATACCTGGGCCAGCAGTTCGCGGGCGTCGCTGCGCGCCCTCAACGGATCGTCGTCGATCACAGAGATCAATAAGTGCGGCCGGTCTTTGCTGTCGTTGCTCACGCGTCCCCCTGCGCTGTCAGCTGTCGACTCAGGTGCTTGGGGAAACTACCGGAGCAGCGGGACGAAGAAACGTGCACTTCCGGAATCTGCCGAGAGTTGACGCGAAAGCTACTTCGCTCCCGCAGACGGTGTCAGCCGGTCGGAGGAGGCGGGGAGGCGTGCAGTCCTTCCCGCCGTGCGGCCGGGCCGGCCCGCTGGATCGCGCGTATGAGCCCGGCTACGGGCCGTCCGGGGGAGCCTTGGACGGCCCGTCGCTGTACTTACGTTGGGAAGCCGGTTACGACTCGCGTTCGCACGCGAGGGCCCGGTCAAGCTCAAGCAGCCCAATCGGCGTCCTCGATGGCCGAGAACGCGATGCCGAAGACCGTGACCGTGACTGCCTCTACCGCCAATGGCGGATGGGCGTAGGTGTCCCAGGTCTCGGAGAACTCGGCGTGCCGGGAGAGTGCCTGCACGGTCTTTGGATCGTGCTTGCCGGAGCCGCCGAGCGTAGTGGTGTAGAAGTGCTTGAGATCATGGAAGCGAGTTCGCTCCGGAAGTCCGGCCTGGCTCACGGCCCTTCGCCATTTCTGACGGAAATCGCTGGGAAGGACGGGGCGGCCGGACCGGTTGGTGACGATCAGGTCCTCGCCCACCGGTTCCACGGGGCCGCGCTCCTGGCAGGTGCGTCCGGCGTGGGGCAACGCGGGCTCTGGCCCGGAGAAACGTCTCGTGTGCTGGGCCAGCCGCTCGATGAGGAAACGATCCACGGGCAAGGTGGCATAGCTGGCTTTGGTCTTCAGGCGTACAGCCTTGCCGCGCTGGCGCTGCTCGACGATGCGCAGCAGGCCGGCCTCCCAGACCACCAGCCCTCGTCTCATCCCGAGCGCTTCGCCCAGACGCAGGCCGGCGCAGGCACCGAGCCAGACCAGGACCTCGTAGCGGGGCGCCACCTGCCGCATTGCCGCTGCGACCGCAGCGACGTGTGCGCAGGACAACCTTGACGCGTGGCGGGACCTTCGGCAGTTCGATCCGCGCGACGATGTTGGACGGAAGCGAGACATCCTCGTCGGCCATGTAGTGCAGGAGAATGCGCCAGGTCTTGAAGATCTGGACGACCGTGGCAGGCGATTTGATGCCGGGCTTGTCGAGCAGATAGTCGACGAAGGTCACGGAGTCTCGGCGGCGCAGGGTGCTGGCCCGACGGTTTCCGACGAACGGCAGGACATGATTGCGGAGATGTCCTTCGTAGGCGGCGGTGGTATTGGCATTCTTCTGCCGCCTGCGCCTCCTTTCAATCAGCTGAGCCGCATAGTGCCCAACGCCCAGCAGGTCAGCGGGATTTGGTGACTTCTGGCTGTGGAGGTCTGCGAGTGCCGTGTCCAGGTGCTCGCGTGCTTCCTGCCAGGTGGCCAGGCAGGCTCTTCGTTCTTTTCCGTCGATGTCGGTGTAGCGAGCCTGCCATTGCCGGCCCCGGCCGTGATCCACGGACGGATAGAGGGGGCGCTTCCTGGTGCCGCATCGGCACGGCTCGTCGCCGCGTTCTGGTTTGGGATATCTCTTGTGCCAGCGATCGAACGGCTCGGTTGGCTTGCTCAAGTCTCCGCCCGTGGATCGGAACTGCTGCTGCATCGTGTACCAGTCGCCGAGCCCCCGTGAGGGTCTGCTGCCCCGGTTCGCGGGATGCCGGAGGCTCATCTCGGTGACGGCTGCTGCGATGGATCGCATCTCGTGAAACTGGTGTGAGTGGTGTCGGTCGGGGTGCGGCCAAAACGATGCTTTCCGCTACACCCAGTAGTTATGCACAACTGTTCATGGTGCGCCCTGATGGTGTGACGGTCGAGTCACCGTGTGCCCAAAAGTCAATCGCTGCCGGATCCGCGACTTGTGTCCCTCGGAATGCAAATCCGGCGTCTCAGAGAAGAGCGCGGCTACAGCCTGGAGGAGCTCGCCGAACGCAGCGGATTGAGCTTTCGCGGTCTGATTTACATCGAACACGGGCGGCGGAATCCAGGTGTGCTGACCATCCTGAGCATCGCCTCCGGCCTCAACGTAGCGCCCGCCCGACTGTTCGAAGACGTCTCCCCGGCGACCGGTGAGGCGCAGGCCGGGAGCTGAACGGCTCCTGCGCTGTGGAACCGTCCACGAGCGAGATGAGTTACCTGTAGCGGCGGAAGCAGGCCTCGCCCGGACACATGGAACGATGAGCGCTCCATTGCCAGCATCCGGGCAAAGGTGATAGTCGGTAGGCGCTGTAACGACGCCAAGTATCGCTTGCCGTTCCGGACGGCCTGTCACCAAGCCCTTGGCCGATCAACTAGTGGGGAACGTGGCACAAGCAGGAACGCATTCGGCGGCCGGCCAGATGATCGGGTACCTCTACCAGTGCGAGTTGGCCCTGTTGGAACTGGCCGAACGCAGCTGGGACGACCCCGCGGCTGAGGTGCGCATGGAGGTGCTCGACGACATCGAGTTCCTCCACGGCAGCGGCACTCCCGCGGAGCTGTTGCAGTCCAAGCACCGCGGTGCGGCCGGCCAGCTCAGCGAAACAGGCAAGGACTTCTGGCGCTCGGTCGCCTCGTGGATCGATGCCCTGAACACCCTCGGCAATCCCGGAGCTGAGTCGATGCCGCTGCTGCGGCTGGTGACCACACAGGTAGCCGCCGAGGGCACCTTCTACTACCTGTTGCGCCGCGGAGACCAGCGGGACGTGCCAGCGGCGCTGGCACGTATGGAAGAAGTGGCGGCCGCGGACGCTCCGAAGACCACAGCCGACGAACGCAAGATGTTCCTGGACCTGTCGCCCTCGCAGCGTTACCGGTTCGTCGACGCCCTCGTGATCAGTGATGGCGCCCCGGTGATGTCAGACCTCGACCCTAGTCTTGCCAAAGCGATGGGGATCCGGGCCAATCAGCACGACGCGGTCCTCGACCAGATCAAGGGGTGGTGGTATCGCGTGGCCGTACGGCTGTTGGAGCGCAAGGACCCTGCGCGGCGTCGGGCGTCGGTGTCGGCCCAGGAGCTGTTGTGCCGCCTCGACGAGGTGAGCGACCAGTTCGCCGGGGAGAACCTGCCCATCACCGAGGAACTGCGCCGGCTGACCACCGCGGAGATCGCCGCGTACAACGACGATCTGGTGGTCGCGCAGATGCGCTGGATCGGCCTCAAAGATCGCCGCATCGCCACCTACCTGCGCGACTACCACCACGCGCGGGCCCAGCGCTCCGAGTGGCTGCGCACCTTCAAGATCACCGAAGACGGGCTGGCGGACTACGAGCAACGGCTGTGGGACGAGTGGGACCACATCTTCGGCGACCTCACCGACGACCTCGATGACGACAGCGACGAGTCCGACAAGCACGCCGTCGGCAAGGACGTGTTGAGGAAGACGATGGACAAGGTGGCCGACGAGCCCGCGCGTCTGGGCAGCAACACCGTCGGCTGGGTGGGTCGAGGCACCATGCACAGCCTCGCCGACCGCGCCGAGTCGGACGAAGGCCCGGGCTGGCACCCCGACTTCTCATCCCTGTGCCAGAACCGCGTCAACGAGCAGGAGAAGTGACCGTGGCTTCCACCAGGCGTCTCCCGGAGGCCGAAGCCCTGCTCAATCCCGCCTTCGGCGCCTATCTGCTGGCCTGCAGCATCAACGCGGCCACCAAGACCGCGGCCCGCAATCCGCTGCCGTGGACCAGTGCCTTCCTCGTCCTGCCGTTGGTCCTGCCCGCGGACACCCGCGCGGATCTGCCGGTCAAAGCCAGCCGCACCATGGCCGCCTGGCTGACCGAACACCCTCGCCACCAGGCCGCCTTCGCCGACCGTGCTGCCGCGCTGACCGACTACACCCGAGCCAGCCTACGCACCGGCATGCGCCACCGGGCCGTGGAGATAGCCGGTCAGGGCCTGCGCTGTCCCCGAGCCCCCCGCCCTGCCACCGCAGACCACGGCAGCGAAGTCGCCGACTGCGCGCGCCGCGCGGCCCTGGTCGGACGATGGCTCGCGGCGACGGAGCCCGCGACCGCGTTCACCCTCCTCGGCGTCCGACCCTAACGCCCCATTTCTCCTCGTCCCGCAAAGGAGCTACAGACCCGCCATGCAGCTACTCGCCCTGGCCCTCTACCACCGAGATGGCAGGCCAGATCCCCGGGTCATCCGTTTCCACCCCGGGGCGCTGAACATTCTCACGGGCGAATCCGAGACCGGAAAGTCCGAAGTCCTCGACATCGTCGAGTACTGCCTGGGTCGCAAGAAGCCCAATTTCCCCGACGAGCCCATCGACCAGACCGTCGGCTGGTACGCCGTCCTGGTCACCTTCGGTACGACCCGGATGGTTCTCGCCCGGCCGCGTCCCGTCGGGGACTCCACCACCAAGGCGATGATCCGTTTTGGGGACGAGAGCCTTGAGCTGCCCCGCGGCGATGAACTGCGGCCAGACGCCGACGTCACCGCGCTGCGCAGTCAGCTCAGCGCCCGTCTGGGCATCGAGGACTTCCGTTTCCAGCCGCCCACGGGCGCGGCCCGCTATCCCTTCGATGTCTCCATCGCCCAGGCAGCTCTGTTGTGCTTCCAGAAGCAGAACGAGATCGCCAACCAGAGTGCCCTCTTCCATCGCCAGAGTGAGAACGGCATCGGTCAGGCAATCAAGGACACGCTGCCGTACTTCCTCGGCGCCGCCGGCCCCGAACAGGCCCTGCGCCGCCACCAGCTCGGCGAGGCACTGCGCGAACAGCGCGCCGCCCAACGCAAGTTCGACGATGCCCTCCGCCGCAGGGACGGCGTCGACACGCGCCAGACAGCCCTGCTGCGCCTGGCGGAACGCGAAGGACTCCTCCAAGACCTCCCGCCAGCCCTGGCCCCGCAGCAGACCCGAGCACTGCTGGACCGGGCCCTGACCGTCACACCCGTCACCGCCGACGGAGCCACCGACCTGCAAGACCGACGCCAGGCACTCAACCAGGAGCGCCGGGAGCTACGCGAGCGCTGGCAACAGCTCAACGACGCCTTGGCCATGGTCGACCGCTGGCACCAACAGGGCCACGCCTTCACCGGCGAACTCCACCTACAGCTCGACCGGCTCAAAACCCTTGAACTGCTCGGCCCCGAAGACGGAGACCAGCACGCCGACGTCTGCCCTATGTGCGCCCGCCCGCTGGACGAGCCCGACCCATCCGCAGCGGACATCACCGCCCTGACTCGGCACTTGGCCGACGAACTCACCCACGCCGAGACCCTGCAGCCCGTACGGGAAGAACACCGTCGCAGCCTGGAGAACGACCGCGACGCTGTAGCCGAGCGCCTTCGCCTCAACGGAGCTCAATTGAAAGAACTCAACTCCAGCGACGAGCGGATGAGGAACCTCCAGGACCAGGAGGTGCGAGTCGCCTTCGTCCAGGGACGCATCGCGCAGGAACGCGCCGCCACCAGCGACCTGACCGAAGACGACGTACGCCGACTTCGCAACGACCTCATGCTCGCCCAGGAACGTGTCGAGGCCCTGCAACAAATGGTCGACGAGGACGATGTCACCGCCGAGACAGAACGCCGGCTCACCGATGTCGCTGCGCTCATGACGCCCTGGGCACAGCGACTGAGCCTCGGACAAGCCGCAACAGCCGACGAGGTCCGCATCAGCCTCTCTCAGCTCAACGTCGTCGTTCGCCGCCCCGGGGGCCGACTGCCCCTGACCCGCATCGGCAGCGCGAAGAACTGGATCGGCTACCACCTCGTCGCCCACCTGGCCCTGCACACATACTTCCTTCGCGAGCGCAGGCCCGTGCCGCGTTTCCTGATGCTGGATCAGCCCACCCAGGCGTTCTTCCCCGAGAAGATCCGAGACGCCACCACCGTGGAAGACGCCGACTGGGCGGCCGTCACCAGCTACTTCAAGCTGCTGCACGACGTCGCTGAGGAAGCCGGCGGAGGCCTGCAGATCATCGTGTGCGACCACGCCAACCTGCCCGAGAAATGGTTCCAGGACGCCATTGTCGAAAACTGGCGACCTCAGGACGGCCGACGCAGGGCGCTTATTCCTGTCGACTGGCTTGAATGATCTAGCTACTCATTGACCACCGACGGTCTATGCCTGGTGTTGCTGAGGCACAGGCCAGCTGCTGGGCTGTCTCGCAGATGGCCACCGGGTTCACGACGAGCTGCCGAAACCGTTGCGATCGCAGGGCACGCCAGAGCACACTTCAATTCGCGCCCAGGACAGGAAGATCGCGAACTTTCGTTGGACGTGCCTCGCCCCGCGGCCGATGTTCTGTGGGGGGTCCGCGGGGCGAGCGCATACATGAAGCAACTGCTGGAACTACTCGGGTTCCTCGCCCTGGTACAGGGCGTCGCCGGTGGCTACGAGATCTGCGTGAGCATCGCACTGGTCGTACTGGGGATCGCGCTGTTCGCCGCCGCGGCGAGCCGGAAGCCCGGCTGAACGCGGACCGGACCTCCGGCTGGTCTCACCGCTCCTCGTATCCGCTACGAGGATCGTGCCGACCGGCTTCAGCAGCCGTAGTTGACCAGGTCGAAGGACTCGTAGTGGTCGGCTGTGTAGTAGTCCTCCTGGTTCTCCTCACCGGTGACGATGCGGCGCGCACCGCGCGTGGAGGAGCCCGGCGTGATCACGGTGTACTCGTGATAGTAGCCAGAGGACTGACTGGGCAGGACGCCTTCCCGGTTCTGGAAGACGGTCCCGTCCTGCGAGTACGGATAGGGGCCACCCTGCTCGATCAGGTCCAGGGTGTCGTGCGCCTGGGAGGGCAGGGTGCTATAGCAGATGCTGCCGACCGCGGCGGCCGCCGGAGTGGCGGTCGCGACGGTGCCGCCGACGAGGAGAGCGGACAGGACGGCGGCCGCGGCGCCGATGCGAGTGATTCGTGGGGGGAATCTCATGACCACATGATGACGCGCGTAGACAGTGGCATGTCAATGACAACCCTGGAGATTTTCCCGTCAAGTCCGATGAGTTTTCGGGAAGTTAACCTGGCTCGCAACAGCTCCATGAAGCCTCCACCTCCGAGTTGCTGGACCTCTCGGCTCAGGTCGTCAGGAGCGAGTGGGCCCCACGCTCGCTGGCTCCCACTCTGTCGACACCCGAAATGCGGTGCGCCCGCGGATCGGTTGGCCGACAATCGCCTTCTGAACAGGGAGGCGCGATGACTTCGGACATGAAGTTTGAGGACGGCACGTTGCTGCGGCTGAGGTCGCCGGAGCCGGGAGGCATGCCACCCCTGTCCCTAATGCCGGGCCTCGGCGTGCACCGGCTGGCTGTGCGGGTCGAGGTTGAACGGCTCGACGTCGCCCAAGACATCAACCAAGCCACGTTGTCGGGGGAGTTGCGGGCCGCGGGCGGGCTCGGCTGGATCGGGGCGTTCCTTCCAGTACCGGTGCCGCTGCGGACCAAGGCGAACCTAGTGTCCGTGGATTTGATCGTGCCGGTCACCTCCGAGCAGGTCCTGGAGCTGGAGAAGCACCGCAACGGCCAGGACCTGGCTGTCCAGCTCGATGTGGAGGGGGCCTTGCCGCAGAGCTCCGGGTATCCGTTCGCCCACGTCCAGGAGGAGCGGCGGGTGCCGGCCAGCGTCTGGGAGAACCAGATCGAGCAGCTAGGTCTCGCCGTGGCCTTCACGGTCACCGTGCCTTTGCCGATGAACGGTGGCCCGCTCGCTACCGCCGCAGAGCACCTGCGGACTGCGGACCGACAGATCACCGCTGGCGAGTACCCGGACGCCATCCGCGAAAGCCGACTCGCCGTCACCGCCATGCGCAAGCTGAACATCTGGCCGCAGAACAGCATCAAGAAGCGCGACGATCAGGGCCAGGACGACCGGTACGGAGTCATCCTCCAACGGCTCGCAGATCAGGCGGATGGGTACGCTGACCTGATGCAGGCTCTGTTCAACCAGCTCAGTGGGCCCCAGCACAACGACGGCGCGATCGCCAGTGCCTCATGGGTGCGATCGGATGCCATCACGCTCAACGGTATGGCGGCTTCGCTCCTGTATCGGCTTGCCGAGACGGTCCGGACTGGCGGCGTCCGGTAACTCGATCACTGCCGTCGTCCTCCCACCCGCCGGCCCATGGACGTTGTAGGCGCCTTCTGGTGTCTCGATGAGCCCCATCTCCTGCCTGGCTGCCATCAGGAAGGCCTGTAGCGCAGACCACAGGCAGCGCTACGAAGTTCTCCACGGGCAGTTCTGGATCCGCATGGGCTGCTCGCGCGGCAGCGATTTGCCTGGCGCTGCCCACCACCGCTCCTGTGCCACGGATGGTCCTAGGCCGCCTCACCACATGGGACACACGGTCTGAAGAGGACGACTTGACGGCTTCAAGGGCCGTGGACTCCATGCGCTCTCCTGGATCACCGCAGCGTCCTCGGTTTGGGCGCGATTGTCGGGCTTCGATGTCAGAATGCGTAGATCAATGCGTCACCCTAGGGGGGCAGATGAAACTGGACCGTGTCTATGTCC
Organism: Streptomyces phaeochromogenes; assembly: GCF_001418655.1. GTDB lineage: Bacteria > Actinomycetota > Actinomycetes > Streptomycetales > Streptomycetaceae > Streptomyces > Streptomyces phaeochromogenes. Next base: position 8,876 of record NZ_LIQZ01000212.1, on the reverse strand, counting down.
GGTTCTTCCGTTCGTTCAACTTCGACTACGAGCGCAAGGCCCACCGGGAGGCGAGCGCGCTGGACTGGGAACGAACCAACCTCGGGTGGTACCCGTTCGTACGGCTGGACGTCGATCCTTACGTCACCGCAGTGGTCGGCGCCAACGAGTCGGGCAAGAGCCACCTGCTCGATGCCGTCAACATGCTGTTGACCGAAGACCCCGTTGATCGTCGTGACTTCTGCCGTTACTCGGATCTGTACTCGGTGGAGCACGGAGAACGCCGCGTCTCGGATTTCGCCGGACGTTTCTCGGCTGAGACGGACGAAGACGACGAGTTGATGGAATCTCTGGGCTACTCCCGCGACGATGCGCGCGGGTTCGCCTACGTCCGTTCGGGCAGCGGAGCCTCCTTCGTGTTCACGGCAAGCAATACTGCGCGCCGTGAACTGGCAGCCGAAGAGGAGAAGACACTTCGCGCGACGTTCCCGAAGGTATTTAGGCTGGAGACGGAAGTCGCTCTGCCGGCGAGCATGCCCATCAGTCGCCTGGCCGGACAGGCCGTCGACGGTCACCCGGACCGCGCGGGCCGCCGTCGGCTTCTGGACTCCCTCCCCAAGTCCGACGTTGCCGACGCTGAGATCCCCGCCGCATGGTCCAGAATCTCCAGCTTCCTCACGCCGCCGACAGTCGATCCCGCTATTGCGCAGGCTCGTGAGAAGGAGTTCGAACTCGGGCGTAGCCTCCTGCTCGATGTCGCGCGGATCGATCCTGCCGCGTTCAGCGATCTCGACGCCGCGCTCACTGCCGAGCGCGAAGGCGAGGTCAACGCGATCATTCAGCGAATGAATGACGCCATCGCCAAACACCTCAACTTCCCGAAGTGGTGGGCACAAGATCGCGACTTTAGGCTGCTTCTGTCGCCACGCGAACGGGAAGTCGCGTTCACAATTCGCGACCGCACCGAGACCGAGTATTCATTCGCCGAACGCAGCCGAGGCCTGCGGTACTTCCTCTCCTACTATGTACAGCTCCGAGCCAACCAGCGCCCGAGCGGACGCGAGCAGCTCCTGCTGCTCGACGAGCCTGACGCCTATCTGTCCGGCGTCGGCCAGCAGGATCTCCTGCGCATCTTGGAAGAGTTCGCGAGGCCGGAAGACGCCTCACCTGGCGGACAGGTCATCTATGTGACGCACTCTCCCTATCTCATCAACCGCAATGCCGCACACCGTATCCGTGTACTGGACAAGGGCAGCCACGACGAAGGCACACGCGTTGTCACCGACGCCAGCCGGAACCACTACGAGCCGCTGCGCTCCTCACTGGGCCCATTTGTTGCCGAAACGGCATTTATCGGTGGCGCCAATCTGTTCGTGGAAGGGCTCGCCGACCAGGTCTTGCTCGCCGGCGTCTCCTCGCATCTCCGCAGCTGCGGTGCGGCCCCCAGCCAGACGCTCAACCTCAATGACGTCACGATCGTGCCCGCTGGATCGGCAGGAGCCATTCCCTATTTGGTCTTCCTGGCCCGAGGGCGGGACGAAATCAAACCACCGTGCGTGGTCTTGCTGGACAGCGACAGGTCCGGCAACGACGCGGCGTCGCGGCTCCGTAAGAGCCCGGTCGGCCGACGGGCCTTCATTGATGCCAAGTTCGTCCTTTCCGTCGGCCCATGGGTGAAAGACGTCGGCCTGGCCATCGAACCCAGCGTGGCCGTCGAGGAGCCGGAAGATCTCATTGCGCTCCCGGTCGCCGCAGCAGCTGCGCGCCGTTACGCCGAGCACGTGATCGGCCTCGAATGCGAGACCACAGCCGAGCTCACCCCGGACACCATCAAGACGGCCTTGAGCGAGAAGGCGCATGTCTGGGACGCAACAGTCAAGGCATTTACCCTGGTCTTTCCCGGAGAGCACATCGAGAAGGTCGGCTTCGCGCGTGAAGTCGTGTCAGTGCTGCATGCCACGACCACCGATGACGGGGACAGCGTGCTTGTGGAGGCTGCCGAGGCCACTAGGAGTAACTTCGGGCAGCTGCTCGGGCATCTTGCCGACCTGCTGCACGACGCCAGGACCGTTGAGGATGACGCTCAGCAGCGAGACCGCGTCGCCCGGCTCGTTCGGGGCTTCCTGCGTGATCACGCAGATGGTGTCATCCGAGATCGTGCCCGCATTCTCTTCCGTGAGATCGAGAAGGCGCTGGAAGACACAGACGCAGGTGACGCTCGTCGGATGCAGCTCGCTGACATGCGGCGCCGGTACGACCTCGGCAGTGAGCCGTTGCAGCCCGTGCCGGACTACGACAACTTCAAAGACGAGCTCGCCGCCCTGCGCTATCAGGAACGGCTTGCACATCAGGACCGACCACAGGAACCGGCGACACCCACCGAACCGCCAGCCGGCGAACCGGCCACGGCGGCAAGCACACCAAGGACAGAGCCGCAGTTGACCTCGACGGAAGCACCTGCAACGTCGCCGGCAGCGAACGGATCAACCGCAGCGTGACCGGGGCACATCAGTGGGAGACGAGCTACTCATCGATCACGGGGCTGCTCTGGTTGAACAGGGCCCCGGATCGGGTAGTTGCACGAGAGTCTGCGCAAGACAGCAGACGCCTCTTGGTAGCTCGGGGGTGCGAACCAAACCAACTACCAAGAGGCACTATTGCCGCAGCCTTCCGTGCTCGTGTGCACGGAATCCAGCCCGTCGTTCCCATCGAGAACACTGTGGACCTGCAGGAGCGTTCAGCGCGCTAGATCTCTAACATGACGGAGGTTCAGCGGCAGGTCGCCCGGGCGGTGCTGTCGGTTCCAGCCTGACTGGAGGGCCGAGGTGGCGGCCCGAGGGTTACGGCCACCGAGTGATGCTCCGCAGTGCTCAATGCCATCGACAACGATGAGGCTGATCGCAGACTCCACACAGCGTACTGAAGTCGCGCCAGCCGAGTGATCACCGTTTCTCTGCCTTAGACGGGACGAGGTCGGGTGGGTAGCCCTTGGCGCGCAGGAATGAGTCGAGGGCTATGGCGACGATGTCGCCGTGCTGGACAGCGTGATCCGCGTGGTACCGGCGGATCCTGCGTTGAAGTTGGAGGGCGTCGGGGACGGCATAGTTGATCTGACCACGAGTGGTATGCCGGCCAGCGATGACCTTCATAGTGTCTGGGTGCGGCGTCAACGACTCGTCGGTCTGGTCGGATTGTGCGTCGAGCACGTCGGCCAGTTCGCGCAGCTGGCGGGCGTAGCGTGGGAGATCGGGCATGGGCGCTCCGGTTCGGTCCACTAGGCGGCTAGTTAGCCGCCTAGTGGACTATGGGAATAGTCGGCGGGGCGGGTGTTCGTGAACAGGTTGAGCGTTCGCGGACACCCTGGATTCGTGCGGGTCAGAAGCCGCGGGCAGTGAGCCACTCGTCCAATGCGACCGCGACAATGTCGCCAGTCGGCAGGTGATCGAGTTCGTTGTCCAGCGCGAAGCGCTTGATCCGCCTTTTGAGCTTCAGCGCGGCGGGGACCGACGAGTCGAGGCTCTCGCGCGTGATGATGCGCTGGTTGAGTACGACGGCCGTCTCGGGGATTGCCTTGGGCCGGCCGGGTCCCTGAGCCCAGGGGGTTCCCTCGCTGGGCGCTGCCTCCGACCGACCGTGCTCCTGGTGGGTGCCTGGAGCATCGGTCCTCGCCGGGAAGGCAGTGCCACCTGGGACCGCAGAAGCGGCCGGACGGACGGCAACCTCGAAGGTCGGCGACACTCCAGCGGCCGTGGGTGCAGCGCGGGACAGATCTGCCTGCGGGATCTGCTGGGTGGACTGAACTTCGGCTGCTGCTGGCTCGGGAACGCGGGCCATGAATTGTTCGTTCCCCTGCGCCGAATGCCCAGCGGGAACCGACTGCACCTCAGGCATTCCAGGGGCAGGGCGACCCGACTGGGAGGCCGGAGCCTGGACGGGGCCGCTCGGTGCAAGGCCGGTGGCCGCAGGGGCCTGAGGCTTCGGCAATTCCAGGGGCAAACCCGTCCGTTCGCCCTGTGCCCTTGTCTCCGCGGGAGCAGCGGGACGGTCCTGGGCCTCGAGCTCATCGGCTGCGGGGTGGCCCGTGGCCTGTGCGGTGGCCTGTTCGGCGGCGAACTGCTCAGGCGTGAGCTCGGCGGCCGGGGGTGGGGGTGGCGAGGTCGTCTTCTTGGCCCCGCCCAGGGCGCGACCTCCCGTGCGGCGGGCCGGAGGCCTCGGCCTCTCGTTCTTCTCGCTCATGCCTCGGTCAGCTCCTTCATCAGGTTGGCGTACTCGCTCAGTTCGGTCGGGATCTCGCCGAAGGCCTCCATGTAGTGCACCCAGGAGTGGATGGTGGTCTCGGCCAGCGGGAACGGTTCGTCGCGGTCCGGGCCGATGCCCTCGCCCTCGGCGGGCTCCAGCAGCTGCTCCTTCGCCCGGCTGGGCAGGCTGGTGCGGTCGTCGGCCTTGACCATGACGACGTGGGCGGTGACGCCGTGCTCGTTGCGGGCGGCGGCGCGCTCGGCCTCGTCGAAGGTGGCCACGAGCTTGCGGCGCTCGATCTTGGTGGGGGCGACCGGGACGAGCAGCAGGTTCGCCTCGGTGACAGCCTCGTGGAAGATGCGGGCGCTGCCGCCGCCGGCGTCGACCACGATCGCGCCGAACTCGGCCCGCTTGGTGCGGATGTACTCGGCGATGTCGTCGAACGGGTACCGCTCGATGACCAGGTTGGCGGGGATCTCGAAGCCGGCGGCCTGGGCGACCTTGAACCAGTCGTAGGCGGACTGGCTGGTCGCGTCCGCGTCCAGCAGCAGCGTCGGCAGGTTGAGGACGACGGCGTAGTAGAGGGCGATGAACCAGGCGGAGGTGGTCTTGCCGGTGCCGCCCTTGAGCATGCCGACGACGATGACGAAGGAGTCCCAGGCGCTGGCTGTGGCCGCGGCCAGGGTTTTGGTACGGGTGTTCTCACTCACGTGTGCTTGATCTCCTGAATCGGGAAGGGTGCGTTGGCTTACGGGCGTCGATGGCCGCCCGGTGTCGGTTGTCTGCAGCGATGGAGGGGCCCGTGCTGCAGCGCTGTGTTCGGGTTTACGTACCGTCGGCCGCTTGATCTGCCGGGCCCGGCCGAGGACGCCTGCCGGGGCTCTCATGACCGCTTCTTCGGGGTGCGGGCGGGGCCGTGGTGGTGCTTGGGCCGCATGCGGGTGCCCGCTTGGTGGAGGAGCCGGTAGACGGTGCCGATGGAGTAGTTGCACTCCTTGGCGAGGTCCGGCACGGTGGCGCCGGCCTCGTATCGCGCGCGGAGGGACAGCGCGAGCTTCTTTCGCCGTGCGGCATCGGCTGCGGAGCGGATGCGGAGTGTCTGCTGGGTGGTGCGGGGCGTGCCCCCGGCCTCGATCAGCAGCCGCCGGGCGGCACGTCGCGTTACGGATCCGGCTACGGCCAACTCCGTGAGCGTGGCGCCCTGTTGCTCGTAGAGGCGGCGCAGACGAGCTGCGAGATTGCGGCGGGCTTGCCCGTCGCGCATTCTGCGGGTCTGCCACGAGGTGCGCATCACGGTCTCGGCCGCGCGCAGGCGGTTGAGGACCGTGCCGTACGACAGGCTGCTGGCGGCGACGAGTTCGGTGACCGTGGCGCCGGACTCGTACTGCTCGCGCAGGCCTTGAGGGGTGACGGATTCACTCTCGGCGTCGGCGGGTGGTGGTTGTGGGTTCACGCGGCGGAGTTCCATTCCCTGAGGGCTTCGGCATGGGCAGCGGCCAGCTCGCCGTAACTGCGCTGGTCAGCAGCGGTGATGAGGAGCAGTCGGCCATCCGTCGCGACGCGCCAGTCGGCGGAAGGGCGGCCGGTGGCCGGGTCGAGGACACTTCCGTCCGGGCTCTGCCATGCGGACGGGATCTCATCGGGCCGGGGTGCCGGGACCAGGACATGGCGCCCGTCGCGGACGATCACCGTGGCTTTGCTGCGGTGTTCCGCGCGCCGGTCCAGCACCTCCCGGTATGCCGCTCGCTCGACCGCGTGTAGAACCTTGCGCCGGAGGGCGACGCCCGCCGTGCCGTAGCACTGGGCGATGCCGTCCCAACCCTGTGCTGGCCAGGTGCCCGGTTCCGTGGCGGCATCCAGAGAGCTGTCGCCGAATCCCTCCACCACACGTGGGGCGAGAGCCCAGGTCTCACCGATGTGCTCGACGAGACCGTGGTCGACCAGGCGCCGCAGGGTCCGGTAGGCAGTGGCACGGGACACGGAGGCCGTACCGACAAGATCGCTGACCGTCTGAGCGGGCCGGACGTGCAGCGCCCCGATGATCATGAGGGCGGAGCTGCCGAGGCCGCGGTGGGCGAAGGCGTCGTGGCCCATCAGGCGGGCGATGACGGCGGAGTCGATCTCGGCCGTCGTGACCGTCTCAGGGGTGGTCCACTCCTCAAGTGCCAGGTCGGGGGGTACTGAGTGGTCCAGAAACGAGACAGCGAAGCGCAGCCACGGCGGCCACTTGTGCTGCCGTGGTCGAGATACCAGGAGGAGCCCTCCCGGCCGTGCCCGACCCGCAGCCGACGCAGCCAGCCCCCAGGCTTGAGGACCGTCTCGTAGACCACGCGCAGCGTCGTGCGGGAGATCCCTGCTTCCTCCGCGGTCTGCCGCTCGCTGGCGTGGTGCAGCGGGCCACCAGCAATCTCGGCGAAGTTCAGATGGGCCCGCAGCACCCGCAGCGCGGTCCGTCCCCGCTCACCGCGCCAGGGCGTGGTCTCGATGCGGTCGCGCAGCGCGGCGAGAACCTCATACGCGTGGTGCCGTGACTCGAGCACGCTTGAGCTGCTGACCGCGGCCGAGGCGCTGGCCCACACCCGACGGATGTAGTCCAGGGCGCGGGCCTGCCCCGAGCGCACTGCGATGTGCTGGGCGTGCCGGCCGCCCTCGTGGTCGGGGTTTAGCAGGAGCAGGGTCAGCTCGTCGATGCTGCCGCCGGCCCGGGCGACATGGCAGGCGATCGCCGCCGTGATCCGGTGCCCGTGCCCGGCCGCACCCTCCCGGTCCTGGCGTACGACCACGGTGCGGCCGTCGGAGCCAAGCCTGCTGTAACTGCCTGTTGCGTACCGGCCGGTGAGATCCCCTAGGAGCACGAGTTCGGCGGCTGCCGGACGAAGGCGGTGAAGGCCGAGTCGGCCGAACGGGTGAGGGATCTGCCGCTGTGGTTCTGCCTGATGACTGTGGTGTGGCACGGTGAGGTCGTCTCGCAAAGACAAGGGCGCCACCCAGGCCCGCTAAAACCACGGGTGGTACCCGGAACCGACCTCCGATCGGTGCCAGCGATGCCTCCAGGATTGCCGTCCTGGAGGCATTCGTATGCCTGGCCCCGCTCTGGAGGCAGGCGTCCCCATCGCAACTCGACCAAGGCAGGAACAGAGAGCCGTCGAGGTCACCGCTCCTGATCGATCTCCGTCAACTCGGGTCTCTCGGAGGCAAGTTGCAGAGGGATCGCCTCTGACTGCCTCTGAGCGACCTGGGTCGAACCGGGGTCGATTCAGAGCGTTTTCCTCTGACTGCCTCCGATCGTTTCTGCAACCCGTCCTAGCAGGTCACAGCCGTTTCGACCTTCATAAGCCCAGGTCAGATGGGTGTGGTCGGATTACCACGAGTACACGGTGATCACGCCCGGTTCGTCCACGCGCGGTGCGCGTCGCATCGTCACCGGCAACAGGAGCCAGGAGGACTACTACACCTCCGACCACTACGCCTCGTTCAAGCTGGTCAACTACAGCTGCTGACCGGGACGAGGTGTTTGCCGGAAGCCCGGTCCCGGCTCGTCAGGTCTTCCGGCTCTCGGCCGCCGCGAACAGTGCGAACGCCAGCACGAGCAGTGCGACGCTCCCGTAGATCTCGCGGCCGTCGAGGAAGTCGAGCCGTTGTACGAGGCCCCAGCCGCGCAGCCAGCCGGTGAGCTCGTACACCAGGCCCGCGACGCCCTGAACGAGGGCGATCACACCGAGAAACTCCAGCACCTGCTTCATACAAGGATCCTCGCCCCGCGGACCCCCCACTCTCATCGGCCGCGGGGCGAGGTACGTCCGACGGAAGTCCCCGACCGGTTCGCCGCGCCTGCGTCCAAAGTCGGTCGTGCGGCTACTTTGGTCGGTGATCAGGCGGCAGGGGCGGTGCGAGCGGACAACGATGCGTAGATTTGTCGACTGTGAGTGATACCGCGCCACTGCCGAAGCCCCCGCCCGACCCCGGGCGCCGGTGGTTTCTGCCGTCGGCGGTCACCGCCGAACTCGACCCCGACCCCGATCAGTCCGGCCGGAAGAGGCGTCCCAAGCGCACCGCGCGCGACTGGCTCGTCGACTTCGCCTGCTTCCTGATCGCCGTCGCGGTGGGACTGATCGGCGCGGACGAGATGTCCGGGAACACCGACATCCCGTACGCCCTGCAAGCCGTGGACCAGTGGCTCGGCGCGTTCGCCTGCGCGGCGGTCTGGCTCCGGCGGCGCTGGCCGGTCGGCCTGGCCGTGGCGATGGTCCCGGTCTGCTTCATCTCGAACACCGCGGGCGGCGCGGGCCTGGTCGCCCTGTTCACGGTCGCCGTGCACCGGCCCTTCAAGTACGCAGCCTGGACGGGCGGCGCCTCCGCCGCGCTGCTTCCCCTCTTCTACTGGCTGCGCCCCGATCCCGAGGTCCCGTACGTCCTGATCGTCGCCCTCGGCTGGCTGCTGACCGCCACGGTGGTCGGCTGGGGCACGCTCGCGCGCTCCAAGCGCCAGCTCATGCTGAGCCTGCGGGACCGCGCGCGGCGGGCCGAGACCGAGTCGGCGCTGCGGGCCGAGCAGGCCCAGCGGCTGGCCCGGGAGGCGATCGCGCGCGAGATGCACGACGTCCTCGCCCACCGGCTGACCCTGCTCAGCGTGCACGCCGGGGCGCTGGAGTTCCGCC
>NZ_LIQZ01000211.1 GCF_001418655.1 Streptomyces phaeochromogenes | reverse complement strand
GTGCATCTGGAAGGACTCACGTGACCACCGTTACCCGACGTGTCGCGCCCGCCCCGGCATCCACCAACGCCCTCCGATTCCCTCAGGGATTCACCTGGGGGACGGCGACCGCCGCGTACCAGATCGAAGGTGCCGCCTCCGTCGACGGACGCACCCCTTCCATCTGGGACACCTACTCGCACACGCCCGGCAGGGTACGCAACGGCGACACCGGTGACGTGGCCACCGACCACTACCACCGCTGGCGCGAGGACGTCGCGATCATGGCCGACCTCGGCGTGAGCGCCTACCGGTTCTCCCTGTCATGGCCGCGGGTGCAGCCGACCGGCCGCGGCCCNNCTGGAGGACGCGGGCGGCTGGCCGGAGCGCGTCACGACCGACCGTTTCGCCGACTACGCGACCCTGGCGGCCCGTGCGCTGGGGGACCGGGTGAAGACCTGGACCACCCTCAACGAGCCCTGGTGCAGTGCCTTCCTCGGATACGGCTCCGGTGTCCACGCGCCCGGGCGCACCGACCCGGTCGCGGCCCTGCGCGCGGCGCACCATCTCAACCTCGCCCACGGCAAAGCCGTTCAGGCACTGCGCGCCGAACTGCCCTCCCGCGCGCGGACATCCATCACGCTCAACATCCACCACGTCCGAGCGCTGACCGAGGCCGCCGAGGACCTGGACGCGGTCCGCCGGATCGACGCGCTGGCCAACCGCGTCTTCACCGGCCCTCTGCTGGAGGGCGCGTACCCGCAGGATCTCCTCCAGGACACGGCCGGTCTGACCGACTGGTCCTTCGTGCAGGACGGCGACCTCGCCACGATCCACCAGCCGCTGGACTTCCTGGGCGTCAACTACTACACGCCCACCCTCGTTTCGGCCGCGACCGGCGAGGCGAGCCACGGCTCCGACGGTCATGGGGCGAGCGAACACAGCCCCTGGCCGGGCGCAGACCGGGTCGCCTTCCACCGCCCCGAGGGCAGCACCACCGCGATGGGCTGGGCGGTCGACCCCAGCGGTCTGTACGACCTGCTGATGCGGCTCAAGGCGGAGTTCCCCGCGATGCCTTTGATGATCACCGAGAACGGGGCCGCGTTCGACGACTACGTCAACCCGGAGGGCGAGGTGAGCGACCCTGACCGCATCGCGTACCTGCACGGCCACCTGTCGGCCGTGCAGCGGGCGATCGTCGCTGGCGTCGACGTACGGGGCTACTTCCTGTGGTCCCTGCTGGACAACTTCGAATGGGGCTACGGCTACAGCAAGCGCTTCGGTGCCGTCTACGTCGACTACCCGACCGGCAAGCGCATCCCCAAGGCCAGCGCACGGTGGTACGCCGATGTGGCCCGCACCGGCACGTTGCCGGACCGGGACGGTGAGAATCGGTGAGCCCGCGTGTGACGTCGAAGCACAGCCGCGGATCGGCCGACCACGGTCCAACGGTACGTGGGTTTCCGGTCAGTGCCGATGCTGGGCGGCCATCCACTGCCAGACGCGCGTTCCGTTGATGCTGGGGTCGTTGCGGGCGACGTAGATCCATGACCAGTGGCCGGCGAACCGGTGGCCGTTCCAGATGACGTGGTCGTAGAGCGTCATCAGTGAGCCCGGGATGAGGTCGTGCGCGTGGGCGGTGTTGGCCTGCGGGTCCACGGTGGTGTCGTCACGGGAGGTGACGAGCCAGCTGGGGGTGCTGATCCTTGCCAGCTCGCTGTCGGGGATCAGCGGTGCACCGCCCGGCGGGGAGGACGTGACAACGCCGCAGATCGGTACGGCAGCGGCGAACAGGTTGGGGTAGACAGTGGTCATCTTCATGCTCATGTAGCCGCCGTTGCTGCAGCCGACGACATAGATCCGGTCGTGGTCGATGCGGTTCCTGCGCGTGACGTCGCCGATGATCTCGCGGATGAGGGGCGCGAAGCGGGGGCCGTCCTGCATCCAGGCGGAGGTGCTTTGCGGGGCGAGGACGTAGGCGCCGTCGAAGATGCGCTGTGCCTGGGGGGTGGCGAAGCCCAGTGCGCCGCGGTTGGCTCGCAGCGTGGTCTCGTTGTCGTAGTAGTTGTCGGGCAGTGAGGCGCCCTCACCTCCGCCGTGCAGCCAGACGATCAGCGGGCGCTTGCTGCGTCGGGAGGCGTGGGAGCCGGTGGGTGAGTACAGCCGGTACTTCATTCCCGAGCCGGAGACGTGGGAGCTGAACGCGTCGACCTCGGGGTCCGACAGCCGATGGTCCTGCACGAATTCTCTGATGGTGATCGGTCGGTGATCGCATAGGACGATCGGGGCGCGCTGAGTGATGGTGTAGACGAGATCGAGCATGACGTTGCGGCTCTTGCCCTCGATGTAACCGAGGGTGCCGCCGCCGGTCTGACCCTCGGCATGGCTGAGGCCAAGCACGATGTTGCCGCGGTGGTCGAGCCGGACGGCGGTCACCGTGCGGTCGAGGTCGTACTCGCCGAAGATGGCGTCGTCGTCGGCGATGGGAATCGGGCTGGTGGCTTTGGCGTGCACGGTGAAGGTGGCGGTGGTCAGGCTGGCCGGGTCGATCGGGCCGATCCGGGCGGTGTTGAGGGTGATCGAGGTGACCTGTTCGCCGCCGTCGAGCACCTGGGCGTTCAAGGTGAATCTCACACGGGTGGTCGCATGGTCGTCGGCATACGCGGCGACGCCGGGCAGGGACAGGCCGGCGGCGGCGCCCGTGCTGAGCGCCAGAATGGTGCGACGGGTGATCGGTGTTGCCATGCGGACTCCTTATGTCGTCGGCAGGCTTCATCACGGCCCATGTGTCGAACCCGGTGGTGCGGCCGCTGAGAGTTGACGGCCCACCACGTACGGGACCAGAGCGGGTCATGTCGTGAGCAGGACAAAAGTGAGTACCGCCGGCACGTTACCGGCGTTGCCGCGTGGCGGACAGGCGCTGCTCCGGCTTTTCTCCAGGCGGTGGCAGCCGGCCCTCAGGTCACGCGGCCCAGCAGTCGTCGAACGCGCTCGACGACCGGTCTGTCGACCACCGCTCCGCCCGCGGCAGTGGCGGATTCACCCGCGTCGATGATCCCGCGGGCCCATCCCGGCTTCTCATCGGTCCCGGCGAACCCATGGCGAACCACCGGGCTACTGTCACTGCGACGGTGAGTATCCGTCAGCAGCGTGGTGTTCTCGGGGAGGGACCGAGACTGGAGTAGGGCGCCTGTCGACCTTCTGCAGTCGGCTGCCCGGCTGTCACTCCGTGTCGAAGTCCGTCCTCCGGGAGACCTTCTCCCACTCGGTGAGTTCGGCCCGCACGGAGTCCAGGTGTGCGGTCAGGAAGTCGACCGCGTCTGCGCCGAGGGCAAGGCGGAGCGGGGTCTTCTCGGCCTCCAGAGCCAGCCGGATCGCCGCCGCGGCCTTCGCCGGGTCCCCGGGCTGGCTGCCGCCGCTGCCCTGCACCATCTGCCGGGTCGCGCCGACCTTCTCCCTGTACGCCGGGTTCTCCTCGGAGAAGTACGCCGCGCCCTTGCCGAACAGGTTGGTACGGAACGCGCCGGGCTCCACGATCAGCACCTTGATGCCGAACGGCGCCACCTCGTCGGCCAAGCCCTCCGACAGTTGCTCCAGCGCCGCCTTGGTCGCGCTGTACGCGGAGAACCCGGCGAAGGACAGTTGCCCGCCGAAGCTGCTGATGTTCACGACCGATCCGCTGCCCCGCTCCCTCATCTGCGGCAGCAGCGCCCGGGTCAGCCGCGCAGGGCCGAACACGTGCAGCTCGAACAGGTCACGCAACTCCCGGTCGGTGGTCTCCTCGAACGCCCCTACCTGGGTGCGGCCGGCGCTGTTCACCAGCACGTCCACCCTGCCGTAGCGTGCCAGGACGTCGGCGGCCACCACATCGATCCGCTCGCCGTCCGTGACATCCAGGCTGATCGCCTCGACACGGTCCGGGTACGCGGCGACCAGCTCGTCCAGCGCCTCGGTCCGCCGGGCGGTGCCGATCACCGTGTCGCCGGCGTCGACCGCGGCGTCCGCGATGGCCCGCCCGAAACCGCTGCTCGCGCCGGTGACCAGCCAGACCTTGGCGTTCTCACTCATCGTCGTCTCCCTCGTCAACTGGCGTTCGGGGTTCTTCTGTCGACGGACTCGATCCTTCGCCAGTCACCAGGGCGGCGTCCAAGACCCGTTGTGATAGCCATGAGTTATGGACGTCCATGGGCGTGATCTGCGCTATTTCACCTCGGTCGCCGAGGAGTTGAGCTTCACTCGCGCCGCCGAGCGGCTGTTCGTCTCCCAGCCCGCACTGAGCAAGCAGATACGGATGCTGGAGAAGCAACTCGGCGTGGTCCTGTTCGAACGGGACCGGCGGACAGTGCGGTTGACCGCGGTGGGGGAAGCCCTGTTGCCGCACGCCCGAGCGGTGCTGGCCGCCTGGCAGGCCGCGGAGGCGGCGGTGGAGGAGGCGAAGACCGTCGAGCGGTGCACCCTGGTGATCGGTATGTCCACCAGTCCCGGCCGCGGGCTGCTGCCCGCTCTGCGGACCCGCCTCATCTCCCGGCATCCGGACGCACAGCCCGTCCTGCACCAGGTCAACTGGGCGGATCCCACCGCCGGGTTGGCGGATGGATCCAGCGACGTCGCCTTCGTCTGGCTGCCGCTGCCCGACGACGACCGTTACCAGTACGCGGTGGTGGCACGCGAGCCTCGGCTGGTCGCGCTCCCGGACGGACACCCCTTGGCGGCGCGGGCCGCGTCCGACCCCGAGGGAAAGGTGGACTTCGCCGACCTGCTGGAGGAGCCCTTCCTCGCCCTCCCCCCGGAGGCCGGCCCGCTGCGGGACTACTGGCTTGCCCTGGACGCCCGGAACGGTCGACAGCCACGGATCGGTGGAGTGGTGGCCAGCGCCGAGGAGACCCACGAGGCGGTCGCCGGCGGCCAGGGGGTGGCGCTGCTGGCCACCGGCAACGCCCCACTGGTCGTCCGGGACGAGGTGATCGCCGTGCCGGTCCGGGGTATTTCCCCCTCTCAACTGGCGGTGGCCGCCTGCCAGGACGACAAACGGACGCTGGTTCTCGCCTACCTCGCCGCAGCGCGGGACGTTGGGGCCACAACCTGATGATCAGGCGCTCAGAGCGTGGAGAGTCTCGCCGACCTTGCTGGTTTCACCCCGACGGACTCGTCCTGAAGGGGATGCGCGCGCCCGGTCAGGTTCCTGTTGCCGGACGGGTGGCGCGGTTCCGTGGTCGAGTCCTGGTCAGTCCGGTCTCCACGGCGGTGAGCAGGGTGAGAGCGGCGTCGAGGTGTGTGGTGTCGTGGTTGGCGGCGTCGGAGACGGCCGTGGCCCATTCCCGGCGGACGAGGGTGTAGTTGGTGCGTCCGAGTTCAGTGGCGTGGACGGTGACGCCGCGGCCGTCGCCCGGGTCGGTGCGCCGCTCGACAAGGCCCTTGCGCTCCAGTCCGCCCAGGACGGTGGAGAGGTTGGTTCGTTGCAGTCCGGTCGCGTCGGCGATGCGGCTGGGCGGGGCGTGGGGCTCGCGCTGCAGGTAGCGCATCACCATGCCCTCGGACGGTGAGAGGGGGATGGCCCTCTCGTCGGCGTATCCGCGGAACTGGACCTCCCGGCTGATGATCAGCACGAGATCGGCCAGCTCGGCCCACCGCTGCTCGTGGTCCGGTCCAGCCGTCGAGTTCGTCGGGTGCGCTTGATCCTCCATCACGGCTCCAGGGTACGGGGTTGCCCAGAGGTAGTTATGGACGCATACTCATTATGAGCGCATAGTTATAGCTACATAACTACAGTCTTCTGGGGGCTGTCATGACGACAAGCACTTCCTCGCGGCATACCGGGGCCGCAGCACGCTCTCCCCATGCCACGGCCCGCGCCGGCGGCCTGCACCCGGCCGGGGTGTTCATCCTGCTGGCCGGCGCGTTCCTGCCGATCATGGACTTCTTCATCACCAACGTGGCCCTGCCCAGCATCGATGCCTCGCTGCACGCCTCGGCTTCGTCGCTGGAGCTGGTGATCGCCGGGTACGGCGTCGCGTACGCGACCCTGCTGGTTCTCGGCGGCAGGCTGGGCGACCGCTTCGGCCGTCGGCGCATCTTCCTCGGGGCGCTCGTGGGCTTCGTGCTGGCCTCGCTGGCCTGCGGTGTCGCCCCGAGCGTGGGTGCGCTGATCGCGGCCCGAATCGTCCAGGGCGCCACCGCCGCCCTGCTCATCCCGCAGGTACTGGCGACGTTCCACCACGTCCTCGAAGGTGAACGCAAGTCCCGTGCCGTGGCCCTGTACGGGGCTACCTCCGGAATCGCCGCCGTGGTCGGACAGTTGGTGGGTGGCCTGCTGGTCAGTGCCGACATCGCCGGCACCTCCTGGCGTCCGATCTTCCTGGTCAACGTACCCATCGGCGTGGTCGTCCTGATCGTGGCGGCCCGGATCGTGCCCCACACCCGCTCGCACCACCCCGTCGGCATCGACCTGCCCGGCACCGTACTGTTCGCCGCCACCCTGACCGCCCTGCTGGTGCCGCTGACCGAGGGGCACTCCCTGGGCTGGCCCTGGTGGACCTGGCTGATGCTCGCCGTCGCAGTCGTCCTCGGCGTCGTCACCCATGTCGTGGAGAAGCGCACCGAGCGGCGCGGTGAGGTCCCGCTGCTGCCGCCGTCCCTGCTGCGCCTGCCGTCGATGTCCCGCGGGCTGACCATGGTGTTCGCCTTCAGCATCGGCTTCGGCGCCTTCATGTTCGTCTTCGCCCTCACCGTCCAGATCGGCCTGCACGCCGACGCCCTGCACAGCGGGCTGGCGATCCTGCCGATGGCCCTGCTGTTCTTCGCCGGGTCACTGGTCGCGCCCCGCCTGATCACACGGTTCGGCCGGGCAGCGCTGTCCGCCGGCGCTGTCGTCCAACTCGCCGGACTGGCTTCGCTGGTGGCGGTCCTCCTCGGGAACTGGCCGCACGTCAGTCTGTGGGCGATGGCTGTGCCGCTGGCCCTGGTCGGTGCCGGACAGTCGATGCTGTTCGCCGGCCTGTTCCGCAGCGTGCTCGCCGACGTTCCCACACATATGGCCGGTATCGGCAGCGGCGTGCTGATCACCCTGCAGCAGAGCGGACTGGCGCTCGGCGTTGCCACCCTCGGCACCCTCTATCTGGCCCTGGCCCCGCACAACGTCGCCCATGCCTTCGCCGCAGTCGAGTACGTGCAGATGGGCATCGTCGCCCTCCTCGCGGTCGGCGCTGCCGCCCTGCCTCGCTTCAACAAGTCCACGTCGACCACCACTTCCGTCGTCGACGCCTGAACCAGCCCCTTGCGAACCTGAACCAGCCCCTTACGAAAGGGAGCAGTGATGAGTCCTCCTGTCAGTCGTCTACGCCCTGTACTGGCGGACCGGCAGGGAGACCTACCTGCAGATGGCCGGCTTCATCGGCGTCCTGCTCTACAAGGACGGCCGCGTCCGCAAGGGCACGATGTTCTTGTCCAGCGTGATGGTGTCGGTGGGCACCGTGCTGTCGTCCACGGCCAGTTCGAGCCCACGGACCGGATGCGTGTCATCTTCAACCCGTCGTTCATCTGGCGCCGGCCGCACATGCTGGCCGCCGTGCTGATCTCGGCGAGCTTCTTCGTTGCGGGAATCTCGGCCTGGTACCTGGTCAAGGGGCACGCGAAGGGCTTCGCCCGCCGCTCGATGTCGATCGCGCTCGGGATCGCCGGGCTGCGGATGCCCGTCCAGCTCTACCTCGGTGACATTCCCTGCCTCGGCAGCTACATCGCCAAGGACCTCACCTGCAAGACGGCCATGCCCGGCCTCAAACTCACTCCGGCCGCCGACCGGCCGGACACGGCCGCGACCTTCTGGGGCCTCCGGCCTTCCACCGCTTGAGTCACAGCGGCAGCTTCCGGAACGGCACGCGTGCAACGACCAACTGAAATCCACCACACGCGCCCCACAGTCTCCGTGTGGAGTTTCCCCGCAGCACCCCTTCTGTTAGCCAGGTCTGGCTACCTTCGCCTCGCCCGGTCCGGTACAGGAGAGGCCCATCCATGAGCACCCCGATCCACCGCACCTCGACACGGCAGTCTGCAGCGGTCCTGACGTCGGCCCAGCAGCGTCGGGAAGGGAGCCGGACCGGGAGTACGTCCGCACGCTCGACGGAGCACGCCCTCCTCGCGATGCAGTCCCGCGCCGGCAACCGGGCCACGACCGCGGCGGTGCAGCGCGCCCGGGACACCGCCCGAGATCCCGCCCGGGACACCGAGAGAGACAGAGCGGCGGAGAACGGCGGCGCGTCCGCCGGAGCGAAGAAGAACTATCGCGACCGGATCGCCGCGCTCCTCGACAGGTTCAAGAAGAATCTCGAACCCATCGACACCTTCATCAAGGGTTTCCAGACCCCCACCAACGCGGCCTTCACCCAGCAGGCCGCCGTCTCGGCCAATGAGGGCCTCAAGCACTCCGCCGCCGCCTCGGGGACCTCCGCAGCGTCGGGGAACCTCCTCACGGAGGCCGCCGGCACCGTGGTCAGTGGCATGGACGCGTACAAGAACATGAAGGACGCCAAGAAGCACGAGACCGGGGCCAACCACCACACGGCGAAGAAGAAGGCCAAGACCAAGGGGGCCGACGCGGTTGTCGGCGCCGCCAACTCGGGAAGCTACAGCGCCGCCATCGCCAAGGAGGTGACCAAGGTCCAGAAGGCGGCGGACGCCGCGGTGGCGTCCGAGGCGAGTGGTATCGCCAGCGCTTCCATCGGCGCGATCAAGGGCATGCGGTCCGCCTTCCGCGTCGGGGGAGCGGCCCGCAAGTACAAGGAGGTCAAGAACCTTGGAGATCCCCATGTCGTCCACGCGGGGTCACTGGCCCGGCTGAACGAGTCGCGGGAGCAGGCCGGCTGGGCCGCCGCAGAGGCTTACGTCGCGCTGGACGCCTACTGGGGCCATGAAGGCCAGGAACGGCTGGAGCTCGTCTCCGAGGCCATCGACGCCGCCTGGGAGGCGATGGGCGAAGCCCGTGACGCAGCCGAGAGCCTGCAGCGCGCCGAAAAGGACGTGGAAAAGCTGAGCACGGTGCAGGGGTACGCGAAGAAGAAGCAGCTCACCAAGATGGGCAAGGAGACGGTCAGCGGCGGGGGCGAGTCCACCAAGGCCGCCGCCGGCATCGTGACGGCGGTCGCGGCGGGAACAGTCGGGCTGGCGAGCAACCCGGTCGGATGGGGCCTCGCCGGGGCCGGGGCCGGCCTCGTCCTCGGCGTGACCATGTACAAGGCGCTCCGCGCCGCCACGAAGCGCTACGAAGAGGTCCACCACCCCGAGCGCTGGGCGCCGAAGGGCGAGACCCCCGAGGAGGCCGCGTCCCGCAAGGAGTCACTGAAGCATGCCCTGAAGTTCTGGAAGAAGGTGTCGAAGGGCGAACGCCAGGCCATGGCGCGCGAGATCTACGCCCTGGCGGCGGGTCCCGACATCTCCGGGAGCGGCAGCACGACGGCCGAGATGCGGGAGTCCGCCAGATCCCTGCTCATCGCTCTCAAGTCCGGCCCTGCCAAGCACAAGCTGGAGCCGGAAGCGTGGGTTGAGACCCTCAACGACCCGGCGAAGACCGGCGATTGGATCCAGGAGATAGCGGAACAACTGGCCTCGGGGTGACCAACCCCGTTCTACTGAGCCGTCGACAGGTGCGCCACGCACGACGACCAGGCGGCGGGGCTGAGCGTGAGTCGAGGGCCGACGGTGTTCTTGGAGTCGCGGACGTGGATGGTGGCGGCGGTGGGGGCTATCTCGACGCAGTCGCCTGGTCGTTGCTGTCGCTGTAGCTGCTCTTGAACCAGTGGAGCTCTGTGGCGCTCATAGTTCTCCGAGCGTGCGCTGGATGAAGGCCGGAGACTCCCTCGGCGTGCGAGCCTGCGCGCGGATCGTGCCATACCGCAACCCGAAGGGTACGAAGATCCTTCGGGTTGGAGGCCGGGCAACCGTTGAACACACCTTCGCAACGCCCGACGGCCGTGCCGTCAGCGAACCTCAGCATCTGGATCAGGCCCTGTACTCCGGCATGCTCCTCGCGTTCGGTCGGCATGACCTGAAGCGTGACCTTGCGCAACCGCCCCACCTCCACGCCTCACCCGTCAAGGCTTCCTCACTCAACCTGGACGTGGCCGCTGCCAGAAACGGACTTACAGCCGCTCTTCGAGGGCTGGCATCGGTACGGCCGTCGGCCGCCACTCTCGCCTGATCAACCCGAACACCCACGAGTCGGATACCTCGCCGTTCACGACGCAGTCTTCCCGCAACGTCCCTTCACGCATGAATCCGATCTTCTCCAGGACCCGGGCGGATGCCACGTTGCGCGTATCGGCTTCGGCCTGGACTCGATTCAGGTCCAGTGTGTCGAATGCCCACTGCAGCAAGGCGTGCGCGGCCTCCGTCGCGTAGCCGTGGCCCCACATCGCTTCGTCGAGGATGTAGCCCAACGACGCGCTGCGGTAGTCCGGGTTCCATCCGGTCAGACCGCACCAGCCGACGAAGGCCCCGTCGGAAGCGCGGTCGATGGCCACCCGGGCTCCGGTGCCTTCGTCCGCCATCTTCCGGCACGTCGTGATGAAGCGTTCGGCGCGGGCCCGTTCGTTCCACGGCGGGGAGTCCCAGTAGCGCATTGCGGAGGTGTTGCTGTGCAGCGCCAAGAGGCGGTCCGCGTCGGCGCCTGTGAAAGGGCGCAGCTGCAGGCGAGCGGTGTGCAGTGTGGGGGTGGCCAAAGTCATGCGCACCATCTTGTGTCCTCATGGGGCGGGCAGAACACCGAATATTCGATCCGGGTCCGGCCCTCACGGCCAGGGCTCCGCCCACCAGCAGATCGTGCACAGCACGGCTACTCGGACGCTCGAGCATGGTTCCGAGATGCAACCACCTCTCACAGCTGGGTTGTCGGCTCGGTGGCGGGCGCGGACGCGACGGAGCGTGTGCCGACAGCAGGTGCCAGGATGATCGCCACGGCGGTGAAGGCGAGGACGACGATCATGGCAACGCGAAGGCCGTAGTGATCGCCGAGGAAGCCGAGACAGGGCGGCCCGACGAGAAACGCGACGTAGCCGATCATCGCCACGAGGCTGACTCGCGCGGCTGAGTTGGGCCCGGAATCACCGGCCGCCGAGAGAGTGACTGGGAAGCCGAGTGAGGCTCCGAGGCCCCAGAGGAGAACGGCGGCGCCCGCGAGGGCGGCCGAGTCGGCGAAGACGACAACGGCGATTCCGAAGGTCGCGCAGATGGCGCTGGCTCGGACAACGGGGGCGCGGCCGAGGCGGTCGATGAGGAATCCGCCGGCGAAACGGCCGATGGTCATGGCAGCGGCGAAGCCGGTGTAGACGGCTGACCCCAGGGCGGGGTCAACGCCGTGGCCGTCGACCATGAGCAGGGGCAGCCAGTCGTTGGCGGAACCCTCGGCCAGTGCCATGGCCAGGATGACCCCACCGATCAGCAACAGTCGTGGGTCCTTCCAGACCCGCACCGGGGCCTGTGTGGTGCTCGCGTCGGACTGCGAGCCGTCGTCTCGGGTCTTGCCGACCTCATGGGGAATGGAGCGGAAGGCATAGACAAACATGGCTGCCGTGACGGCGGCCATGGCGGTCAGGTGCCACTGCACCGGGAAGGAGACAGCGGTACACAGGATTCCCAGCGCGGCCCCGACGACGGTTCCCAGGCTGAAGAAGCCGTGGAGCGTGGGCAGTACCGTCCGTCCCGTGATCTGCTCGACGTCGGCGCCATCGATGTTGATCGCGACCTCTCCACCGCCCATTCCGGCGCCGAAGAGGAACAGTCCGGCAGTGGTTACCTGGGCGGAGGAGAGCATGGTCCCGAGGCCGATCACCGCCATGCTGAGGATGATCAGCAGCGTTGCGGCGCCCATGACGGGCCGGGTGCCGAACCTGGCCACGAGCGTTCCGGAACTGAGAATGCCGATCATGGATCCGACTGACAGCCCGAACAGGACGATGCCCATCTGCGCGGTAGAGACGTCGAGTCGGTCCCGGATGTCGGGTGTCCGGGTCACCCATGAGGAAATCGACAGGCCGGGTATGAGGAAGAAGAGGAACAGCGCCGCCCGGCGGCGGCGCGTGGCCGGGTCCATCAAGGGCTGTGCTCTTTCATGTGTGTAGGACGACTGTTCACAGGACCGCCGCCAGCGACTCCAGCGACGCCAGGTAGTCGGGACCCACGGGGGCGAGGATCGCACTCGTGACACCCGCGGCGAACAAGTCCGCCAAACTGGACCGTGCCTGTTCCGGCGTGCCCGCGACGGCGAGCTGTCGTACCCATTCGTCCGGCAGGGCGCGGGCGAACTCCTCCGCGCTGTCACACCGTGAGCGCAGGGCGACGAGGTCGTCGTAGAAGGGAAGCGGGGCGATGTGGGGCTGCCAGTCCGGTTCTCCGACCACTGCGAGGGCGGGACGGGCGGCTGCCAGTGCGGCGGCGGGATCGTCGTCGATCGCCGCGATGTTGTACGCGACCAGACGGTGGGGGCGGGTGGGCGCGATGTGCTTGAGGGCTTCTGTCACGTAGGCCGGTGTCACCGGTTCAGCGAGGAGAGTGCCGTCGGCCACGTCACCCGACACGGCCAGGGACTTGGGACCGCGCACGCCCGCCAGGACGGCGGGAGCCGCAGCCGGAGTGGAGCTCTCGTGCAGTCGTACTCCGTCGATATGCACGTACTTCCCGTGCTGATCCACGAGTTGGCCGCTCAGCAGCGACTTCAGGACGGTGATGTACTCGGCCAGGAGGGTCAGGGGGCTCTTCGGCCATGCGCCGACGCTCCGCATCCAGGACGGCATGCCGTGGCCGACGGCGAGGTCGAGGCGATCGGGATGCAGTTGGGCGAGGCTCGCGATCTCCATCGCGGTGAAGGCCACATTGCGGGCGGCGGCCGGCAGGAGTCCGACGCCGACCCGGATCCGCGTGGTGGAGGCGAGGACGGTGGCCGCCTGTACGAGTCCGCCTCGGTAGCCGAGGTCCTCGACCACCCACAACTCGTCGAAGCCGTGTTCCTCCGCACGCCGGGCGAGGGGGATGATGTCCCGCGTCGGAGTGTCGCGGGGCAGGAGGACGCCGATGGTGCCGTCCCGTGTCGTCATGGTGATCTCGACCTCCGCAGGTTCACGCCGCATGGCGGCTGGGTGGTTCGTCGCACGCCGGTCGGCCCTGGCTACGAGCCTTCGACGTCTGAATCCCGGTCTGGACGCGGCAGTGAGGATGCGTGCTCGGCGTCAGGTCCATTGACCGCGACGGTACCGGCCCGGACACCGCGGGCCGGCGTGAGGGCCCGGTCGATGCCGTGGGACCAGACGGTGGCGGCCGGCCCGCAATCGGTGTCGTCGGCTACGGCGAGCGGCGAGTGCTTTCTCGTCGGCGTCGAACGCAGGCACCGTGACGACCGGGCCGAGGCCTCCTCCCGTGCCACGGCCATGGCGGGGGAGACGTTGTCGATGACGGCGCGCGCGACGAACCGGCCGCCGGAGTCCTGGTGCAGTTCTGGCCGGCATTGCGGAACGCGGCCTCGGCGAGATCGGCCGCCACGATCTGAGGGCTCTTGCCCCACATCCGAGGACGATGTTCTTCGGGTTGCTGTCGGCCGCGTAGCGCAGGAACACCTTCCCGACCTCCGTCGAACCGGCGGAGCAGAGCACGTCGACGTCACGGTGCACGAACCGCGCAATCGCCGATGAGCTGCCCCGGCCCCGAGTGCGGGAGATCCGGTTCAACTTTTTGGACAGGTGTAGACAGGTCTGGAGGTCGGGGTCTAGTTTCTAGACATGCCTGGACAGGTTTACAAGCATCATCGTGTCGCTCATGTGCTGGCCGAGGAGATCCGTGCGGGTGTGCATGCCGACGGCAGCAAGCTGCCCGGCGAGCACGCACTGCGGGAGCGGTTCGGGGTGAGTCGGACGACGGTACGGCAGGCCCTCGGGGTCCTCGGCGAGCAGGGGCTCATCGAGACGCACGCCGGCATCGGGTCGATCGTCACCTTCGACGGCGCTCCCCTTGACCAACAGCTCGGCTGGACCCGCGCACTCGCCGCACAGGGCACGGAACTGACGACCGAGACCCTACGTTTCGAGCGGATACGGGACGATGCTCTCGCCGACGAACTGGGCCTGGGATCAACCCGGTTCATTGCCCTCGACCGTGTCCGTCGGCTGGCCGACGGACACGGCGTCTCGCTGGAGTTCAGCCGCGTGCCCGCTGTCGGTAGCCTCGCCGACCTGCCCGAGCGCGGACTGGACGACGGTTCCCTGAGCCGCACCCTCGCGGCGGCGGGCCGCGTCCCCGACTCCGGTGAGGCGCACATCGCCGTCGCCGGACTCGACACGGACGAGGCCGCGATCCTGCACCGCTCGCCCGGCGAGTCCTTCCTCCGCGTCTCCCAGGTGTTCCGGGGCGCGGACGGGGACGTCGTCGAGAAGGTCACCAGCCTGCTCGATCCGTCCCGGTTCCAACTGCACGTACGGACTGGCCGAGGAGCCCAGCTGTGACTTCCACACCCGATCCCGTCCTGCTCGACCGCGCACTCGGTGCCTTTTACGGGCTTGCGCTGGGCGACGCCCTCGGGATGCCGACGCAGGTCATGTCCCGCGCCGATGTCGTGCGCGTCTACGGCACGCTGAGCGGCTTCGAGCCCGCGCGGTCCGACAACCCGGTGAGCGCCGGGATGCCGGCCGGATCCGTCACGGACGACACCGACCAGGCGGTGATTGTGGCTCGGCTCCTGGTCGAGGGCGACGGGCATGTCGATCCCAGGCGGTTCGCCGAGGAACTCCTGTCCTGGGAGAAGGAGATGAAGGCCAAGGGGTCGTTCGACCTGCTCGGGCCGTCGACGAAAGCGGCCCTGGACGCGGTGACGCGCGGCGTCGACCTCAAGGAGGCGGGCAAGTACGGCACGACGAACGGCGCCGCGATGCGGGTGACGCCGGTCGGTATCGCGTTCGACACCGCCGACACGGAACGCTTCCTGGACCGGGTCGTCGAGTCCTGCCAGGTCACGCATGACACGACCGTCGGGATCGCGGGAGCATCGGCCGTCGCCGCAGCCGTCTCTACGGGCATTGCCGGTGGTTCACTCGACGATGTCTTCGAGGCCGCGATCACGGTGTCGGCGGCCGGCGCCCGGCGCGGGCACTGGACCGCGGGCGCCAGCATCTCGGCGCGTATCGCCTGGGCACGCGAACTGGTGGCCGGCCTGGACACAGCAGTGGCGCTCGACCGGATCGATGCTCTCATCGGCACCAGCGTCGCCAGCCAGGAGTCGGTCCCGGCCGCGTTCGCGGTACTGGCCCTCACCGACGGCGACCCGTGGCGCTCCGCGCTGCTGGCCGCGAATCTCGGCGGTGACAGCGACACCATCGCTGCCATCGCGGGTGGCATCGCGGGGGCCGTGGCGGGGTTCAGTGCCCTGCCCGGCGACGCCGTACGCACCCTGCAAGAGGTCAACGATCTCGAACTGGGATCTCTGACCCGGCAGTTGCTCACCTACCGCACCCGCTGAACCCTTCCCCCTTCCCCCTTTTTCCCTCTGTACCGAGCACAGGCAAGGAGGTCCCGCGATGGCTGCTTCAACGAAGAACGACCGCGTCGGCACCGTGGAGACCCGTGGGATCGAACCGGTCCCCGACAGCGAGCGGCACGGTCACGCGAGCCAGATGTTCTGGACGTGGTTCGCCGCCAACATCTCGATCCTGGGTCTGCCGCTCGGCGCGACCCTCGTCGCCTTCCGCGGCCTGAACATCTGGCAGGCCGTCCTCGTCGCAGTCTGCGGTTCGGTGGGCTCGTTCGCGCTGGTGGGCGCGTTGAGCATTGCGGGCAAGAAGGGCGGGGCCCCAGCCCTGACGCTGTCACGCGCGGTGTTCGGGCAACGCGGCAACCACGGGCCGACCCTGGTGACCTGGCTGAGCCGGGTCGGCTGGGAGACGATCACCACGACCACAGCGGCGTACGCGCTGCTCGCCCTGCTCAACACGGTCTTCGGGGCCGGCCGGGGCACCGTCCTCACACTGCTCTGCCTGCTGGTCTTCATCGCCTGCACGCTGATGATCAGCGGGCTCGGGCACGCCACCATCATGTGGATCAACAAGTGGGCGACCGTGGTCTTCGGAGTCCTGAACCTCGTTGTGATGGGCTTCCTCGTGGCGACCGTCGACTGGTCGAAGGTGCTCGACAACCCGGCCGGCCCGGTCAGCGGCGTCATCGCAGGCATCGGCTTCATAGCGGCCGGCACCGGCATCGGATGGGCCAACGCCGGTGCGGACTACGCCCGTTACCTGCCGAGGGCGATCCCGGGCATGCGGCTCGTGCGCGCCTCGGCGTTCGGGGCCGGCATTCCACTCGTGCTGCTGATCTCCCTGGGCTCGCTGCTCACGGCCGGTGATCCGACGCTCGCCACCTCCGCCGATCCGGTCGCGGCGATCAACGCGATGCTGCCGTCCTGGATGGCGGTTCCGTATCTGATCGCGGCGTTCGGTGGACTGCTGATGTCCAATCACCTCTCCACCTACTCGGCCGGATTGACGATGATCACGCTCGGCATTCGTGTGCCGCGTGCCTGGGCGGTCGTTCTGGATGTCGTCCTGATGTTCCTCGGTGGCATCTACTTCATGCTCGTCGCAGACGACTTCTACGGCCCGTTCAGCACCTTCCTGACTCTGCTCGCCGTGCCGATCTCTGCCTGGATCGGTGTCATCGCCGTCGACATGGTCCGAGGTCGTCACTACGACCCGGCCGGTCTGATGGACAGGGGACGCGGCAGCCGCTACTGGTACACCGGCGGGTTCCATCTGCCCGCCGTCATCGCGTGGCTGGCCGCGATCGCAACCGGGCTGCTCTTCACCAAAGCCGCGACCGGCGCGGACGATGTGTGGTTCGCCGGGCCGTTGGCCGATTCCTGGCTCGGCACGAACGGCCTCGGGTGGCTCATCGCGATCGTCACGGCTGGTGCGACATACGCGCTGCTGGGACGGCGTTCATCGGTGACCGCCGACTCCGCCACCGGTTCCGCCACGCTTGAGGAGGCCACCCGATGAACAACGACTACCGTGTCGTCCTCGCGGGGAACGTCATCGTCGACCTGGTCATCAACGTGCCCACTCTGCCCGAGCGCGGTGGCGATGTCATCGGAACCCGCACCGAGCTGTACGCGGGTGGAGGCTTCAACACACTCACCGCGGCCCGTCGGCTGGGTGCCGAAGCCGTGTACGCCGGGCTCCATGGCACGGGCCCCTACGGAGAGTTGGTGCGTGACTCGCTCGCGGCGGAGGGCATCGGGCTGGTACTTCCGGAGCGCTCCGACGGCGACACCGGGTTCTGCGTGGCTCTGGTCGACGGAGGAGGCGAGAGGACCTTCGTCACGAGCTTCGGGGTCGACGCACGCATGACATCGGAGGAGGCGGAGACGATCGCCGCGTCCGTGCGCGGCGGCGACCTGGTTCAGGTGTCCGGCTACAGCCTGGTGATGCAGGTGAACGGCCCTCTGCTGTCCCGCACGGTCGCAAGCCTCGCGGAAGACGTACGGGTCTGCCTGGATCCCGCGCCGCTTGTTGCGGACATCCCGGCCGAGGTCCTCGACCCGGTACTGGCCCGGACCGACTGGTTGAGCTGCAACGCGCGGGAGGCCCAGCTGATGACGGGGATGGCGGAGCCGGGGGAGGCCGCGCACGCGCTGCGCGGGCGCCTTCGGAGCGGGGCCGGCATCGTCGTACGGGCCGACAAGGACGGATGCTGGCTGGCGGCACCGGGCTCTCTCGACATCGTGCACGTCCCCGGGTTTCCCGTGAACGCGGTCGACAGCAATGGGGCCGGCGACGCGCATGTGGGCGCATTCCTGGCACTGCTGGGACGCGGAGCATCTCCCTACGATGCGGCGCGCGGGGCGAACGCCGCGGCGGCTCTGGCGGTGACACGGCGGGGTCCCGCGACCGGGCCGACCTCGGACGAACTGGCTGCGCTGCTGGGCGAGGAGAGGTCGAGAACGTTGGGACTGAGCTGACGGTCTCGGGCCTCGACCTGCGACGGGACAGGGCATGCCGCTGACTCTGTGACTCTTCCCGCAGGAGTGGGCGGATGACCAGCGGCCCCACCGGCCCGACGAGAGTCGGCGGTCCCATCGGCGAGACCGGCCCCGGTGGGCTGCTGTCAGGCCCGACGCCCAGCGCCGGCGAACTGGGCCGGGCCCCATCGATGTGCAGCGCGCCCTGGCTCAGGAACTAGACCGCGTACGCGAGGTCGCCGTCGCCTGGCGCAACGGGCTGGCCGCGATCTTGGCGGGACTGGTCGGCTTCGGCCTCATCAAGGGGCGCAGCGATGTCGGGCAGGCGGCCCCGCAATGGGCGGTCCAGGCCGGGTTGTTGCTGTTCGCGGTGCTCGTCGCCGGCGGACCAGGCGCCCTGAGCCTGTTGCGCGCCGCGCACGGCCGCCCTGCCTGTGTACGGGTCTGCTCGTGGCCGCGGTCGACCGTCGTACTGAAGGCTGACGGTCGAGACCACCGTGGACCAGACACAGGCCGACTCCGTCACCCCAGTCCTTACCTGCCCGGGGAGGACCCCGACTCCGTGAAGAGGAGTCACACGAGTTTTGGGCCGACTTGGGTGGGTTTCTCTGTCAAGACCGTGTTCCGAGTGATCGCGGGTCGTCTCAGAAGTGTCTCAGGAGTGTCATCGGGAGACCTGGGTCGTGAGGCCGTCCGTGTTGTGGATGACGGACCGCGAAGCAGACGCGGCCGCACCACTTGAGAGGCCCAACTGCCATGAAGAACAAGCGCCTTGGGATGATCGTCGTATCCGCCGTTGCCGGTGCGCTCGTGCTGACCGCCTGCAACGGTGAGGACGCTGCGACCGGCGCCGGGGCCGGCGCCGCGGCGAGCAGCCCGACCGCCGGCGGACACGCGTCGGCCGGCAGTGGGCACGCCGCCGGGGGCCAGACAGTCCAGGGTGTCGGCCGGTGGGACAAGAACAAGGAGGACGCGACCTTCTTCGGGTCGGTCCTCAACGGCGCGAACGAGGTGCCGATCGAGGGCGGACCGGCCGTGGGTGACAAGGACGGGCACGCGCTCGCCCTCATGCGGATTCAGGGCGACCAGGTCTCCTACGCGTTCACTTTCACCGGGATCGGGACGCCGACCCTGGGTCACCTTCACAAGGGTGTCAAGGGTGTCAACGGCGATGTGAAGATCCCGTTCTTCACGAAGAAGCTGGAGGACGGCAAGAAGTTCGTCTACGGCACGGTCACCGTGAATGATCAGGACCTGCTGGAGGGCATCAAGGCCAACGCCGAGAACTGGTACTTCAACGTCCACACCGCAGAGTTCCCCGGTGGCGCCGTGCGTGGTCAGGCCTACAAGCTCTCTTCCGGCGTCCACGTCCCCGACACCATGACCCCGGAGACCCTCAACTCCCTCGTCAAGAGCCCCAAGTAGCCGTCACGCCCACCAAGCCCGGCCGGTCGGCCCCGCCCAGTGGTTGACGCCAGTGCTGTTCGGTTCCCTGTGAGCGCGGGGGAGTAGAGGGGCGGCGCCGTCCGAGGTCGGTCTCGATTCCACGAGGCCGGTTCGTCGATGGCGCCGCCCCATACGGGTGTTCGGTCAGACGACCGGGAAGTTGTCGGGCGTCGCGATGCGGTCACGGATCCACACGCCCGCGGGCTTCAGGGGCGAGGTGCCGGTCCAGGGTCCGTTGCTGTTGCAGGTTCCGGTCTTGAAGACGGCCCCGGAACGGTTGTCGTCGGAGAAGTTCCAGTTCGTCCAGCTGATCTTCTTGCTCGCCATGAGGTCGAGGTAGCGCTGGGACATGGCGAAGTCGTTGCTTCCCTCGCCGGCGTAGTTCTGGGTGCCGAACTCGGTGACGAAGACCGGGAGCCGGTCGGCGGCACGCGAGAGGGTCGCCAGGTACTCGTCGCGGTGCGAGTACGCGTAGAAGTGGAAGGTGTACATGATGTTGGTCGCCCGGACCGGGTTGTTGACCACTTCGGACTCGTCGGCGCCCTCGGAGACGCCGAACGAGGACCATGCGCGGGTCCCGACCAGTACGGGGGCGTCGGAGTCGATGGCGCGGATGGTCGGGATGATCTGCTCCGCGTAGCTCTTGATCCGCGACCAGCTCACCCCGCTGGGTTCGTTGGCGATCTCGTAGAGGATGTTGTTCTTGTCCTTGTTGCGGTTGGCGATGTCGGTGAAGAACTGCCGGGCCCTGCTCAGGTTGGTGTTCGGGTCACCGGGGGTGAGCATGTGCCAGTCGACGATCACGTACATGCCGCGGTCCGTCGCCTGCTGGATGAGCGAGTGGGCGAGGTTGGTGAAGTGCTGAGGGTTCGTCTCGTACCCGCCCTCCTGCACATAGGTCGAGACACGCAGGACGTCGGCCTTCCAGTCCTGCGCCAGGGCGTTGAGTGAACCGCTGGTCAGACAGTGCGGGTACCACTGGGTGCCGTGTGTGCTCATGCCGCGCAGCTGGATGGGGTTTCCGCGGCTGTTGCACAGCTTGGTGCCACAGACCTTGAGCTGTCCGTTGATGCCGACCGGCGTGGTCGCCGCGGGTGCTGCGGCCTTCCGGTGGGTGGTCGCGGAGGCCGAGGTGGAGGCGGCGGCGGTGGGGAGGACGCTCACGAGCAGGAGCAGGACGCTGCCGAGCAGGGCGGCGAGCGCAGCGGGGCGCAACGACCGTGGGGGTGCCGTCATGCGAACTCCGATCACATAGCTGTCCGATAGGAAACTTTCCTATCAATAGAGAAGCAAGGGACC
The DNA here is from genome assembly GCF_001418655.1 of Streptomyces phaeochromogenes. Lineage (GTDB taxonomy): Bacteria > Actinomycetota > Actinomycetes > Streptomycetales > Streptomycetaceae > Streptomyces > Streptomyces phaeochromogenes. The sequence continues at coordinate 9,987 of NZ_LIQZ01000211.1, read as the reverse complement.
CCGCCCGTATCAAGAGTCCTGACGGCATCCGCAGTTCGAGGCGTTCACATCTGGAAGTGAACGTCGGGGCGCACGTGCTGGCTTGTCGGTGATCGCCGCCGACGGCGAACGCCGTGCTGGTCAGCTGACGCCGAGGCTGCGCAAGGGGCCATGTTCTCCGGTCCGCGGCCGGTGCGGATGCGGCTGTCGGCGGACACCCGAGTGTGCCCAACCGGGTACGGATATACGTGCTCGCCCCGGTGTCGGCGTATCCGATGTCCGAGCTCCGTGACCGTTGCCGCGCAGAGCGTCCTTCGGATCGGTGCTGTCAGCGGCTTGTCGTAGGGTCCCGGCAGGAAGTTCCCCCTCTCTCGGAGTCCTCGTGCCGCAGCTTGCTCGACTCGTGACCACAATCGCTGCCCCACTGGCTTTTTCCAGAGCCGACGACGCGCCCCGCCTGGAGTGGCGAGCCGGAACGCGGCTGCTCATACAGCGCGGTGACACGGAGCTGATCGTGCAGAACCTCGAGCCGTCGGCCACGGCCGAAGCCGTCCGCTTTGTGGCCCCCTGGCCACGCAGGTACGGTCAATGCGCGGTCTCGCCTGCTGGTGATCTGGCCGTCTTCGCCGGACTCCACGCGCTGCAGGCCCTTGACCCGGCGGGAAACGTGCGGTGGGAGGTGCGGCACCGCTGCTGGGCAGGCTGCGCGGGGCACGATGCCTTCACCGAATACGCCAACGAGCGAGACCATCGGTACGTCGGCAGCGGTTCGGCCGGGTTCTCCGCAGACGGGACACTGGTGTGGGTGCACATCCGCGGGCCCCTGGCCTGCGACCGGGGCCGCGGAGCAGACGAGTGGCTGGTCATCGCCGCCGAGGACGGTACGGTGCTCGCCCGCGCAGCGACGCACACGGCAGCCGCGGGTTCCGACCACATTTCACATCCGGACCCCGATCAGATGGGTCTGAGCATCGGTGAAGGACAGGACGGCTCTGCGCTGCGCTGGGGACGCTGGAACGGACACACCCTTGCCATCGACAGCTTCGGCGACCAGGACCGCGTCCTGCTGGCGGTGAGTCCCATCGGAAACCGCCTGCTCACCGTCACCCACGACCAGGACACCCTGGCCCTCCACCGGGTCACCGACGGCACGGTGGAAGCCGAACTGTCTGCTACCGCACTCCCACGACACCCCGAGCTGGAATCCGAGCAGTTTGAAACCTTCGAGGGCGACGAGGCACAGGCGTTCTTCGACTACGAGGGTGGCTTCCTCGACGAGGACACCGTCATTGTCGGGACAGTCGAAAGCGACGAAGAGTTCGGCACGGGCCGGCACTGGCTCATCGATGCGGCCCGTATGCGACTGACCGACCAACTGGTCTACCCCTTCGAGGTGCCCAGCCTGCCAAGGGTCCTCGGCGACGGCACCTGGTACACCGTGTCCGCCACCGAGACCGCTGTTCATCTGTGGACCTTGTAACAGTGCTTCCGGCCATCGCACACTTCCGGCGCCGAGCACGTTCGCCCGTACCCGGCTGAGCACATAACCGAGTACGCCAACAGCGGCCGACGACCTCCGCGAAGGTCGTGTCGCTCACGAAGTGCAGCCGGTTTTCGATGCCCAGTGAGGGCGTGCCAGTTCGCCGAGCTGCTGCGGGGACGCCTGCGTCGAGGGCAAGTCGATGATCGCGTGGATCGTCCTGCGGGCCCCGTGGCGGGCGGTGGCCCGGCTCCAGCGCAGCGAGCGCAGCGCCGTGAACACGGACGGCTGGTCGTTCTTGACCACCAGCACGTAGTGCGCCTGCTGGTTCCGGGAGAGGAAGCGGACGTGCTCGCCCTGGGTGTGCAGCACGTCGGCGGTGACGACGACCCGGGTGGTACCCACCCGGGCCAGGGTGGTCGCGGAGCCGCAGCGGCCCATTGCCCGGCCGCCATGTATGAGCGGACGCCGGCCACCACCGTGGGCGCCGCGATCAGCGCCACACTCACGAACGGATGACGTACTCACTGCCTACGGCGTGGGTCCGGAAACCTGACCAGCCGATCGGAGGACTTGGGAAGGTCATCTGCATCAGGGGGGTTTCGTTGTGTCAGGCGCGGCCACCCCGCACTGGGGCGTTACAAGTTCACGAGACTCCGCGACGGCCCCGCGACGGGACCTGCCATGCTGAGCAGGTTCGATTCGATCCTCACGCCTTGGAGGTTTGATGCGTGCAGGCGTTGTTGTCGCCGCGCAGCCCGGTGTGGAGGAACTCGCCGTGCGGGCCGAGGAGTTGGGCTTGGACAGTTTCTGGGTCAACGACACCCCGATGGTGCACGGTGACCCCTTCGTGGCCTTGAGTCTGTGTGCGAAGGCCACCAGCCGCATCAGGCTCGGCATCGGCGTGACCTCGCCGGCGCTGCGCTCGGCCCCGGCCGCCGCGAGCGGGCTCGCCAGCCTCAACGCCCTGGCGCCGGGCCGGATCATCTGCGGAGTCGGCACCGGAAACACCGCCCGGCGCACCCTGGGTATGCGGCCGACCACGGCGGCCAGGCTGGAGCACTTCACCGTCGCGCTGCAGGACCTGTGCGCCGGACGTCCGACCGAGTATCGCGAAGGTGACCGGGTCCACGACATCCGATTCCTGCATGCCGGGGCGCATGTGAACACAGCCGACCCGATCGAGTTCGTCGTGGCCGCGCTGCTCGGACCGAAGGCCGCCGCCGTCGCCGGCCGCCGCGGCACCGGCCTCATCTCGTTCGGCCTGCTGGATCCCGCCGCCTGGCACGCGCTGCACGACACCCGCCGTCACGCCGCCCAGGGCACACCCCGCGACTCCGACTCCCACACGGGCTCCCGGGCGGACTCCTACGTGGTCACCTCGCTCCACCTGCTCGACGAGGACGAGGACCCCCACGGCGACGCGGCCCGGGACGCGACGGGCCACCTCGTCCTGTCACTGCTGGCCTTCGCCGCCGACGCAGCCGCCGAGACGCCGGCTTTCGCCGAGCAACTCGGCCCCGAGGAACGCGAGGCGGTGCGGCGGCTCCTCGACCGGCGCGGCACTACCGCCACCGCGCCGGACCGGCACACCAAGCTCTACCCCAACTACCTCGGACGCATCGCACCGCAGGACCGGGACCTGGTTCTGCCCTCGCTGATGAACACCCTGGCCCTGGTCGGCACCCACGACGACCTCCTCGCCCGCATCACCACCCTGGAACAGGCCGGCGTCGACGAACTCCTCATCCAGCCGGTGGTCGACCCGCCCGCCGAGATGGCCCAGCTCGCGAAACTCCTCACCTGAGCCGACCCACCTGGATGTACCGAGAGCAACGACTACTTCGCTGATCCGGGGTTTTCGTGCTTGTGGGCATTGAAGCGCGCCTTCTTCTGACGATTTCCGCACGTGTTCATGTCGCACCATCTGCGGGTGCGGCTTTGGCTGGTGTCGAAGAAGGCTGCTTGGCAGGTTGGCGATGCGCACAAGGCCAATTTCCCGTCTCGTTCGCCTGCGACGATGCTGATCGCGTCGGCGGCGATAACGCCCAGGGCGTCCTCCACGGAGGAAGCCGGGCCAAGTCGCCATTCCCGATTGCCCTCGGGCGTCAAAGCAGCCGCGGCCCGACCCTGAGTGCTGCAGTCATTGATGACCTGGACAGCAGACGCGGGCAGAGGAGCTCGGCTCGCGGCTGCTGTCGCGGCGGCGTGAATTGATTCCCTCAGTTCCCAAGCGCGTTCGAGCTGGGCGGCGGTGCAGGACTCCACGGCGAGGCCGCTCACCGCCAGCCAGTCGACGAGTCGGTTCGGCGTGGGGATGCGCTCCACGGTGTCGCCACGGCGCTCCGACAGGGTCCCCGTGAAGCTGGTCGCCAGCACCTTGCCGAGACGGAAGTCAGGGAACCGAGCACTCATGGAACCACCTTAGCTGGTTGTGTGCTGGCATCGAGACTGCTAGAACCGTCTTAGCCGGTTCCAGCAGATTCCAACAGGTTCCAAGCCGGTTCCATCGATGATCAGGAGGTCTCATGTCCACGCACCGGTGCGTCACCGACGCTGCGGCCGCCATTGATCGTGGCGTTGTCACCACGTCGGCTCACCCCGGCGGGGGCATCTCATGAACCGTCCAACCAGCGACGTGCAGGCATTCGAAGCCCACGCAACCGACGCCGACCTCGACGACCTGCGAGCGCGACTGGCCGCGGCACGTCTTCCGGAAGCTGAGACGGTCTACCGTGCCGCGCCCGACCCCCGCCGATGGGATCAGGGCGTTCCTCTCGCCGACCTCGTCGATGTCGTGAACTACTGGCGCACCGGGTACGACTGGCGGTCGTTCGAAAAGCGCCTCAACCAGATCGGACAGTTCCGCACGACCATCGACGATCTGGGAATCCACTTCCTGCACCGTCGATCCACCCGCGCGGACGCCACCCCTCTGATCCTGACGCACGGCTGGCCGGGCAGCATCGCCGAGTTCACCCATGTCATGGACGAACTGGCCGATCCGAAAGACGCAGACGCGCCGGCGTTCCACGTCGTGGCCCCGTCGCTGCCAGGTTTTGGGTACAGCGACAAGCCGGCCACCACCGGGTGGGGAATCGAGAAGATCGCCGCGGCGTGGGTGGAGCTGATGGGGAGGCTCGGCTACAGCAAGTTCGTGGCCCACGGAGGCGACTGGGGAGGTGTGATCACCACGGTTCTCGGCGGCAGGTTCCCTGCGCACGTGCTCGGCATCCACACAACGACCGCGCACGCACCGCCCGGGTTGACAACGGACGGGCTGACGGTGGACGAGCGCGAATGGGCCGAGGAAACCCGCGATTTCTGGGGCGGCCCCCGTGCGGCATACGCGAAGCAGCAGTCGAGCCGGCCGCAGACCGTCGGCTACTCGCTCGTCGACTCACCAGTCGGGCTTCTTGCCTGGATCCTTGACAAGTTCGCTGAGTGGACGGATACCGAAGACAGCCCGTTCGAGACGATTTCCATCGACAAGGTTCTTGATGACGTCACCCTGTATTGGCTGACGCGGACCGGCGCATCGTCGGCCCGCATCTACTACGAAAGCCACAACTCGCTCGACCCGGAACTTCGGGTCGATGTCCCGTCGGCAACCAGTGTGTATCCCCGCGACATCGAGAAGTGTCCGCGTGCCTGGGCACAGGAGCGGTATCGGCAGATCGTCCGATGGAGGTCGCCCGAAACCGGGGGACACTTCCCGTCGCTGGAGGTTCCCGAGTACTTCGTCAAGGATCTGCAAGAGGGCCTCGCGGCAGTGCTGGCCGCCAGGGGTAGTCGGTCGTGATGTTGTCGACCCTGGCGCGTCCGTGAAGCCCGTGTCCAGGCAGTAGCGGCGGCGGAAGGGTCCACAGCAGGAGATCCCCCGGGGAAGGGCCCGGGGGATCTCCTGCTGTCTCGGGCCGGATCTCACATGTCGACGCCGACGTACTGCTTGCCCTGGTCGTTCACCACGATCACCGATTCGACCTCGTCGGGAGCCACGGCCGCGGAGCCGTTGAGGCCGCCCTCGCCGGGCTGGGGGCTGGCCGTCGGGGAGGGTCCGGGGGAGACGACCCAGCTCGCGGCCGTCTCCTGGTGTCCGTCCTTGGAGACCACCACCAGCCGGCACCGCTCACCGCTCGGGACACCGGCGACCGAGGCGTTCACGCGGACCCACTGGCTCGCCGGAGTGAGCTCCACCGTTATCGAGGCCTTCGTGTCGCTGTCCGTCGCCGACGCGACCCTGAGCCCCTCCTGGGGCGGCGAACTCGACGTGGACGGTGAGGTGGAGGGAGATGCGGAGGGAGTCGCGGAGGGAGGTGCCGCCGTGACGCTTCCGGGGTCGTTGCCCCCTGCCGCGTAGCCCCCGAGAAACAGGATCGCCGCCGACGCGGCGGCACCCAGCCCCACGGCCAGGGACCGGCGCCGCCAGGCGCTCGTCTGCTCGGCACGCACCTGGCGCAGGGTGCGCTGGAGCAGCAGGTCCCCGTCCTCGGGCGGGCCTTCGAGGAACGCCTCCGGCGGAACCTCGCCGAGCGCCGCCTCCATCTCCTGAAGCGCGGTCAGTTCCATTCGGCATTCCTCGCACTCGGCGGTGTGTTCCTCGAGTGTCGACCGCTCGTCGGTCCCCAGGACGCCCAGAACGTAGGCGCCGAGCAGTTCGCCGTTCGGATGCTGCTGCTGTGTGCTCACGCCGCCCCCACCTTTCGAAGCTTCAGGGCACTCCCGGGGTTGCTGGGGGTGTACAACTTGCGCAATGCCTTGAGGGCGTGATGGGCGCGGGACTTGACCGTACCCTCCGGTATACCCAGCCGTCCCGCGGCTTCCGATGCCGTGCGACCGCGGTAGTAGATCTCCACCAGGACTTCCCGGTGTTCGGGCTTGAGCTTGCTGAGCGCGTCCATCATGACCACCGAGTCGACCACCTCCTGGGAGTGGTCACGGTGGACCGGCGTAACCGTCTCGGTCTCGGCCACCTCGTTGGGGCGGGCCGCCTTGGCCCGGTACCGGTCGGTGACGATGTTCCGGGCCACCGTGAGCAGCCAACCCCTCAGTGATCCTTGGGGGTTGGCGATGACCTCGGGGTGTCGCCAGGCCCGGATCAGTGTTTCCTGCACCACGTCCTCGGCGGCGGCCCGGTCGCCGGTCAGCCGCGTCGCGTAGGCGAGCAGGGCCTTGCCGTGCTCGGCGTAGAGCGTGCGGATCAGTGCTTCATGACTCGTGGCCTGTGGGCCACGAGATCGTAGGATCGCCATGTGGTTACTCCATCCCCGTGGGTTCACCAGAGACACGAAGTGCTGCCGGGGCAGAGTTCGGAGTCGCACAGTGACCTGCGTCACTGATATTTGGCGTTCAAGCACCGTGTGTCTTGTTACCGAATGACGATGCGCCAGGGCCATCTGTGACGCGTGGGTGACCGGTCCGGGACGCGTGGCAAGAGCGGTCGTGCGCATCGTCTTCCAACTTTCCGTAGGCCGCCGCCACTTCAGCGGCGCTTCAACCTGTCCTACGCGGCGAAGGCCGGGTTCGGGTCTCTGCGCGGCGGGATTCATGTGATTCCGCCGTGGATGCTGCGCCTTTCGGGGCGGAGAGGAAACGGCCCTCTGCGGAGCAGGAGCGGCCGAACGCCTCCGGTAACATCCGCTGCCCTGTTGGGCCGGGGACGGGCCGCCGTCCGTCCTTGCGGACGTCGGTTCTCCCGTCGCCGCCCGTCGAATCCGATGACGGCCGCGTTCGCGGACGGCCCCCGCCGTTTCGGAATGCGGCTCAGGAAGAGCCCACGATCTCCCCGGAGTTGTGCGGGTTGAGAAACATGGCCTCCTGCGGCACATGCGCCGGCACACTGTCCCGCGGGTCGGGGCGGGGAACGTAGACGGGGGCGTCTGTCCGGTAGAAGAGGTCGATGTCGGCCTCCTCACCGCCGACGATCAAGGTGTCCCACGCCCCGCTCTCCAGGAGGGTCCGCAGGGTGTCGGGCCCCAGCGCCGAGAGGTGCTCGCGCAGTGCCTCGTCAGTGGGCAGTCCGGGCAGGCGGGGCGCCAGCCGCTCACGGATGGCGCCCATGCGCTCGACCAGCAGGTCGAGGTCGGACCGCTGCGGCTCCCGGCTCGGGTCCGGCTCCATGCTGCGCGCGACGATGTCCTTGATCGCACGGGTGACGCCCTGCTCGTCGGTGGTCACCATCGCGTTCCAGGCCCGGCTCTTGTGCCGGTACTGGAGCATCGACATCGCCGCCTCGTGCCGGATGAAGTCGGCGTCGCGCAGCGGACGCCCCTGCCAGGCCCGGCTCAGGGAGCGGGCGAGCGAGGTCGCGGACGCAAGACCGCTGTTGAGGCCGCGACCGGGCCAGAAGTGGATGGCATTCGCCGCGTCGCCCAGAAGAAAGCCGAAGGTGCCCGGTGACGTCCCCGTCGGACGGGTGAGCTGCGCCGTGAACCGCGGGCGCTGCACCATGTCCAGACGGAACGAGGTGATCGCGGTGAGATCGTCATCGGCCACTCCGAACAGCTTGAGACCTTCCCGGATGCGCTTCCACAAGGGGGAGTTGCGCAGCAGGGCGGGAAGGAAGAGCGTGCCGTGCGTGGGGCAGACGAACTCGTTGTCCTCCGCGCGGCCCATGACGCAGGGCCGCGCGGCGATGCACTCCTCGAAGACCTTGCGGACGGGATCGATACCGATCACGTTCTCGGCCTCCTCGCGGGTCAGCCGCATGTTGAGGAAGCCCTCGCCGCGCAGCGAGTTGAGCAGGAACCGGTTCTGCGCCACGGTCAGCAGCACGCTCATCGGATCGGGCAGCGCCGACTTGACCCGCAGCCCGAGCACGACGTCCTGGAGGTGCTCGCCGTCGAGGGAGTAGACCGAGGAGTCGGCCGCGCCGAAGCGGTCGGCGTAGTACTCGCGGGTCCGGGAGCGTCCGCCCTCAGCGATGACGAGGACATGCTGCCGCGCGATGCCTTCCTGCTGCTCCGAGACCTCGAAACGCTTGGGGACGAGCCTGATGGCCGGCCTCTGGTTCGCGAGCTGCAACAGCCGGTCCTCCACGTGGGCGATCCGGATGTTGCGCGGAGGCCGGCCGTCGACCGAGTCCGGTCCGACCGGCCACATCTCCGAGTAGCCGCCCGCGTCGAACAGCGCCTCCCGCACCTCGTCGGACAGCGCCATGTACTGCCGGCTCTGGACGGTCACCACCTGCCGGCGCCGGACGTTGCCGAGCTTCTCGTCCTTCCAGACGACGCTCGATCCCTCCCTGGCCCAGCGCCCGTCGTGGACGGTCACGGCCACCCGGCCCCGGAGCTGTTCCTCAAGGGCCAGGGCGAACGCGAGACCGACCGGCCCGCCCCCGCTGACCGTGACCTGGAGCGTGCCGGGGGCGACGGAGGTGACGCGCGGGGCGTCGAGCAGGGAGAGGTCCATGACCGTCTCCATCGCGTCCTGCGCCTCGTAGAAGAAGGTCTCGTCGCCGATCCTGATGCAGTCGTTGGGCCGCAGGACGTGCCGTGTGACGCGCTGCCCGTTGACGTGTGTTCCGTTTCGGCTGTCGCGGTCGTAGAGCACGTGAGCGGCGTCCTCGGTCACGATCTCGGCGTGCAGACGTGAGGCGCTGGCGCTCACGATGACGATGCCGTTGTCGCTCTTGCGGCCGAACGACAGTGACGCACCGTCCAGAACCATGCTCTGACCAGTGAACGGACCTGTGCGTCCCACGATGACGGATGGCACTGCGTACTCCTCGTGATGGTGCTCGGCTGCGAAGACCCGCCCGCCCCCGTGGCCGTTTCGGCGCGAGGGCGGACGCGTACGACACCAACACGTAGGTGATCCGGGACCGGGTTCAATGACTCCGATTCCGGTTCCGGTTCTTGTACCGGTTCCTGTACCGGAACCGATCGGTCTCGGACCGGACTTGGCTATGCCCCCGCGTCCGTGCACGTGATGGAGAAGGGCACCGTGTTCGAACTCGTCAGTTCGGGACCCTTGACCTGCACCCCGATCTCGCTCTTGAAGGTTCCCGATTTGTGCCACGCCGTGAGCCGTACCGTGTCCTGCCCTGTACGGTCGCCGCCCTCCGGGAAGGTGACGGTCCGCCACTCCCGGTCGACGACCGAGCCGTCCTTGGACACCCAGCGGTAGGTGAGCTCGGCCGGTGCCTGGTCCACGGCGAACGTGACCGTGAACGTGGGCGCTTGCTCCGTCGGCGGTGGACAGAGGCCCGAGTAGGTGGTGTTGGCCCCGGTCACCGTCACACGGATCATCTGGGCTCCGGCACCCTCCTGACCCTGCTGGTCCGAACTCGGCGCGGCGGCTGGCTCCGCGTCGTCCTTCGAGCCGCCGTCCGCGTTCGTGGACGGGGAAGCGGAAGGGGAACCGGTCGCGTTGGCCCGGTTCGTGTCCGCCGTGCCGTTGTCCCCCTGTCCGGTCAGGGCGTAGCCCAGACCGGCGATACCCACGACACAGGCGACGGCTCCGGCGACGAGGACGGCGGTAATGCGTCGGTTGTGCCGTGGGGCCTCGGGGGCGGGTGGCGTGTAGGG
>NZ_LIQZ01000210.1 GCF_001418655.1 Streptomyces phaeochromogenes | reverse complement strand
GGGCGGGCCTCGGTGTATGAGCTGTCCGGTGCAGCGGGATCCGGTCGGCTGAGCGGGAGCCGGTCCGCCGGTCGCCGAACCGGAGGTCCGGGGCCTCGAAAGTGAGTCCTACATCTCGATAATGATTCCGTATAGAAATGTGGAGCATCGTATAGAATTCCAAGAGTCCTTGTTTACGTAACCCTGGAGCGCCCCCATGGCGACAGTCCCGTACGCCCTCGCCGGCCGCCACTTCCTGAAGGAGCTGGACTTCACGGAGGAGGAGTTCCATGGCCTGATCGGGCTCGCCGCAGAGCTGAAGGCGGCGAAGAAGGCCGGGACGGAGATCCAGCACCTGCGGGGCCGGAACATCGCGCTGATCTTCGAGAAGACCTCGACGCGCACGCGCTGCGCGTTCGAGGTCGCCGCCGCCGACCAGGGCGCTTCCACCACCTACCTCGACCCGTCGGGCTCACAGATAGGGCACAAGGAGTCCGTGAAGGACACCGCACGGGTGCTCGGCCGGATGTTCCACGCGATCCAGTACCGCGGGGACAGCCAGGAGGGCGTCGAGGAGCTGGCCGCCCACGCGGGCGTGCCCGTCTACAACGGTCTGACCGACGCCTGGCACCCGACCCAGATGCTCGCCGACGTCCTCACGATGACCGAGCACACCACCAAGCCGCTGAACCGGACCGCCTTCGCCTACCTCGGCGACGCGCGCTTCAACATGGGCAACTCCTACCTGGTCACCGGTGCGCTGCTCGGCATGGACGTACGGATCGTCGCGCCGAAGGCCTACTGGCCCGCCGAGGAGATCGTCGACCGGGCGCGCGAGCTCGCCGTGCGCAGCGGGGCGCGGATCACGCTCACCGAGGACGTCGCGGAGGGGGTCGCGGGCGCCGACTTCGTCGCCACCGACGTCTGGGTGTCCATGGGCGAGCCCAAGGAGGTCTGGGACGAGCGCATCGTCGCGCTTGGCCCGTATGCGGTGACGATGGACGTCCTGCGGGCCACCGGCAACGCGGACGTCAAGTTCCTGCACTGTCTGCCGGCCTTCCACGACCTGGGTACGAAGGTCGGCCGGGACATCCACGAGCGGCACGGCCTGGACTCGCTGGAGGTCACCGACGAGGTCTTCGAGTCGGCCCACTCGGTCGTCTTCGACGAGGCGGAGAACCGGCTGCACACGATCAAGGCGGTGCTCGTCGCGACCCTCGCCTGAGGGGAGCCAGGGGAGTCGGGGGAGCCAGGGGCGTGAAGGGTGCCGCGAGGGGCGTGAAGAGCGCCGAGACGCGTGCGAGGGGTGCGGCGGGTGGCGTCGTCGCCGCTACAGCGGGTTCCGCTGGTGCGGCACCGCCGGCAGCCTGAACCAGACCGCCTTCCCGGAGTCCGTGGGCCGGTGCCCGCACGACGAGCTGAGGGCGCGGATCAGCAGCAGCCCGCGGCCGTGCTCCTGCCAGGGGTCGGGCTCGCCCGACGGGTCGGGGATCGTGAGATCGCCCGGCGGGGACGGGTCCGGGTCGTGTACCTCGACCTGGCAGCCGGTCGGCAGCAGCTCCACGACCAGCTCTATGGGCCGGTCGCCCTTGGTGTGCTCCACGGCGTTCGCCACCAGCTCCGCGGTGAGCAGCTCGGCGGTGTCGCTGTCGGCGGCGTGTTCCAGCTCGGCGAGCGCGGTACGGACCAGGGCGCGGGCGACAGGCACTGCCGCAGCGGTGTGCGGCAGAGCGATGCGCCAGGAGGCTGGAGCGTGGGGATCGTGCAAGGCGGGTCCGTTCATGGAGCAGGATGTCCTGCTTTCAACTTTAGGAATGGTACGACGCAACCGGACAGAGGCGCTCGGCGGGCTTTTTTCGGGACGTTCGGCCCGGTATCGGGCTGCTTACCCAGGTGAACGCTCCGCATCCCGCGTTCTGCGCCTGTCGTTACCGGCCTATCGACGAGTCGTGACTCCGTGACCGCGTTGTCGCGCATCTATGACGGAAGTCATCAAGACGAAATAGGGCTGTGGGAGGCCAGGCACCTCGGTGCCTGGCCTCCCACAGCCCTATTTCGGACGGGTCGGCTCACACGTGCGAGCCGGCCTCCCTCAGATCGACCATCCCCGCCGTCAGCGTCGCCCCGTCCGCCGGGTCGACCAGGATGAACGCCCCGGTGCGGCGCGAGTCCGCGTAGTCGTCGAGCGCGAGTGGCTCGGCGGTGCGCAGGGTGATCCGGCCCAGGTCGTTGGCGGTCAGCTCGGCGGCTCCGGCCAGATCCTTCACGATCGCCTTGACCGTACGGGTCGTGTGCCTGACCAGGACCCGGTCGCCGACCCGCAGCGGACGGTCGGCCAGATGGCAGACGGCGGCCCGGACGTCCCGGGTGAGCGCGGGCACGTCCGCCCCGGTCGTGATCATGTCGCCGCGCGAGACGTCGCGCTGGTCGGCCAGGCGCAGGGTCAGCGACTGCGGAGCGTACGCCTCCCGCGCGTCCTCGCCGAGTACGTCGATGCCGGTGATCGCGGACGTCTCGCCGGAGGGGTGGACCGTCACCCGGTCTCCGACCCGCAGTGAGCCGGAGACCAACTGGCCCGCGTAGTAACGGATCTCGGCGTGCCGGATCACGTACTGGACGGGGAAGCGCGTGGGTTCGCCCGAGCGGTCGCCGCCGACCGGGACGGACTCCAGGTGCCGGAGCAGTGCCGGACCCTCGTACCAGTCCATACGCGTCGAGCGGTCCACCACGTTGTCGCCCGCCAGGGCCGACACGGGGATCGGTGTGAAACCGGGCAGGCCCAACTCCGCGGCGTGGCCCGCGAAGTCCTCGACGATCCGCTCGAACTCCTTCTCCTCGTATCCGACGAGGTCCATCTTGTTGACGGCCAGTACGATGTGCGGGACGCGCAGCAGTGCGGCGATCGCCGCGTGGCGGCGGGTCTGCTCGACGACGCCGTTGCGGGCGTCGACCAGGATGATCGCCAGTTCGGCCGTGGAGGCGCCGGTGACCATGTTGCGGGTGTACTGCACGTGGCCGGGGGTGTCGGCGAGGATGAACCGGCGCCGGGGCGTGGCGAAGTAGCGGTACGCCACGTCGATGGTGATGCCCTGCTCCCGCTCGGCCCGCAGGCCGTCGGTGAGCAGCGCCAGGTCCGGCGCGTCCTGGCCACGGCTCTGGGAGACGCGCTCCACGGCCTCCAGCTGGTCGGTGAGGACCGACTTGGAGTCGTGCAGCAGCCGGCCGACGAGGGTGGACTTGCCGTCGTCGACGGACCCCGCGGTGGCGAAGCGCAGGGTGTCGACGGTGGTGAGGGGTGCGGCGGCAGCGCTGGTGGCGGCCGTGGGTTCGATGGTGCCGGTCATCTCTAGAAGTACCCCTCGCGCTTGCGGTCTTCCATCGCGGCCTCGGACATCTTGTCGTCGGCGCGGGTGGCGCCCCGCTCGGTGAGCCGGGAGGCGGCGATCTCGGTGATCACGGCGTCCAGCGTGGTGGCGTCCGAGTCGACGGCGCCGGTGCAGGACATGTCACCGACGGTCCGGTAGCGGACCTGCCTCTTCTCGACGGTCTCGCCGTCCTTCGGGCCGCCCCACTCGCCCGCCGTCAGCCACATACCGGCCCGCTGGAAGACCTCACGTTCGTGCGCGAAGTAGATCTCCGGCAGCTCGATCCCCTCGCGGGCGATGTACTGCCAGACGTCCAGCTCGGTCCAGTTGGACAGCGGGAAGACGCGGACGTGCTCGCCGGCGGCGTGCCGTCCGTTGTAGAGGTTCCACAGCTCGGGGCGCTGGCGGCGCGGGTCCCACTGGGAGAACTCGTCGCGCAGAGAGAACACCCGCTCCTTGGCGCGTGCCTTCTCCTCGTCCCGGCGTCCGCCGCCGAAGACGGCGTCGAACCGCTCGGCCTGGATCCTCTCCGTCAGCGGCACCGTCTGCAGCGGGTTACGCGTCCCGTCGGGACGTTCCCTCAGCACACCCCGGTCGATGTAGTCCTGTACGGAGGCCACATGGAGCCGGAGCCCATGTGCGGCCACCACATGGTCCCTGTACTCAAGGACTTCCGGAAAGTTGTGTCCTGTGTCCACATGCAGCAGCGAGAACGGCACCGGAGCGGGCGCGAACGCCTTCAGCGCGAGATGCAGCATGACGATGGAGTCCTTGCCGCCGGAGAACAGGATCACCGGCCGCTCGAACTCGCCCGCCACCTCGCGGAAGATGTGCACCGCCTCGGACTCCAGAGCGTCCAGATGTGAGAGCGCGTGCGGAGGGAGCGCGCGTTGTGGGAGCGAGTGCTGCGGAAGCGCCTGCTGCGGAAACGCGTGCGTACGGTCGGCGGTCGTGTCGGCGGTCGTCGGGCCCGGTGTCACACGAGCCCCCTGGCGGCCAGCACCGCGTGCACCGCGTCCGCCGACTCCTCGGGCGTCTGCGACTGCGTCGCCAGGGACAGCGCGGGGTCCAGCGGCGGCTCGTACGGGTCGTCGACGCCCGTGAGGCCGGTCAGCTGTCCCGCCGCCTGTCGTGCGTACAGGCCCTTTACGTCCCGCTCGCTGCACACCTCGACCGGAGTGGCGACATGCACCTCGATGTACGGCGTGCCGCTGGCCTCGTGCCGTTTGCGCACCGCCTCGCGGCTGTCGGCGTACGGCGCGATGACCGGGACCACCGCCAGTACCCCGTTGCGGGCGAGGACTTCGGCGACCAGGCCGATGCGCTGCACGTTGGTGTTGCGGTCCTCGCGGGAGAAGCCGAGCCCGGCGGAGAGGAAGCGGCGGATCTCGTCGCCGTCGAGGACCTCCACGCGGTGTCCCTCGGACCGCAGCCGGCCGGCGAGGAAGCGGGCGATGGTCGTCTTGCCCGCGCTCGGCAGCCCGGTGAGCCAGATGGTGGCTCCCTGAGCGGTGGGGGGCTTCTGACGGCCCCTGGCCGTGGTGGTCATGCGCGCTGTCCCTTCGAGGCGCCCGCGGCGCGGTGCCGTTGATCGGAGAGGTCGTGGAGGTCGTGGAGTTCACGAACCTCGTGGAGTTCGCGGAAGAGGGCCTCCCAGCGGGGGTGCACGGCGTCCGGTCCGTACGAGGCCGCCGTCAGTACGGCGGCGACGCCCATGTCCGCCCGCAGCGCCCGGTCGCCCATCAGCTTGGCCATGGCGTCGGCGAGCGCGTCGGGGTCCTCCGGGGCGACCAGCAGACCGTCGACTCCGTGGGTGAGCACGTCCGAGGGCCCGGTCGGGCAGTCGAAGCTCACCACCGGAAGCGAGTGGCTCATCGCCTCGATCATCACCATCGGCAGCCCCTCGAAACGCGAACTGAGCACGTAGAAGGAAGCCTTGGCGAGTTCGTCGTCGAGCCGGTCGGTGTGGCCCATCAGGAACACGTGGTTGTAGAGGTGGTGCTCCTCGATGAGCTCCCGCAGCTCGGCCTTCTTCTCGCCGCTGCCGTAGATCCTCAACTGCCAGTCGGGGTACGTCTCGACGAGCTTCGCCCACGCCGGGATCAGCAGGTCGAAGCCCTTCTGCGGGAAGAGCCGGCCGGCCGCCACCGCGATCTTCGAGCGATGGTCCGAGGGCACCTGGTCGAGGGAGTGCACGGCGTTGGGGATGCGCACGACCCGGGTGCCGGGCAGCAGTTGCTCGTACTCCTCGCGGTCCCGTTCGGTGAGGACGGCGACCGCGTCGAAGCGCGCGTAGGTCTCCCGGATGCGCTGCCGCACGTCCTGCTTGTGCGTGCCGTGGTTCATGTGCTCCTGCGCGACACGCACCACGCCGCCCGTCGCGTGTTCCGCGGCCAGGAAGTTGAGCGCGGGCCGCGTGGTCACCAGCACCCCGTCGCGCAGCGAGGAGAGATACGCGATGAGCCGCTGTTCCACGTACCGGTTGAAGTAGCGGTAGCCGAACTCGCCGCACGGGATGTGCCGCGCGGGCCGCTCGGTGAGCCGGCCGCGGCGCCAGTCCTGCCAGCGGCCGAGCGGGCCCGACGGCGGGGTGTGGGCCTCCTCGCGCTGGTCGACGACCGTCGTGACCTTTACGCGCGGGTCGAGCGGGAACTGGAGGTCGTCACGGCGGCGCAGCGCGCTCACCAGCTCGACCTGCCAGCCCGCCTGCACCAGGGAGTTGGCCTGGTTCATCACCGTGCGGATGGTGCCGCCACGCCCGTACGCGTGCAGGAGCAGATAGCGGACCTTCGGCCGCCCGCCGATCTGATGGATCGTCATGTCGAGGCTCCCGTGCGGCACTCCAGCGAAAGGTTGTCCTTCACCGTGTAGTACGGACGTACACCGATGCCGCGTACCCGTTGCTCGGGAAAGACCATGATCTTTTTCTTGCCGTGGATGTCGTCGAGCCGCCGTCCGGCCCTCAACTCCACCTCGCCGTCGGTGAGATGGATGTCCCACTCCTCGACTCCGGCCCCGACTCCGACCAGGGCCCCGGTCCCGATCTCGGCCTCGGCGGTGCCGGTCGCCGCCGCCAGGTCGGCGACGGGCAGTTCGCCCTCGAAACGGTCGCCCTTCACCTGTGCGGGATAGTCGAGGCGCTGTTCCGCGTGGCTCCGGCGGGTGAGCAGCAGCCGCCACTGGCCCTCGGCGGGGTGCCCGTGGATGTGTCCGACGAGTCTGACGCGCCCGTCGCGCGGCCAGACCTCGGCTATCTCGGCGTGCGGCTTCACGAGGTGTAGCCCCAGGCCTCGCACATCGGTCGCAGGATCGCCGGTATCTCGTCCTCGGCGGGCAGTGCCCGGCCGCTCTGCACCTGACCGGTGCGGATCTTGTCCCGCCAGTCGCCGAGGCCCTTCACGACCTGTGTGTCGTCCTTCCTTCCGTAGTCGAGCATCGTCGGCTCGAAGTCCACGTCCAGGAAGGCGCAGAGCCGGCGCATCTCCTTCTCGGGGCCGGCGGTGATGTCCTCGTAGCGCAGGGTGTGGCCGCCGGTGATCCCCTTGCGGGCGTTGTCGACGGCCTGCATGTAGCGCAGCGCGTCGGCGGTGGCCTCGTCGAAGGTCCGCTTCTCGGGGTCGCCCTCGTGCCAGGACCGGGCGATGGACACCGGGTGGCGGAGCAGGAAGACGAAGCGGGCGTCGGGCCAGCAGTCCCGGATGCGCCGGTACACGAACGCGTTGCTCGGCGTCTTCTCGACGATGAAGTCCTTGCCGGACCTGACCAGTTCCCGGTGCATGACCCGGTCCCAGAGCAGATGCTCCAGATCGCCGCGCTCCAGGTCCAGGGCGCTCATCGCACGCTGGGACAGCTTGCTGCCGAAGTCGACCTCGAGGCGGCGGATGTGCAGCTCGTGCGGGGAGTGGAACCGCGAGTGCGCGTTCAGGAGCATCCGCAGCAGGGTCGAGCCGGAGCGCACCGGCGACATGATGAAGACCGGCTCCCGTAGCAGCCGGTCCGTCGCGAGGTCCACGGGCGCGGGACATCGGTACACCGGCGTGGGCCGCTTCCCGGGTTTCGCCGCCGTCTTCTTCGGCCCGGGCGGCGCGACGGGAGCGGCCCTACGCACCTGGAGGCCGGTGGTGGCGGAGAGCGCCCGGTTCAGACTGCGCATCAGACTCATGCGTCACGACGCTAGGTAAGGATTATGAGAAGAGGGACTGAGGAGCCTGAGCGTTGCCTTAGCGGTCCGAAGTGTGTCTGGCGTCACACGCTTTCGGGTTTGGGGTGGTTTCCCGGTACGCCCGCGAAAGCTGCCCCCGCGTCCCGCAGCCGCTCGTGCAGCGCCCGGAACACGGCCGCCGAGCGGGCGCCCGGCCAGTCCTCGGGCAGCAGCGCGGGAGGCAGCCCGGGATCGGCGTACGGGAGATGCCGCCAGGTGTCCAGGGCGAGCAGGTAGTCGCGGTACGCCTCCTCCTCGGGGGTGTCGTCCCGCGCCTCCCAGTCGTGCAGCACGCGCGCGTGGGTGTCGAGAAACGCCTCGTGCTGCTTGGCGATCGCGGCGAGGTCCCACCAGCGGGCGACCGCGTCGGCCGTCGCCGCGAACCCCAGGTGCTCGCCGCGGAACAGTTCGACGTACGTGTCGAGGCGCAGCCGTTCCAGCGTGTGGCGGGTCTCCTCGTAGAGGCGGGCGGGCGCGAGCCACACCCCGGGGGCGGCCGTCCCGAAACCGAGGCCGGACAGACGGGAGCGCAGTACGTGACGTTTCTGCCGCTCGGACTCCGGCACGGAGAACACGGCGAGCACCCAGCTGTCGTCCTCGGGGGGTGAGGCCGCGTAGACCCGCCGGTCGCCGTCGTCCAGGAGCTGCCGCGCGTCCGGCGACAGTACGTACCCGGCCGCGCCCGACGCCGTGCGCGCCGGCACCAGCAGCCCGCGGCGTTTGAGCCGGGACACCGACGAACGTACGGAGGGCGCGTCCACGCCGACCGCGGCGAGAAGCCGGATGAGTTCGGCCACGGGTACGGGACCAGGGGCGAAGCGGCCGTACGCGCCGTAGAAGGTGACGATGAGGGACCGGGGAGTGTGCTGCTCGGACACGATGATCACTCTAGATCGTCACCATCACGCTTGATCACCTTCCGGGGGCGCGGGATCACTTTCCCTCCGTACGGAACCGCCTTCCGTACGTGCCGGGTTGACGTCGGCGCGCAGCCGGAACCGCTGCGGCCTGCCAGGAGCGTATCGCCTTCGTGACGGCAGTCAATGGGCCGCGATAGGCGTTCCTTGCCCCCCGGTGGAGGCCCGGCCCGTCCCCGACGGGATCCGGGGGAGTGTCAGGCCGCGATGGTCAGCTGCGCGGCCGGCACCCGGTGCGGGGCGACGATACGGCCGTCGGGTAGCAGCGCGCCGGTGTCGTCGAAGACGATCGCGCCGTCGCACAGCAGGTACCAGCCCTGCTCGGGGTGCGCGGACACGATGTGCGCGTCGTCGCGGTGGGAGCGCTCGGTGCGGTCGGCGGACGGGCACGAAGACTGGTGGGAACACATGGCGTACCTCCACGTGCGAAGGGTTCGGCGGCGTTGTCGTCGCCTCGTTGTGAATAGACCATCCTCCTGCCGCGAACTCATCGGAACAGCGGGAAGGGAAGCGTGACAACACGCGGACAACACTCGGACGTGCCCAGGACGGATGGTGCGGACTCGCCACCAAAGGGGTGATGATCACGCGCGCGAGCACACCGGGCCGGTACCTGTGGAGACCCCCACTCCAGGAGGTACTCCAATGCCATTGCGCCAGGTCATGGGCACAGCTGCCGGTGCCGCGCTACTGCTGCTCGCCACCCCGTCGTCCGCGCACGCACTCGCCGACTCGCTCGGACTGTCCGGACGGTCGGGGCCGTTCGAGACGGTGACGGTCGACCCGACGGGCCGTCTCGCCGCGGACGGCACGGTCACCCTCTCCGGCACCTACCGCTGCACGGGCGGCACGGGACCGGTCTTCGTGAGCTCCTCGCTCGGCCAGGGCGAGGGCAAGTCACGGAAGGGAGTCGGGGGCACCAGCGCGGTCTGCGACGGCGCCGAGCACCGCTGGACGAACACCGACCGCACCGAGCCGGGACGGTTCAGGCCGGGCGCGGCCCGCGTCGAGGCCACGGTGATGGAGCTGCGCTCCGGCGGCCTTCCGCTGCCGTACTTCCACGCGCGCCAGCAGCAGGACATCACGCTCGTCGGCTGACCGCCGACGAGCACGTACCGGGCCGGGCCCGCCCGCCGCGTCCCAGGAGACCCGGCGGGCGGGCCCGGTTCGGTTTCACCGGTTCACCGGCGCCGGCCGTGCCGCATCTGCCGTGCCGTGCCGCGCCTGCCGGGCCATGGCCACCCCTGTCGGGCTGTTTGCCGCCCCTGTCGGGTCACTGCAGTCCCTGCCCCGGGCCGTCCTCGGCCGGCAGGCAACCGTCCTCGTCCGAGGGTCCGTTCACATAGCTGGAGTCCAGCCGGTACAGCCCTGCACGCCGCACGGTCAGCCGTGTCCAGGGTCCGTCCGGCCGTACGCAGGCTCCGGCGGCCCGCAGCCACGGCGAGTACCGGACCCGGACGGTCACGGTCCCGGGCCCCGGAACCCTCAGCACCACGGCCGCCTCGCCCGCCCGCACCACTCGCGCGGGCGCCGAGACGAGCGGCTCCGCGTCCCGGACGCGGTAGATCCTCCAGTACGCGTCGTGCCACACGGGCTCCAGCCAGTCCTGCCCGGAGGTGACGAGGGCGGCCTCGTGCTCGGCGGGGCCGTCGGGTGTCCCGTCGGGCACGACGACGTATCCCACGGCCCAGTGGCGCAGCCAGGCGTGGTAGCGCGGGGCGTCGAGCGCGCCCTCGTAGAACAGCCGGCCCCGCTCGACGTCCAACTGCCGGTTCCAGCCCCGCATCAGCTGCGCGTGCGGCGCGAAGAGGGTGGCCTCGCGGTGGTTGCGGGCGGGCACCACCTCGACCCGGTCGCGAGCCGCGTCGAGCCGGTCGAGCTCGGCGAGCACCCCGGCGGTGTGCGTGGCCCAGGCCGGCACCGACGTGGTGACCCGCAGGTCGTTGGCGGTCGTCGTGGTGGTCCAGGCGACCGACGCGGCGAGTGCGAGGGCGACCGGGACGGCCCAGCGCGGGGACGTCCGCCACCAGGAGGTCTGCCGCCCGGAGGTCTTCCTCGCGAAAGTCCTCCGCGCGAAGGTCCTCCGCAGGGCGGGCAGGGCGTCACCCGACCCGCCCGCGCCCCGCAGGCACACGAGCAGCACGGCGGGGGCGAAGAGCGCCGCGAGCCGTTCCACGTTGGTGCCGATGGGCGAGGGGACGAGACAGGTCAGTACGACTCCGACGGCGTACACGGCCGCCCCGCCGCGCAGCACCCGCCACGCGCGGGGAGCCGCCCACAGCACGGCGCCGGACAGCAGCAGGGGCAGCACCATGCGGACCGCGGGCATGGGCTGCTCGCCCTGGAAGGGGAACAGAAGTGCCGTCGACGCGCAGACGACGACGGGCGGCACGGAGAGGGCGAGGCACTTGGCGTACCGCCGGTCGAGCAGGTACCCGGCACCGGCCACCAGCAGGAACAGCCCGGCCACCGGACTGGCCAGGGTGGCCAGCAGCGCTCCCAGGGCGCCCGCGGTCAGCCGGTCCCGCCGCTCCGGACGGCCCGCCACGGCCAGCAGGCCCGCGAGCCCGAAGGCCAGCCCGATGGCGAACGTGGTGCGCCCCGAGGCGACGTTGGCCCACAGTCCGAGAGCGCCGAGCAGCGCGGGCCACAGCGGCACCCTGGCGACGGTCCGCTCCAGCAGGGAGCCCAGCAGCCAGGTGGCGGCCACCCCGGCCAGCACGGAGGCGGTCCGTACGCCCAGCATCGCCATCAACGGAGGGGACAGCACGCTGTAGTTGGCGGTGTGCGTACCGCCGTACCAGAACAGTCCGTACACCGAGTCCGGGTTCCGGGCGAAGAAGCCCGCCCAGGCGTACTGGGCCGCGAGATCGCCGCCGCCCGTCGCGAGAAGCGTCGCCCACACCCCGTACAGCGGGAGGACGGCGAGGACCGCGAGCACCGGGACGCGGCCCGCCCACAGCCGAAGCGGCCGGTACACGGACTTCCGGGGGACGTCGAGGACACCGTCGGGCCCGGAGGGGGCCGGGGCGACCACGGAGTACGGCTGTACGCGCATGAAGGCTGTTCCTGGGGCAGAGCGGGCAGAGCGGGCGGGGCGGAAGGGACTGCTGGGGAGGTAGATGCGATTCCCTCCGTCGACGTTCATTCGGCGTTCATTCTCAGACGTCCACGGAAGGCGCGAAGAATCAGCCCTACCAGGCCACACCTCGTGACCTCGTACGGCCTTTGGGGCGCACGCCGGAAACCGCCCGCCCGGTCCAGTGACAGGTTCAACGAACCTCAGCCGTGGCCGTCACTTTGATCGATTGATCGCTACGATGGGGTCATCGTGCGAAACTCGATCGTGCGAACCGCCGTGCGGTGGTGGCCGGGCGGCGCGGCCGATGTGGGCGGGAGCGGTGGGGGACATGCGGGAGTCGGCGCGGACACGGCAGGACCGGATCGCGGAGACGGTGCGGGACCGGGGTGTCGCGCGCATCACCGACCTCGCCGACGAACTGGGCGTCTCCGTGGTGACGGTGCGCCGGGACGTCGAGGACCTGGCCCGGCGCGGGGAGGTGCGCCGCGGGCACGGGGTGGCGCGTTCCCTGCGGCCGGTGCCCGAGGAGGCTCCCGTCGGCGGCGACGCGGTCGCCATGGTCGTACCGGAGAGCAACACGTATCTCACCGAGGCCGTGCAGGGCGCGCGGGAGGCCGCCGCCAAGGCCGGTCTGCGGCTGGCGCTGCACATCACCGCGGGTGATGGCGGGTCGGAGCGCGAGGCGGTGCGCCAGGCGGTGGACGCCGGGGCGCGCGGCCTGCTGCTGTCGCCGCACTGGCGCACCCGGGCGGAGGCGGAGGCGGACCACTCGTGGCTGGCCGCCCTGGACGTCCCCGCGGTGCTGGTGGAGCGGCGCCCCGCCCGGTCCGGCGGGATCTACTCGCTGGACTGCGTGCGTACGGACCACGCGTACGGCGTGCATCTGGCGCTCGGGCACCTGGTCGGTCTCGGGCACCGGCGGATCGTGCTGGCGGCGCGCGACGACAGCCCCACCGCGCGGGTCATCCGCGCCGAGTTCGCCGAGCAGACCGCCGCCCGGGGGCTCGCGGAGGGATGCCCCACGATTCTCAGTTCGAGCACCGCCGGTCCCGATCCCCGCGTCGCCGATCCACGGGAGTCCGACCTGGTCGAGGCGGTCGGGAGGAGCGGTGCGACGGCGGTGCTGATCCACAGCGACATGGACGCGCTGATGCTGGTGCAACGCCTGCTGGCGGCGGGAATCGACGTGCCGGGGCGCTGTTCGGTGGTCGCCTACAACGACGTGGTCGCCGACATGGGGCCGGTCTCGCTGACGGCCGTCGCCCCGCCCAAGACGGAGCTCGGCCGGACCGGGGTCGAACTGCTGCTGCGACGGCTCGACATGGCGGGCGGCGGGCTGCGGCCCGGGGCCACCCGGCATGTGGAACTGCTGCCGGGTCTCGTGGTCAGGGAGTCCACGGCCGCGCCGACAGTCTGACCCCGTCCCTGATCCCGGCTGGTACTCCGTCGGGCGCTCCGGGTTGTTCGTTTGACCGCTTTAGTTTCTTCTGTTCGATGTATTGACGCCTTTTTCGTCTGAAGCTGAGGATGCCCATGACCCAGCAACGACGCGGGAGGGCCCATGCCTGGTCAACGCCCAGCAGTCAGACGCTCAGGTGCGGCCGTGACGGCACTGCTCACGATCTTCGCCATGCTGCTGGTGGCGGGCTGCTCCGGCGGCGGGAAGTCGGACAGCGCCGGAGACGGTCCGGTGCACGTCACCTTCTGGTCGGCGCTGCGCGGCAGCCAGGAGGTCGTGGACGAGTACAACCGCACCCACACCAAAATCAAGGTCGACTTCGAGCAGGTCCCCTCCGGCGACCAGGGCGGCTGGGCCAAGCTCAGCAACGCCGCCCGGGCGGGCAACGCCCCCGACGTCGCCACCATCGAGTATCCCCAGCTGCCCAGTTACGCCATCGACGGTGTGCCCCGCGACATCACGGACATGCTGCCCGACTCGGTCCGCCGCAGGATCATCCCGCAGGCGATGGACCTGACCACCTTCGAAGGGCGCACCTACGCCCTGCCGGTCGACATCGAACCGATGGTCTTCCTCTACCGCAAGGACCTGTTCACCAAGTACGACATCCCCGTGCCCAAGACCTGGGCGGAGTTCGAGAGCTCGGCCCGCAAGCTGAAGAAGGCCAAGCCCGACTCCCGTATCGCCTCTCTCTTCACCACCGGAGGCACGCTCGCCATGGCCGGCCTCGCCTGGCAGGCCGGCGCCCAGTGGTACGACACCTCCGACAAGTCCTGGACCGTCTCCATGGACGACGCCCCCACCCGCAAGGTCGCCGCGTACTGGCAGCGCCTGGTCGACGACGACCTGGTGCGGGTCGAGCCCTCGTCCAGCCAGCAGTGGCGGGCGCATCTGCAGAGCGGTGAGACGGCCGGCTGGCTGGCGGGCGCCTGGGCGGCGGGCTCGATGATGGCCTCCACCCCGGGCGGCAAGGGCAAATGGGCCATCGCCCCCTCCCCGCAGTGGGACCCGGAGAAGCCCTCCCTGGGCACCCAGGGCGGCTCGACCTTCATGGTCACCAAGGACAGCACGCACCCCGAGGAAGCCCTGGAGTTCATCACCTGGATGGTCACCAGCCCGGACGCGCTGCGCGCCAAGCTCTCCAGCGGGGTCAGCAGCGCGTATCCGACCGTGACCGACCTGGTTCCGGTCGCCCGTAAGGAGATGGACACCAGCTACTACGGCGGCCAGGACATCTTCGGACTCTTCCAGAGAGAGGCCGAGCTGATCTCCACCCGATGGAAGTGGGGGCCGCGCATGGTCTCGACGATCAGCTCGGGCGACGACGGGCTCGCGCGGGCCGGTGTCGGCAGCGGAACCATCCTTGAGGCCCTCCGGGAGGCACAGAGCAAGACCCTGCCCGACCTGAAGAGCCTCGGCCTGTCCGTCACCACCCGCTGACCGGCCGCCGTGCCACACCACGCCGCCACACACCACCCCTCCAGAGCCGCACATCAGGTTGGATCCGAGGTGCATCCGTGAGCACAGTGACGACTCCCAGAAAACGGGCGGGGACCACACCGCCACCGGCGGACCCCGCCCGCACCCGCAGAGCCGGACGCCGACAGCAGAGGTTCGCCTACGTCACGCTTCTCGCCCCGTTCACGGCACTGCTCGTCGCCGTGTTCCTCGTCCCCGTCGGCTACGCCGTCTACCTCAGTTTCTTCTCCGAGGACCACGACGGCCTGGGCTTCGGAGGCGGTCGCACCATCTTCACCGGGCTGCGCAGCTACCTCGCCGTGCTGCAGGACCCGAGCTTCGTCTCAGGCTTCGGCTCCATCGCCCTGTACTGCGTGATCTTCGTACCGCTCGTGGTCGCCGGCTCACTGGGCCTCGCCCTGCTGCTCGACTCCGGACTGATCCGGCTGCGGCGCACCGCGCAGATGCTGCTCTACCTGCCGCACGCCGTGCCCGGCATCATCGCGGCGGTCATCTGGCTGTACCTCTACACACCGGGGCTCAGCCCGGTCATCAAGCTCTTCGCCGAGGCCGACATCACCATCGACTTCCTGGGCCTGCACACCGTGCTCCCGTCGATCGTCAACATCGCCCTGTGGAGCGGCCTCGGCTACAACATGGTGATCTTCTACGCCGCCCTCCAGGCGCTGCCGCGCGAGGTGCTGGAAGCGGCCAGGATCGACGGGGCGGGAGGCGTGCGCACCGCGCTCCAGGTCAAGGTCCCCATCATCAGGGGGTCCGTCCTGATGGTGTGCATGTTCTCCCTGATCGCCGCGCTGCAGCTGTTCACCGAGCCGATGCTCATGAACCAGGCGACGCCGATGGTCAACTCCCGCTTCACACCGAACATGTACATCTACGACGCGGCCTTCCGCCGCAACAACTACGGACTCGCCTCCGCGGCCTCCGTCATCCTCCTCGTCGTCACCTGCGCCCTGTCGTTCGCGGTGACTCGTTGGGCCGGCCGCCGGGAACGGAGCGCGAAATGACCACGACGACTCCCATGACCCCCACGACCCCGTCCGGCGGGCCACCCACCAAGCCGCCCACCAAGCCGCTCGGCCGCCCCTTCGGCAGGTCCGGGCTCACCAGCCGCGGCGTCGCCAACGCCGTCATCCTGATAGCCGCCCTCTACACGATGATGCCCGCCCTGTGGCTGCTGTTCGCGTCCACCAAGAACGCCGACGCCCTCTTCGGCAGCGACATCTTCTCTCTCGGCGACTTCTCCCTCTCCCGCAACCTCTCCGACCTCTTCGCCATGGACGGCGGCCTCTACGGCGAGTGGTACCTCAACAGCCTGCTGTACGCGGTCGGCGGCGCCCTGGTCGGCTCCCTCATCAGCGTCTCCGCGGGATACGCCTTCGACAAGTACGAGTTCCGGCACAAGGAGAAGCTGTTCGGTCTCGTCCTCACCGGCGTCATGGTCCCGCAGACCGTCCTCGCCCTCCCGCTCTATCTGGTGGCCTCCGAGATCGGCCTGGTCAACACCTTCTGGGCGGTCTTCGTCCCCGTCCTGTTCAACCCCTTCGGCGTCTACCTCGCCCGCCTGCTCAGCAGCGGCTACGTACCCAACGAGGTGCTGGAGGCGTCCCGCGTGGACGGCGCCGGCGAACTGCAGACGTACGTGCGCGTCAGTCTGCGGATGCTCGGCCCCGGATTCGTCACCGTCTTCCTGTTCCAGCTCACCGCCATCTGGAACAACTTCTTCCTGCCCATGGTGATGCTCTCCGACCAGCACCTCTATCCGCTGAGCCTCGGGCTCTACACCTGGAACAGCTCCGCCACCGTCTCGCCCGAGTACTACCCGCTCGTCGTCATCGGCTCGCTGCTCGCCGTCGTGCCGCTGATCGTCGCGTTCGTCACGCTGCAGCGTTACTGGAAGTCCGGCCTGACCGCCGGAAGCGTCAAGTGATGTGCCGTCATGTGATGTTCCGTCAAGTGACGTGTCGTCAGGTGTTGTGCAAGGAGCCCCAGTTGACCCGTAGGAGCGCCAAGTGACTCACGCCGACCTCCGGCCCCGTCCCCGCCCGCGTGCCGTGCTCGCCATGGCACACAGGACCGCGGATCAGGTCCTCGACCCGGATGTACGGGCCCGGCTGGCCGCCCTCACCGACATCGACCCGCAGCTCGTACTGGACGACTTCACCACCCCCGCCGCCCAACAGGCGCTCGCCGACGCCGAGTTGCTCGTCACCGGCTGGGGCTGCCCGCCCATCGACGCGTCGGTACTCGACGCCGCGCCCCGGCTGCGCGCGGTGGTGCACACCGCCGGGACCGTACGCCACCACATCACGGCCGCCTGCTGGGAGCGCGGTATCACCGTGTCCTCCGCCGCCGCGGCCAACGCCGTACCGGTCGCCGAGTACACCCTCGCCATGATCCTGCTCGCCAACAAACGCGTCCTCGACACCGCCCGTACCTACCGCACCGAACGCCGGCGCGTCGACTGGAACGCACGCCACCCCGACGCGGGCAACTACCGCAGAACCGTGGGCATCCTGAGCGCCTCGGTCATCGGGCGCCGCGTCATCGACCTGCTCCGCCCGCACGATCTGAACGTGCTGCTCCACGACCCCTTCGTCACGGACACCGAGGCACGCGATCTCGGGGCGGAGCCGGTCTCCCTGCCCGATCTGTTCGCGGTCAGCGACGTACTCAGCGTGCACACACCGCTGCTGCCCGAGACCCGAGGCCTGGTCGGCCGCGAACTGCTGGGGCGGCTGCGCACGGGCACCACGCTGATCAACACCGCGCGCGGAGCGGTCATCGACCAGACCGCTCTCACCGGTGAGGTGGTGTCCGGGCGGATCAACGCGGTCCTGGACGTCACCGAGCCGGAGGTACTGCCCGCCGACTCCCCGCTGTGGGACTGCCCGAACGTCCTCATCACCCCGCACATCGCCGGCTCGAAGGGCGGCGAACTGCGTCGCCTCGCCGACCTGGCACTGGCCGAGATCGAGTCGTACGCCCTCGGCCGCCCCTTCGCCCACCCCGTCCGGCCCGAACACCTGGCCCGCCTCGCCTGACCCGACCATCACAGCCGCTTTCGGAAACCGCCGGAACGAACAGGAGATGTGGCCACTCCCATGCCTGAACACCCCCTCCCCACGCCCCCTGAGGAAGACCGCACCCTCAGCCCGCACACCGGCTACACCCGCGCCCACTGGGAAGCCACCGGCGACCGGCTGCTGGCCGCCGCCCTCCGCTACGCCACCCCCGGCCATGCCCTGATCGACCTGCCCGGCCCGCCCTCGCGGTCGGGGGTGCGCTCGGACGGTCTCGAAGGGTTCGCCCGTACGTTCCTGCTCGCCGCGTTCCGCACCGCCGGGGCGTCCGGCAAGGACCCGCACGGATTCCTGGAGCGCTACACCGCCGGCCTCGCACGCGGCACCCTCACCCCCGGCCGCGACGACGCCGAGTCCTGGCCGGAGATCGGCCACCACGGTATCCAGGGCCAGCCCATGGTGGAGTCGGCCTCCGTGGCGCTGGCCCTGCGGCTCACCACGCGCTGGACCTGGGACACCCTCCCGGCCGCCGACCAGGACCGCGTCGAGCGGTGGCTGCGCGGCGCGCTGCGGCACACGCCCGCCCCCAACAACTGGTACCTCTTCCCGCTGACCGTGGCCGGATTCCTGGAGTCCGTGGGACGGGGCGACGCCGAGACACGCGGGGCGATCGACCGCGGGCTCGGCCTGCTGGACGGCTGGTACCAGGGCCAGGGCTGGTACTCCGACGGCGACGGCCGCTCCTTCGACCACTACAACGGCTGGGCCCTCCACTTCTACCCGATACTGCACGCCCACCTCACCGGGGACCGGGCACTGCTCGACCGACTCGGCCCGCGGCTGCGGGAGTTCCTGGACGGGTTCTCGCTGCTCTTCGACGCGAACGGTGCGCCCATTCACCACGGGCGCTCGCTGACCTACCGCTTCGCGGCCGTCACCGCCGTGGCGCTCGGTGCGCTCACCGGTGAGACACCGCTCGACCCGGGCGTCAGCCGCCGCATCCTCAGCGGGGGGCTGCGGCACTTCCTCGACCGGGACGCGCCGACCGCGGACGGGCTCCTCGGACTTGGCTGGTACGGGCCGCACGAGGCGACTCTCCAGTGGTACTCCGGGCCCGGGTCCCCGTACTGGGCCTCCAAGGGGTTCCTCTCGCTGCTGATCCCGGCCGACGATCCGGTGTGGACGGCCACGGAGGAGCGGGCGCCGGTGGAGGGGGCCGACCGGGTGCTCGCCCTTCCCGCGCCCGGGCTGCTCGTCCAGACGACGGGGCGGGACGGTCTCTCGCGCCTGCACAACCACGGCAGTTACAAGCTCGACTCGCGGGCGCCTGAGCGGGCGCCGGGCGACCCGTTGTACGCCCGGTTCGCGTACTCCACCCGTACCGGTCCGACCAGCGCGGCCAACGCTGCCGACAATCACGTCGCGCTGTCGGCCCGTGGCCTGCGGAGTGCCCGTGTACGCATCCATCCGCTGGGTGCCGGGCGTGACTGGCTCGCCTCGTGGCATCGGCCGGTCTTCCCCGAGGGCGGGCCCGTGCTTCCGTCGGCGCGGATCGAGAGCCTGACGCTGGCCCGCGGCCGGCTCGAACTGCGTGTGCATCGCATGGTGGGTGTGCCGGTGGGGACGCCGGTCCACCACAGCGGTTGGGCTGTCGCGCTGCCGCCGGGGACCGTCCCCGAGGTCCAACAGGGCGCGGAGGTACGGCTCGACGGGCCGGAGGTGACGAGTCAACTGGCCGGGCTGTACGGCTGGGAGGCGTCGTGTGTGGTGCGGGCGCCGCAGGGGACGGCGTACGGGCCGTGGGCTCTTGTTCCCGAACTCACCGGAGTTGTCGGTGCGGGGGAGGAGGGGACGGTGTTCGTCGGGTTGGCGTCCCTTACCGGGGAAGCCGGTGCGGCGCCGATTGCCGGGCAGGCCGGTGTTGAGGTGAGTGGGCTTGTTGTCGCCGTTCGGTGGGGCGACGGGGTGCGTACGGTCGTGGACTTCGGTGGGGGTGGTGCGGGTGGCCCCTCGGTCACCGAGGAGTCGGTGTGAACGGGGTGTCGCTGCGGCTGGGGCTGTGTTCCGTCACCCTGCGGCACCTTGATGTGGGCGGGGTTCTCACGGCAGCGGTCGAGGCGGGGCTGGAGTGTGTCGAGTGGGGTGCCGATGTCCACGTGCCCGCGGGTGACGAGGCCGCGGCCGTCCGGGTTCGCGGCGCCACCGAGGAGGCGGGGCTCGCGGTGGCCTCGTACGGCTCGTACTACCGCGCCGGGCGGACCGACCCCGCGGAGTTCGACGGGGTCCTTCGGTCCGCCGTGCTGCTCGGGGCGCCACGTATTCGGATCTGGGCGGGGGCGACGGGGACGGAGGAGGCTTCGGCGGAGGAGCGGGCGGCGGTGGTCGAGGACACTCGGCGGGCGGCGGAGCTTGCGGCTGATGCGGGTGTGTATCTCGCCTACGAGTTCCATCGCAACACCCTCACCGATGGTGCTGATCGTGTTCTGCGGTTGCTGGAGGAGGTGGGGCGGCCTGACGTCCTCACGTACTGGCAGCCGCCGCTCGACGTGCCCGACTCGGATGCGCTCCTCGGTCTCGACGCGGTGATTGACGGCGTTGCCGCCGTGCATGCGTTCTCCTGGTGGCCGGGGACGACTCGGCGTCCGCTCTCCGCGCGGGCCGAGTTGTGGGGTGGGGTGCTTTCTCGGTTGCGGGC
>NZ_LIQZ01000021.1 GCF_001418655.1 Streptomyces phaeochromogenes | reverse complement strand
CGTGTCGCGAGGGCCGGGCAGACCTGCCCGGCCCTCGCGACACGCTGTCGGATCGGCCCGCTCAGCTGAACGGGTCGAGCGTGATGTACGCCGTCTGCGGGTTGTTGTCGTTGACGAGCGACTCGTGGGCGCCGACGTCGTCGAAGGCGAAGCCGTACGCCTTGCCGTCGACCATCTGGGCGTGGATCTTCCGCGAGTAGTGGTTGGTCACGGTGTCCTGGTAGAAGCCCGCGGAACTCGTGTCGGGCTGGTTGGGGTTGGTCAGGAGCGTGGAGCGGTTGAAGCCCGCGCACAGGGTGCGGGAGATCGGGCCGCGCACCAGGTCGTTCGGCGCGTCCAGCAGCTTGTAGCAGCCGAAGATGCTGTCGGAGTCCGGCTTCTGGAAGCTGGTCACGACGGCGCCGGAGCCGTTGGTGAAGTTCATGACGTTGCCGGAGACCCTGCCGTAGTACTTGGTGCCCGGCTGGTTCGCGAACGGTGTCACCGTCAGCGTGGAGGAGGCGTACTTGGTCCACACCCGGTTGATGTAGTCGTTCATGACGGAGGCGGGCAGGGAGCCTGCCTCGATGCCGTGGCCGGGTGCGAGGGCACGCAGGACGGTCCCGTCGGACCGGGTCCTGATGAGGTTGGCCCAGCCGCCGGGCTGGCCCCTCAGCGCGTTGAAGAAGCCGTTGTAGCCGCCGGGCTTCAGGTGGCCGGTGTTCTTGGTGGCGCCGGCGGTGTTCTTGACGCCGACCGCGTACGGGGCCGAGAACATGTCGACCTGTGTGCTGTTGATCCACAGTCCGGCGTCGTTGAGCGTGTACTCGGTCCAGTTGAAGAGGATGTTCACGTTCGGGTCGGACGGGTTCTGCACCGCGGGCTGTACGAGACCGCCGGTGGTCAGCTTGAAGACGAGCTTCTGGCCGTAGGAGAAGTAGACCCGGCCGGAGAACTTGGGCATCCGGATCGTCTTGGTCTGGCCGTTGGCCGGTCCGGCGATCGACGCGTCGGGCGCCGGGGTCGGCGGGTTGCCGCCGGCGGGCCAGGCGTGGAACGTGCCGTTCGCGTCGGCCCAGCCCTGCTGGCCGGTCGAGAGCAGGGTCCCGATGTTGTAGATGTACACCTGATCGCTGCGCCCGGAGCTGTTCTTGATCTCCAGCGGGATGGTCGTGGGCACCGCGGCTTCGGCGCGGGATGCGGGGCCCACCGTCGTGAGTCCCGCGGTGACGGTTGCCGCGGCGACCAGGGCCACCAGCGCTTTCCGTAGGGCAAGCACGCTCGTCCTCCTGCCAGGTGGGCTTCTCCCACCGGAGTCGAAATGCGACGGACGGATGGTCGGGGGCCGCGTCCCGTCACGGGGAGGCAAGGGCGGCGCGGCCCCTTCCGGTCGTTTGAGAGCGCTCTCAGAGTGGTCCTCATGAGTGGGACACGTCAAGGTCTAGACCAAGATGGTCATCGTCGGGCCGGAACAGGCCACGGCGAACAGGTCGCGGCGAACAGGTCACGGAGGACCAGTCGCGGCGAACAGGCCACAGAGGGCCAGTCACGGTGATCGGGTCACGGCGAACCGGTCACATCGACGGGCCGTGCGTCCAGGCTCCGGCGAGCAGCGTGGCGTGCACCGGCATCTCGCGCAGGGTCCCGGCGTCCGCGGTGAGCGGGTCGGCGTCGGTGATCACCAGGTCGGCCCGGTCGCCGACCCGGATCAGCCGCTGTCCCCGGGACGAGCCGGCCAGGGCGTCCGCCACCGGTATCCGCTGCTCCGGGTGCCACGGCGGGCGCTCGTTGCCGGTCCGGGTCACGGCGGACGCCATGGTCAGCCAGGGGTCCAGCGGCGCGACGGGGGCATCCGAGCCCAGCGCCAGGACGGCCCCGGCGGCGAGCAGGTCGGCGAAGGCGTACGCCCGGTGGGTCCGGCCCGCCCAGTGGCGGTCGGCGACATCCCGGTCCTCCACCGCGTGGGTGGGCTGGATGCTCACGGTGACGCCCAGTTCGGCGAAGCGCGGGATGTCCTTGGGGGCGAGCAGCTGGCCGTGCTCGATCCGGCCGTGGCAGCGCACCGCCTCGAACGCGTCGAGGGTCATCTCGTTGGCGCGGTCCCCGATCGCGTGGATCGCGGGCTCGATCCCGTGGGAGGAGACATGGCGCAGCAGGGACACCAGCTCCTGCGGGGGCACTTGCTCCAGTCCGTGGGAACCGGGCTCGCCGGGGACCGTGCCCGGGTACGCCTCGTGGCACAGCGCGGTACGGGTGTTGAGCGAGCCGTCGGTGAGCAGCTTGAACGGCCCGACCTCCAGCAGCCCGCCGGGGGTGTCCAGGGTCTGGCCGGTGCGGAGCCCGAGTCCGATCGCCGCCTCCAGCTGCGGGGACCAGATGGAGGCGGCCACGCGCAGCGGCACCGAGGTGCCGGTCATCCGGCGGGTCCAGTCCGCGATGTTGTCGGCGTACTCGAAGTCGACGATGCCGGTGATCCCGCGCGCGGCGGCGGCGACGCAGGCCTCCTGCACCCACTGGTCCGTCAACTCCACCGAGGCGGTGGGGAGTTGGGCCATGGCCTGGATGCACTCGTCCTCGCGCAGCAGCCCGGTGGGGTGGTCGCCGCGCCCGACCAGGGCGAGTCCGGCCGAGTTGAGCCAGGCGGAGTGCAGATCCATGCTGATCAGCAGGGCGGGGCGGTCCGGGACGAGAGCGTCGAGGAGGTCCTTGTGGGGCGCGTCCGGCCACAGCCCGTCACGAAAGCCGTGGCCGATCATCGGCTCCCCGGGTGGCAGCGTGGCCGCCTGCCGGCCTGTGGCGTCCGCGGCTTCCCTCGCCGACCCGGCGCCGGACACGTCGAGCCGGCGGCGCAGGCCCGCCCACTGGACCATGTGCACGTGTGAGTCCCACAGCCCCGGCAGCAGCGTACGGCCGTCGAGGTCGAGGCTCTGGCCGTCGGCGCGCGGTGCTTCGCCCGCGGGGAACACGGCCCTGACGAGACCGGACTCGATACGGACATCGCTCAGCGGTCCGCCCGCGCCGAGGTGGACGCGGCGCAGGGTGAGCGGTCGGGCGGTGGCCGAGGGGTCGCCGGGCGCCTCGGTGTTCGGGTCGGTCACGGTGTTCGGGTCGTTCACGGGTTCCTCCGGGTGTCGCGCATGGCGCGGGCGAGTTCGGGAACGGCGTACGGCCGGCCGGATTCGAGGGCCCCGGCGAGGCGGAGGACGATCTCCTCGCGCTCGTCCTGGCTCAGCTTCGCCTTGGCGGTCACCTTCGTGGCGGGCAGCCGGAATCCGGTGACGGCGGCGGCGATCCGGTGGGCGTAACTCTCCACGCGGGCCAGCCGCCATGGCTCGGGCAAGAGGTCCTCGAAGTGGTCGACGGTGGCCGACAGCACGTCGTACGTGTCCGTCGGGTCCAGGACCTCGGGGCGGCCTTGGACGTGCAGGACGGTGAAGTTCCAGGTCGGCACGTGGGGTGTCTCCCCGTACCAGCTCGGTGAGATGTAGCCGTGCGGCCCCTGGATCACGACCACGACCTCGTGGGAGCCGAGTTCGTGCTTCCTGGCGTCGGCCCTGGCGAGGTGGCCGAGGAGCGTGCAGCCGGCGTCCCGGGTGTCACCGGCGTCCTGGCGCGAGTCGTCGACCAGGACCGGCAGATGGGAGACGACCAGTCCGCGGTCGGGAGTGTGACTGATCAGGGTGGCCCAGGGGTGGGCTCTCGCGAGATCACGGATCCGTCCGGGGTCGTCGACCCGGAAGATCTCCTGCTCCAGCATGTGCGCTGTTCCGTCCTGTCAGTTCTCAGTTCTCAGCTGTCAGTTCTCGGGGAAGTGGCAGGAGACCTGCCGCCGTCCGACGGCCGACTCCGGGGTCGGAACAGGCTGTTGATCCACGCAGATCTCCTCGCTCTTCCAGCAGCGCGTGTGGAAGGCGCAGCCGGTGGGTGGCCGGGTCGGGCTGGGCGGGTCGCCCTGCAGCACTATGCGGCCGGTTGCGCCCCGCCCGCGCGGGTCCGGATCGGGGACGGCCGAGAGGAGCGCCCGGGTGTACGGATGCGCGGGGCGGGAGTAGACGGTGTCGCGGTCGCCGTGCTCGACGATCCGCCCCAGATACATGACGGCGACCTCGTCGGCGACATGCCGGACCACGGCCAGATCGTGCGCGATGAACACGTAACTGAGCCCGAACTCCCGCTGCAGCTCCTTGAACAGGTTGATCACCTGCGCCTGCACGGACACGTCGAGCGCCGACACCGGTTCGTCGCAGACCAGGATCTTCGGGCGCAGCGCGAGTGCCCGGGCGATGCCGAGGCGCTGGCGCTGCCCGCCGGAGAACTGGTGGGGGTGGCGGTGCGCGTGCCCGGGGTCGAGCCCGACCATGTGCAGCAACTCGTGGGCCCAGGAGGCGCGTTCCTTCTTCGGCATCAGGTCGCGGTGGATGTCGAGCGGCTCACGGACGATCTCCAGGGCCGTCATCCGGGGATCGAGGGAGGTGTACGGGTCCTGCATGACCAGCTGGATGTCCCGCCTGCGGCGGCGCAGCTCGGCCGACGGCAGGGCGAGCAGGTCCCGGCCCTCGACGAGCACGGTGCCGGAGGTGGGCCGGTCCAGGGCCATCAGCAGGCGGGTGAGGGTCGACTTGCCGCAGCCGGACTCGCCCACGAGACCGAGGGTCGAGCCCCGCCGCAGGGTCAGGTCGACCCCGTCGACGGCCTTGACCGTGGCCCGGCGCCTGCCGCCGAGGGGCAGCCCGCCGGACCGGTAGTGCTTGACCAGGCCGCGGGCCTCGAGGAGCGGGACGCCGGTCTCAACGAGCGGGGCACCGGTCGGGACGTCATCGGGCACCGGAGACCTCCAGCGGATAGTGGCAGGCGACGAGGCGCGCGGGCGGGTCGGGGAGGGCCGGGAGCAGCATCGGCTCCTGCGTCGCGCAGCGTTCGCCGACGTCGGGGCAGCGCGGATGGAAGGCGCAGCCGGCGGGCAGCAGGCCGGGGCCCGGCGGGGTGCCCGGGATCGGAGTGAGGTCGTCGGTGTCCCCGGCGAGGCGGGGCACGGCGGCGAGCAGCCCCCGGGTGTAGGGGTGGGCGGGCCGGTCGTACAGCTCCTGGACCGGGGCCTGTTCCAGGATGCGCCCGGCGTACATGATCGCGACCCGGTCGGCGGTGCCCGCGGCGAGGCCCAGGTCGTGGGTGATCAGCAGCAGGGCGGAGCCGGTCTCCTCGCGGAGTTCGGCGAGCAGTTCCATGATCTGTGCCTGCACGGTGACGTCCAGGGCGGTGGTGGGTTCGTCGGCGATGAGGACGTCGGGGCTGAGTGCCACCGCCATCGCGATCATGATCCGTTGCCGCATACCGCCGGAGAACTGGTGCGGGTGGTCGCGGTAGCGGAGGGCCGGGTCGGGGATGCGGACCCGGGCCATCAGCTCGACGGCCCTGGCGCGCGCCTCGCGGCGGCCGACGCCCTCGTGGGCCCGTATCGTCTCGGCGATCTGGAAGCCCACGGTCAGGGTGGGGTTGAGGGCGGACAGGGCGTCCTGGAAGACCATCGCGATGCGCCTGCCGCGCAGGGCACGGAACTGGTCCTCGGGCAGGGTCAGCAGGTCCGTGCCCCGGTGGCGGGCGCTGCCGCCGACCCGGGCGGTGGTGGCCGGGAGCAGGCCCATGACGGCCATCGCGGAGATGCTCTTGCCGGAGCCGGACTCGCCGATGAGTGCGAGGGTCTCCTCCTCGTGGAGGGTGAACGAGACGCCATGGACGACCCGTTGGGCGGCGCCGGAGCGGGACAGCACGTCGACGGTGAGGTCCTGGACGTCCAACAGTGGTGCGTCCAGCGGGTCGTTCAGTGGGGCTTTCGCGGTCGTGTGGTTGGTCGTGTGGTCCATGAGGGGTCACCGGCCTCTCGGATCCAGGGCGTCACGCA
The DNA here is from genome assembly GCF_001418655.1 of Streptomyces phaeochromogenes. GTDB lineage: Bacteria > Actinomycetota > Actinomycetes > Streptomycetales > Streptomycetaceae > Streptomyces > Streptomyces phaeochromogenes. The sequence continues at coordinate 9,256 of NZ_LIQZ01000021.1, read as the reverse complement.
CGGTGTCGCCGAAGGTGATGAGCACGAAGACGGTGAAGGACAGGAAGAGCCCGGGGAAGATCAGCAGATGAGGGTGGGTCTGGAAGGAGTTCTGGGCTCCCGCGAGCTGAAGTCCCCAGGAGATCGAGGGGGGTTGGAGCCCGACGCCGAGGAACGTCAGCGCGGCCTCGGCGACGATCACTCCGCCGACGGTGATGGTGGCGAGGACGAGGACCGGGGTGAGGGCGTTCGGCAGGACGTGTCGGCGCACGATGAACCACTGGCTCGCGCCGAGGCTGCGGGCCATCACCACGTAGTCGGCCTCGCGCACCGACCGCACCGAAGCCCGCACCACCCGGGTCATGGTCGGCCAGCCGAAGAGCGCCAGTACCCCGGCGACGGTCGGTACGTCCCGGGTGGTGAAGCTGTTGAGGACGACGATCGCGCCGAGCAGGAACGGGAAGCCGAGGAAGACGTCGGTGATCCGGGCGATCACGCTGTCGACGATCCGCCCGGCCATCCCGGCGAGGCAGCCGAGGACCAGCGCGACGGCGAGCCCGAGACCGGTGGCGAGCAGACCGACGCCGAGCGAGGCGCCCGCTCCGTGGATGACGTTGGCGTACAGGTCGCAGCCCTGGACGTCGTATCCGAAGGGGTGGCCGGGGGCCGGGCCCTCGGCGCTGTGGCCCAGCTCGCAGACGGTCGGGTCGCCGTGGCCGAACCAGCCCGCGAAGAGCCCGGGCGCGGCGGCGAGCAGGAGGAGCAACAGCGCGCAGCCGCCGGTGAGGAGGAACACCGGCCTGCGGCGCAGCTCGTGCCAGGTGCCCTGTGGGGCCTGGTACGAAGCTTCGGTCGAAGTCCCTTGTGCCCCGAGCTTTTCAGGGGAGAGAGCGGCGTCAGTCATGGCGGATCCTCGGGTCCAGGAGGCTGTTGAGGAGGTCGACCAGGACGCTCACGGCCAGGAAGATCAGGATCAGAGCGGTCGACACCCCCACCACCGTCGGTCCGGCGTGGGCGCGGATGGCCTGGAAGAGCAGCTGGCCGATGCCGGGAAGGTTGAAGACGCCCTCGATGATCACGGTGCCGCCGAGCAGGTAGCCGAGGTCGATGGCGAGATAGGTGACGGCCGGGATGAGGGAGTTGCGCAGGACGTGGACGCCGACCACCCGGCGCCGGCTGAGGCCCTTGGCGACGGCGGTGCGTACGTAGTCGGCGCGCAGGTTCTCGATCACCTCGGCCCTGACCAGCCGGGACACCGACGCCAGTCCGAAGGCCGCGACGCAGAGCGCGGGCAGCAGATAGCTCGTCGGCCAGCCGTCGGTGTTCCCGGCGACCGGGAACCACCCCAGCCGCACACCGAGGACGACCTGCGCGGTGTACGCGAGCACGAACACCGGCACGGAGGTGGCGCCGATCGTGAAGGCGAGCACCGTACGGTCCGTCCAGGTCCCCTGGCGCAGCGCGGCGAGCACCCCGAGCCCGATGCCGACGACCGCCTCGATGCCCCAGGCGGTCAGGGCCAGCTTCAGGGTGACCGGCCAGCGGTCGGCCATCTGCTCGGCGACCGAGCGCCCGCTGAAGTCGGTCCCGAGATCGCCGTGGAAGAGCCCGGCCAGGTAGTGGCCGTACTGGACCAGCAACGGATCGTCGAGGTGGTGCTGTTCGCGCAGGGCACGCGCCACGCTCGGGGCGAGCGGCCGGTCGCCGGCGAGCGCGGCGATGGGGTCGCCCGGCAGGACGTACGTCATCGCGTAGATGACCAGGCTGATGCCGAAGAAGACGAGCAGTGCCTCCAGCAGGCGGCGTATGAGGTACGTCATCCGGGGTCCCTCGTGAGATCTCTGTCGCGGGCGTGGTCCGCGGCGGCCAGCAGCGCCCCGTACTGGATCCCGGCCAGCGTGGAGATCGCGATCGGGTCGCCCGTGGCCGGGCCGGCCTCGCGCTCCCAGGTCTCGTACGTCTCCAGCAACTCCCGGTGGCAGCGGCGCACTTCGGGGGTGGCGGTGCCCGCGACCACTTCCGCGTTGAGGGCGCGCAGCAGCATGCCCCCGAAGCGGACGCGCAGGCTGTGCACACCGGCTTCGCAGTCGAAGCGTTCGGAGACCGTGGCGGCTCGGTCGGGCAGTTCGTCGGCGCGGGCCGACTCCATGGTGGCGAGTTCGGTCAGCGAGGGTACGAACTCGCGGACCGCCCGCAGGAACGGGGACTGGATGGTGAGATGCGGGTTCGCCGCGTCGAGGATGCCGCCGAGGAAGGTCCCGGCCTCGCCCAGCGCCCGAGCCCGGCCCCGGACCACATCGGCGTGGCGCCGCTCGATGGGCGTGTTGTCGTCGGCGTCCGGGTGGCTCCAGTGCGGGACCTCGGTGACGAAGTAGAAGGTGCCGTAGCGCTCGGTGTACGCGGCGCTCGACGAGCCCGCGATCTTGGCGGCGGCGTCGACGCCGAGCCCTTCGAGATAGTCGTACGCGTCCTTCATGTCGATGCAGCCGTAGACGGCGGGGGAGTAGACCGGGGCGTGGGCGGCCTCGGGTTCGCCGGTCGCCAGCGGCATGCCGAGGGAGGCCGGGATCTCGGTCAGGACTCCGTACAGCTCCGGAGCCGGACGGTTCATGTAGTAATAGACGCCGCCCGCCTCGCAGTTGTGCAGGGTGGTCAGGAAGCGCGGCCGGGTGGCGTCCAACAGCCGCATCAGCGCCAGGGTTTCGGGCAGGACGCGGTCGAACCACGCCTTCTTGTAGGCGAACGGGAAGGTCCACTCGACCTGTTCGTTGCCGGCGGGCCGGTAGAAGTGGCGTCCGTAGTTGCGCTTGTCGGTGGGGGTGGCGAACCAGCCCTCGTTGAGCCGGGCCCCGTCCGGGTCGATGCAGGGCACGATGTGCCAGGCCCCGCCGAAGTGCCCGCGCAGTTCCGGGCTTTCGCACAGGGCCCCGGCCAGGTGGAGGGCGGTCACCGCGCCGACCGACTCGTTGGGGTGCACCCCGCCGACGACGACGTATCCGCCGTCCCCGTCCGTCGTGAGGCTCGCGGGTCCTTCGCCCACCGTGAAGCAGTACAGGGGTTCGCCGAGGGTGGAGGTGCCGATCCGGCTCTCGGTCACCAGGCCCGGATGGGCCTTCGCCAACTGCCGGAAGGAGGCGAGGAGTTCGTCCACGGCCGGGTAGGCGTGGGTCTCGGGGACGGTCGCCGCGTGCCGTACCCAGTTCCCGGGGGACGGCATGGCGGGGGCGGACTGCTCGGATGTGGCGGCGGTCATGCTGGTGCGGATCTCCGGGGTGTCGGGGGTACGGGGGTGCGGGTGCCGATGGACGCGTACGTCCACGGAGTGCCGGACGGTCAGCCGACGACGGATATCCGGCTGAGCTCGACGTCGGCCGGGCCCACGGTCACCCCGGTCACCTTGGGGGTGCTGGCGTAGATGTAGCTGCCGTAGAAGAGCGGGATCACCGGGAAGTCCTGGAGGATGCGCTTCTGCGCCTCGTTGTAGAGCTTCGCCGCCGCGGTGGTGTCGGCCGCGCTGTCCGCCTGCTGGAGCAGCTTGTCTACATCGCCGTCGCTGTAGTGGCTGCACACCTGGCAGCCGCCGGCCTTGGTGAAGATGCCGCGCAGGGTCGCCTGCATGCTCGGGTAGAGGGCGCCCCAGTGGGCGTGGTTGAGCCCGGCGATCTTTCCGCCGAACGCCTTCTCGCTGAACTCGGCCCAGTCGGCGGTCGGTTGGGCCCTGACATCGGGGATGTCCAGGTTCTGCCTGAGCTGGTTGGCGACCGCCTTGTAGAGCTCGTCGAGGCCGAGCCCGCCCGGGTAGGTGATGGTCAGCTTCCCGGACCAGCCACCCGCCTCCTTGAGCAGCTTCTTCGCCGCGGCCGGGTCGAAGGCGCAGGCGTCGCAGATGTCCGTCTCGGCGCCGACCTCGGAGGACGGGGTGAGGGAGGTGGCCGGGGTGTAGAGCCCGCCGTAGATGGCCTTGTTGACCGCGGACCGGTCGATCGCCATGGACAGCGCCTTGCGCAGCCGGACGTCGTCGAACTTCTTGTCCTGCAGCGGCAGGCCCATGAACTCCAGCGACGGCGCGTCGTACGTGTGCAGCCGGTCCCCGAAGTCGGCCTTGGCCTGGCCGTACTTGCTGACCGGCACATAGGCGAGGTCGATGTTGCCCGCCTGCACGTCGGTGTACGCGGTGTTGAGGTCGGCATAGCTCTTGAAGGTGATCTCGGACGACTTGGGCTTCGGGCCCCGGTACGCCGCGTAGGCGCTGACCGTGGTGCCCTCGTCGGCCTTCCAGACGGAGGTCATCCGGAACGGGCCGTTGCCGATCGGCTTCTTGTCGTAGCCCTTGGGGTCCTTGAAGGCGGCCTTCGGCATCGGGTAGAAGCCGAGCTGGCTCGGGGTGAGCTGGAGCGGGAACTGGCTGTCCGGGCTGGTGAGGGTGACGTCCAGGGTCGTGGCGTCGACGACCTTCACACCCGAGAGGGTCTTGGTCTTCGGCTTGCCCTTGGCCGGGTTCAGTGCCGCGTAGCCCTCGATACCGGTGAGCTGGCCGTTCCCGGCCCAACCGTTGGGGGCGTAGGCGGTGGCGTTCCAGGCGTCGGCGTAGCTCTGGGCGGTGACCGCCTCGCCGTTGTGGAACTTCCAGCCGGAGCGGAGCTTGATGGTCCAGTGCCGGGCGTCGGTGGAGGTCACCGACTTCGCCTGTACGTAACTGATCCCGCCCTTGGCGTCGACCTTGACCAGCGGGGCGAAGAGCACGCGCAGCTGGTCCCAGCCGACCGTGCTGCGGCCCGGGGTGAGATGGTCGGGTTCGGCCACGGCGACCGAGAAGCCGCCGGTCTTCGTCGCACCGCCGCCGCTCTTCGCGCCGCTGGAGCAACCGGAAGCGGCGAGGGCGAGAACGAGGGCCAGCGATAGGCTCGCCGGGGCTGTGAACATGGGTGATCTGGGCACGACGACTCCATGGGAGAGCAGGGGCGCGCCATGGCCCGGCCTCAGGAAAAGGGCCTGGGCTGCCGGGTGCTCACCAGGGCGCGTACCGGGATACTGGGCGTCGCTGAGATGCCATGTCAATGCAAAGCTGCGAAACTTTTAAGATGAGATGAAAGTTTACGAGGAGGACTCAATGCCGGGCGAGGCGCCAGCCAGCACCACGTACGACAGCTCCGGACATCTCGACGGCTCCGGACACCAGGACGGTGGCGGCTGGAGCCGGGAGTCGTTCGTGGAGGAGGTCGGGCTGGTCTGGGAGGCGGCCGGGAGCAGCCGGATGGACGGCCGCATCATCGCCTACCTGCTCATCACGGATGTTCCGTACGTCTCGTCGGCGGCGCTCGCCCGCGCCCTGCGGGTCAGCGCCGGTTCCGTCTCGCTGGCGACCCGGCGCCTGGTCGAGGCCGGGTTCATCAGACGGCACGCGGTGCCGGGGGAGCGGAGCCACTACTTCCGGGTCGACGACGACGTGTGGGGCAGCTTCCTGGCCGGTGAGCGCCGCTATCTGGACCGGCAGGAACAGCTCGCCGAGCGGGCCATGGAGCTGCTCGGCCCGGAGGAGGAGGCGCCTCGCCGCCGCCTGGGCAACATGCGCGACTACATGCGCTGGGTCCGGGGCAGCCACCAGGACCTGCTGACCCAGTGGCGGACCTACCGGTCCCAGGCCGCCGACCAGGCCGCCGACCAGGCGACGGACCGGCAGAAGGACCGGCCGACGGACGAGACCGCGGCTCCGGCCGCCGGTCTCCAGGACGAGGGCGGCCCGGCGGCCGGGGAGCCGTCGTCGACGCCCGCGCCGGCGGACGACGAGGAGATCCGCGACCACCTCTCCGCCACGCTGAGCCCGGTCCTGGCACGGCATCTCGTACCGGACGCGCTGTGGGCCGCCGCCGAACCGCTGCTTGCTTCCGGGTCTGCCTCCGGCTCCGCGAACGAACGGGCGGCGCTCACCGCCGTCGTCTACGTGCTCACCTCGGGATGCAGCTGGCAGCAGCTCCCGGCGCAGTTCGGGATCTCGCACTCCACCGCGCACCGCCGCTTCACCGCGTGGAGCAGGGCCGACCTCTGGCAGCGCTGGCTCGACGCCCTGTCCGCGGCGCCCGTGGACGCCGCGGACCTCGCCTGGTGCCAGACGATCGTCAAGTCGGCCGCGAGCCGCAGGGCCGGCAGCGGAGGGTGACCGGCCCGGGGCGGGCCCCGGGCCGGTCAGGTGCCGGTCAGACGCCGGGGACCGTGTCCTCGAACCTGGTGCCGGCGCTGCGGTACGCGTTCAGCTTGGCGGTGACCTGGGCCGGCGTGAGGACCTGGTCCTTGACGTGCATGACGTAGTCGACCTGCTGGTCGTACGCCCGCGCCGTGGTGCTGGTCTGGCCCGCGAGGTCGATCAGCCACTGGTTGAAGTTGATCGACATCGGCCGCTCCGGCAGGTACTGGGCGCCGTGGGTGCCGAAGAGCTGTCCGTCGATGTAGTACTTGATGGTGCTGTTGTCGATGGTCAGCACCAGGTCGTGCCAGCCGCTGAAGCTCTGGCGGGCCTCGGTGTGCTGGTTGACCGCCACCCACGGGTCGGCCTGGTAGGTCTCCCAGGACGTCGTGTAGAGGATGTTGGCCGGCTCGCCCCAGCCGCCGTTGGGCAGATACTCGAAGTCGTACTCGGCGTAGTCGTCCGCCATCGGCGCCTTGAGGTCGTTGATGGTGAAGAACGTCTGGACGAGACGGTCGCCGTCCGGGCCGTACTTGGGCGCGTCGTTGAACCTGACGCGGGCCGCGTAGGTGCCGTTCTTGAACTTCATCGACTTGGTGAGGATCTCGGTCTGCTCGGTGCTCCCCGCGGTGCCGGCGGTCGACGTCTCCAGGTTCATGATGGAGTTGCCGCCCGTGGTGGCGAAGGTGACGTTCTCGGGCGCCCAGGTGGCTCCGGGCACGCCGGGACCACCGGAGTTGGAGCGCACGTTCCAGCCGTTCGCCGAGATCCTCGGGTCGGTGTGGCCGCTGTAGTTGAAGTCGTCGAACAGCGCGGCGCCCTCGGCCGGAGGATCGGTCGGCGGGTCGGTGGGCGGATCCGTCGGCCCGTTGCCCGCCGGGGCCTGGCCCCACAGGAGCGTGCCGCCGAGCTGGGCCGTGACCTTGGTCCAGTCGCCGTACGACGTGCGGGAGGCGCCGAAGGAGTAGTCGTCGCTCTGGTTCAGTGACGCCCAGTTCGACTGGTAGAAGCGCAGTTGCAGGTCGCCGGTGTCGGCGCCCGGGGCCAGCGAACCGGCACCGGAGGTGAAGCCGATCTCCAGGTAACGGTCGGCCGTGGCGGTCGGGTTGGCGAGCGTGCCGAAGGTGCCCGTGACGTTGGCGCAGCCCTTGACGGCCCAGGAACAGGCGAAGCGGTAGGTCGCGCTCGCCGAGTCCGCCTTGAAGTAGTAGCGGACCTTGACGCCGCTCAACTGCACGCTCGTGGCACCGGTGTTCGTCACCTTGAACCAGGGTTCGGCCTGGTCGGCGGCGGCTCCCGTGGCGCTCGTACGGTACTGGACGCTCAGCCCGTCGGCGGCTGCGCTCGCGGTGGTGGGGAGTGCCGTGAGCGCGGCGGCGCCCATGGCCACGGCGACGGCGGTGTGTGCGGTGGCGCGCAGCCTCTTCTTGGCGAATCTCATCGTTGTTCCTCTCCAGAAAGGTGGGGGTGATTCCCGGAACGGACAGGTCAGGGGTGGTGTGCGGTGTGTGTGGGGAGCGATGTCAGGGGTGGCGGTTGATGCCGAGCGCGTCGAGCCGGGCGGTGTGCTCGCCGAGCCGGGCACGGAAGTCGGCCCAGTCGGTCGCGCCGCTCCAGCCGCGGTCGGCGAGGGCGCACAGCCGCGGGTAGGTGAGGTACTCGATGTGGGCGGGCGTCGTGACGAACTCGGTCCACAGCTGGGTCTGGGTGCCGAGCACCCGCCCGGCGGCCTCGGCGTCCGCGTCCTCGGGTACGGGGTCGTGGGCGTGGACCGCGCGCAGATCGACGACGGTGCCGGGCTGGGCCGGCGGCTCGTGGGGGTCGTCGGACTGGGCGTAATCGAGGTACGTGGCCCGGTGGTACGCGTTGATCACGGAGTGGCCGCGGCGCGCCGCCGTCAGGGTGTGGGACGGGTCGCGCCAGGTCATCACGGTGAAGTCCAGGGGCAGTTCGGCGCCGGTCTCGGCCCAGCCGACCGGCCGACGTCCGCGGCGGACGAGGAAGTCGCCGATCTGCCCGAGGAACCAGCCGTGCAGCGCCTCGGCGTTCGGCAGGCCCTCCGCCACAGCTCGTTCGCGTGCGGCGACGCTGTGCGTCCACTCGGCGGTCGGGCACTCCTCGCCGCCGAGGTGGATGTACGGCGACGGGAAGACGTCCATGACCTCTTCGAGGACGGTGCGGCAGAAGTCGAGGACCTCGTCGTGGACACCGAGGACGGTGTCGCACACACCCCAGCGCGTCCAGACGTCGAGGCTGCGCTCCGGGTGGTTGCCCAGCGAGGGATAGGCGGCGAGGGCGGCGCGTACGTGCCCCGGCATCTCGATCTCGGGCATGACGGTGATGCCGCGGGCGGCCGCGTACCGCACCAGACCGGCGAGTTCGGCCCGCGTGTACGCCCCACCGTGCGGGACGCCGTCGTACGTGCCGCTGCCGGCCGGGCCGGTCTGGGACTCGGCGCGATGGCCGCCGATCTCGGTGAGCTTGGGGCGGGCGGCGACCGGCATGCGCCAGCCCTGGTCGTCGGTGAGATGCAGATGGAACACGTTGATCTTGTGCAGGGCCAGCATGTCGACGTACCGGCGCAGATAGGAGACGGGCTGGAAGTGGCGTGCCACGTCCAGCATCGCGCCGCGCCAGGGGTGCCGGGGGCGGTCGGTGATCTCGGAGCACGGCAGCAGCCACGGAGTGTCGGCCTGCGGAGTCTCCGACAGGGCCTGTGGGGGCAGGAGTTGACGGATCGTCTGGATACCGCGCAGCAGACCGGTGAGGTGCGCGGCGCGCAGCAGTGCGGCGTCCGGGGCGATCGTGAGGACGTATCCCTCGTCGCCCAGGCTGCCGCCGAGGCCGGAGTCGACGGCCAGCTTCAACTGCCCGCTCGGGGACGGTGGCAGGGCCAGTCCGGTGGCGGGGGCGAGCAGGGTGCGCAGCAGTTCCGCGGCCGGTTCGGTGCCTGCGCCGATGTTCAGGGCGGTGTCGTCGTCCAGCGTGAAGTACCCCGGCCGCAGCACGGTCTTGGTGGGGCGGGGGACGAGGGTGATTGCGGACGGGTGTGCGGGCACGGATCGCCTCCGGAACGAAGCTCGCGGGGGACTGCGG
>NZ_LIQZ01000209.1 GCF_001418655.1 Streptomyces phaeochromogenes | reverse complement strand
GTCGGCCAGATAGAGCGCGGCCGCACCTGCCGCGTGCGGCGACGCCATCGACGTACCGGAGAAGGTCGCCCTGCCCGTGTCGCTCGCGTTGGAGGCGGAGGTGACGTCCACGCCGGGGGCGAACAGATCGAGCCGCGCGCCCCAGTTGGAGAAGTCCGCCCTCGCGTCCTTCTTGTCGCTCGCGCCGACCGTGATCGCCTCCTTGACACGGGCCGGTGAGTAGAGGCTCGCCGGGAGGCCGTCGTTGCCCGCCGCGACCGCGTAGGTGACGCCGGAGGCGATGGAGTTGCGGACCGCGGCGTCCAGTTGCGGGTCCGCGAGCCCGCCCAGGCTCATATTGGCGACCGCGGGCTTCCGGGCATTCTTGGTCACCCAGTCGATGCCCGCGATGACCTGCGAGAGCGTGCCGGCCCCGTTGTCGTCGAGCACGCGGACGGCGACGACCTTCGCCTGTTTCGCGACGCCGTACGTCGTGCCCGCGATCGTGCCCGCCACGTGCGTGCCGTGGCCCTGGCCGTCCTGGGCGGTGGCGTCGTTGTCGACGAAGTCCCAGCCGTTGCTCGCCCGGCCGCCGAAGTCCTTGTGGGTGATGCGTACGCCGGTGTCGATGACGTACGCCGTCACGCCCTGGCCCGCGGACTCCGGCCAGGTGTAGCTGCTGTCCAGCGGCAGGTCCTGCTGGTCGATGCGGTCGAGGCCCCACGGCGGGTCCGCCTGCCGGTGCTCGACGGCCACGGTGGCGTCCCGCGAGACCGAGGCGACGCGGGAGTCGGCCGCCAGGCGCTCGGCCTGCCTCTCGTCGACCTTCACCGCAAAGCCGTTGAGCGCCGTGCTGTAGGTGTGGCTTATTTTCGCTCCGTACTTGGTGGCGACGGCCTTGCCCGCCTTCGACGGAGCCTTCGTTCCCCCCTTGAGCGTCACTATGTAGCTGCCGCTGACGGAACCCGCTCCGCCCGCGCCGGACATCTGCCCCTCGGGGGCGGCGTGTGCGGGCAGGGTGATGGCCGAAAGCACCGCGGCCGTCATGACCGCGGTCAGGCCTCCCGCCCAGTGCAGCCGCCGCTCGCGCGTCACTGCCATGGTGTGAGTTCCCCTCCTCGACTCGGCGTGCTCCGGCCGGTGGTGCGCGCGGGCCCGATGGGGCTCTGGCAGGCCTCGCGAGTTCCCTGTACGGGTCCTGCGAGGCCGTGGCCGGATCGCCACTTGGCAGCCTCTCGTGCGGTGTGAAGCGCCACAAGGTCGTACGAGGGGGCGGAATCGGCCATATCGCCCGTGGCGGACATGTAAAGGTTGCGGCGATTTCCAGCCCTTCCGCAGGGGGCGCGGACCCTGACGTGCGAGGCTCCGCCGCGCGGGCGTGATCAGTGACGATCGTCCTCCGGTCGCAGTACGGCACATCCCGCGGAGCACTTCGCGCCGTAGTTGCGGAGGCACCCTCGCCGCTACCGTCATGGGTGACAAAGTGCGCACAGCGACGTGCGTCCGCCTGGTTCGCCCCGCTACGCCCAGCCACAGCAACGTCGATACGCCGTCCTGGTACGTCCTCCGTGAAGGTGGAAGCTCGTGAAGGCCATCCGCAGATTCACCGTGCGTCCCGTACTCCCCGAAGCCCTTCACCCCCTCAGTGACCTGGCGCGCAATCTGCGCTGGTCCTGGCACGCCGAGACCCGTGACCTCTTCCAGTCCGTGGACCCCGAACACTGGGCCGCCTCCGAATGCGATCCCGTACGCCTCCTGGGGAGCGTTTCGCCCGGGCGGCTGGCCGAACTGGCCGAGGACCGGCGCTTCCTGCGGCGGCTCGCCGCGGCTGCCGACGACCTCAAGGACTATGTGGGCGGGGACCGCTGGTACCAGTCCCAGACCTCCGGACTCCCCGCCGCCATCGCCTACTTCTCACCCGAGTTCGGCATCACGGCCGCGCTGCCGCAGTACTCCGGTGGCCTCGGCATCCTCGCCGGGGACCATCTCAAGGCGGCCAGCGACCTCGGCGTACCCCTGATCGGTGTCGGGCTCCTCTACCGGCACGGCTACTTCCGGCAGTCGCTCTCCCGGGACGGCTGGCAGCAGGAGCACTATCCGGTCCTGGACCCGAACGAACTGCCCGTCTCCCTGCTGCGCGAGCCCGACGGCACCCCCTCGCAGGTGTCCCTGGCCCTCCCCGGCGGGAAGTCGCTCCACGCCCGTGTCTGGCTGGCCCAGGTCGGCCGGGTTCCGCTGCTGATGCTCGACTCGGACATAGAGGAGAACGACCTCGGCGAGCGGGGCGTGACGGACCGGCTCTACGGCGGCGGCAGCGAGCACCGGCTGCTCCAGGAAATGCTGCTCGGTATCGGCGGGGTGCGTGCCGTGCGTACGTACTGTCGGCTGACGGGGCACGCGCAGCCCGAGGTGTTCCATACGAACGAGGGACACGCGGGATTTCTTGGCCTGGAACGAATTCACGAACTGTCTTATGAGGACCTGGATTTCGACGCGGCGCTCGAAGCGGTCCGGGCCGGCACGGTCTTCACTACCCACACCCCCGTGCCCGCCGGAATCGACCGCTTCGACCGGGAACTGGTGGCCCGGCACTTCGGCCCCGACGCGGAACTCCCGCGCATTGACGTCGAGCGCATTCTGCGATTGGGAATGGAGACGTATCCGGGCGGCGAACCGAACCTCTTCAACATGGCGGTGATGGGCCTCAGGCTCGGCCAACGCGCCAACGGGGTCTCATTGCTGCACGGACAGGTCAGCCGGGAGATGTTCTCCGGGCTCTGGCCGGGCTTCGACCCGGACGAGGTCCCGATCACCTCCGTCACGAACGGTGTGCACGCGCCCACCTGGGTGGCCCCCGAGGTCTTCCGCCTCGGTGCCCGTCAGATCGGGGCGCAGCGCACCGAGGACGCGATGACGGTCGGGGCCTCGGACCGCTGGGACGCCGTCGCCGAGATCCCCGACCAGGACATCTACGACCTGCGCCGCGTGCTGCGCGAGCAGCTGGTGACGGAGGTACGGGAGCGGCTGCACGCGTCCTGGCGGCAGCGCGGCGCGGGCACGGCCGAACTGGGCTGGATCGACGGCGTGCTGGACCCGGACGTCCTGACGATCGGCTTCGCGCGCCGCGTCCCGTCCTACAAGCGCCTGACCCTGATGCTAAGGGACCGGGACCGCCTGATGGACCTGCTCCTGCACCCCGAACGCCCGATCCAGATCGTGGTGGCGGGCAAGGCGCACCCGGCGGACGACGGCGGCAAACGCCTGGTCCAGGAGTTGGTCCGCTTCGCCGACGACCCGCGCGTACGCCACCGGATCGTCTTCCTCCCCGACTACGGCATGGCGATGGCGCAGAAGCTCTACCCCGGCTGCGACATCTGGCTCAACAACCCACTCCGCCCCCTGGAGGCATGCGGCACGAGCGGGATGAAGGCAGCCCTCAACGGCTGCCTCAACCTCTCGGTCCTGGACGGCTGGTGGGACGAGTGGTTCCAGCCGGACTTCGGCTGGGCGATCCCCACGGCGGACGGCACGGCGGTGGACGACGACCGCCGGGACGAGCTGGAGGCGTCGGCGCTCTACGAGTTGCTGGAACAGCGGGTGGCCCCGCGCTTCTACGAACGCGGCCAGGCGGGCCTGCCCGACCGCTGGATCGAGATGGTTCGCCAGACCCTCACCCACCTGGGCCCGAAGGTCCTGGCCGGCCGCATGGTCCGCGAGTACGTGGAACGCCTCTACACCCCGGCGGCCCACGCCCACCGCGCCATGTCCCCTTCCTCCGCAAGGGAGTTGGCCGAGTGGAAGTCCCGCGTCCGCGCGGCCTGGCCACATGTCACTGTCGACCACGTGGAGACCTCGGCGGGAACTCCGACGGCCGAACTGGGCACCACGCTCTCCCTCCGCGTCCGCGTCGCCCTGGGCGACCTGGCCCCGGACGACGTCGAGGTCCAGGCGGTCTCGGGCCGCGTCGACTCGGAGGACGGCATCACGGACGGCACGACGGCCCCCCTGAAACCGGCGGGCGGCCCCGACCTGGAGGGCCGCTGGCTGTACGAGGGGCCCCTGTCCCTGGACCGCACGGGCCCCTTCGGCTATACGGTCCGCATCCTGCCCACGCATCGACTGCTGGCGTCGAGTGCGGAGTTGGGGTTGGTGGCGGTTCCCTCGGAGGAGTTGGGGGAG
>NZ_LIQZ01000208.1 GCF_001418655.1 Streptomyces phaeochromogenes | reverse complement strand
GGGGGCTCCGCCCCCAGGCCCCCGTATCGCGCTGACGCGCTCGTCCTCAAACGCCGGACGGGCTGAAATGCGCCGGTCACGCCCCCAGCGCCCCCGCAACACAAACCTCGCCGCTACAGCGCAACCCCCACACGCCAAAGGCCCCGACCCTCCCCCTGGGGAAGGGGGAGAAGCTGGGGCCTCGGATCGTGCGGGGGACTCGTACCCGCGTGGCGAACGCAGATCGCGTACGAGTCGGGGTGCCGGTCGGGAGCGGATGAGAGAGGGCCCGCTCAGGTCCTTCCGGCGGTCAAATCAAGTGAGTTCAGCCCTTGAGGGTGGAGACCTTGGAAGCAAGCGCCGACTTCTTGTTGGCGGCCTGGTTCTTGTGGATGACGCCCTTCGAGACAGCCTTGTCCAGCTTGCGCGAAGCCTCGCGCGCGGCCTCCGTGGCCTTCTCGACGTCACCCGCGGCAGCAGCCTCACGGGCCTTGCGGATCGCGGTCTTCAGCGAAGACTTGACGGCCTTGTTGCGCAGCCGAGCCTTCTCGTTGGTCTTGATCCGCTTGATCTGGGACTTGATGTTCGCCACGAATGAGCCTTCTCAGGTTCTGGCACGCGAGAAACGAGAACGGGAAACGAAACACGCCCCACCCACACGCCTCACGCGCCGTTTGGTTTCTTGAGGATGTGCCTCCTGCAGAGAGGGCATGAGACACAGCTGTTCAGGCTACCAGTCACCGCACGAGTGGCCCAAACCGGTCGCACGCCCCCGCCCGTGGGACCATGGAGCCTACGTATCGATCCGACCCGAGGCGACAGGCGCCTCAAGAGACAGGACCCTGCGTGCCCGCGACCCCTAACAATGTGCCCGAGCCGAGCCGTACCGCCCCGGCGCTGCTCCGCAATTTCTGCATCATCGCGCACATCGACCACGGCAAGTCCACGCTCGCCGACCGGATGCTCCAGCTGACCGGCGTGGTCGATCAGCGGCAGATGCGCGCTCAGTACCTCGACCGCATGGACATCGAGCGCGAGCGCGGCATCACGATCAAGTCCCAGGCGGTCCGGCTGCCCTGGGCCCCGACCGAGGATCCGGGCAAGACCCACATCCTCAACATGATCGACACCCCCGGGCACGTGGACTTCACGTATGAGGTGTCCCGGTCGCTCGCCGCCTGCGAGGGGACCGTCCTCCTCGTGGACGCCGCTCAGGGCATCGAGGCGCAGACTCTCGCCAACCTCTACCTGGCGATGGAGAACGACCTCAAGATCATTCCCGTACTGAACAAGATCGACCTCCCGGCCGCCCAGCCCGAGAAGTTCTCCGAGGAGCTCGCCAACCTCATCGGCTGCCAGCCCGAGGACGTGCTCAAGGTCTCGGCGAAGACCGGCATGGGTGTGGACGCGCTCCTCGACCGGGTCGTCCGTGACGTCCCGGCCCCGGTCGGGGTCGCCGATGCGCCCGCCCGCGCGATGATCTTCGACTCGGTCTATGACTCGTACCGGGGCGTGGTCACGTACGTCCGTGTCATCGACGGGCAGCTCAACAAGCGCGAGCGCATCAAGATGATGTCGACCGGTGCCACGCACGAGCTTCTTGAGATCGGCGTCTCGTCTCCCGAGATGACGCCGGCCGACGGCATCGGCGTCGGCGAGGTGGGCTACATCATCACCGGCGTGAAGGACGTCCGTCAGTCCAAGGTCGGTGACACGATCACCAGCAAGGACAAGGGCGCCACCGAGGCCCTCGGCGGGTACAAGGACCCCAAGCCGATGGTCTTCTCGGGTCTGTATCCGCTGGACGGCTCGGACTACCCCGACCTGCGCGAGGCGCTGGACAAGCTTCAGCTCAACGACGCCGCCCTGGTCTACGAGCCGGAGACCTCCGCGGCCCTCGGCTTCGGCTTCCGCGTCGGCTTCCTCGGCCTGCTGCACCTCGACGTCATCCGTGAGCGCCTGGAGCGCGAGTTCAACCTCGAACTCATCGCCACCGCGCCCAACGTGGTCTACCGCGTGATCATGGAGGACGGGAAGGAGCACACGGTCACCAACCCGAGCGAGTTCCCCGAGGGCAAGATCGACAAGGTCTTCGAGCCGGTCGTCCGGGCCACGATCCTCGCTCCCAGCGAGTTCATCGGCTCGATCATGGAGCTCTGCCAGACCCGCCGCGGCACCCTCCTCGGCATGGACTATCTGTCGGAGGACCGGGTCGAGATCCGCTACACGCTCCCTCTCGCCGAGATCGTCTTCGACTTCTTCGACAACCTGAAGTCCAAGACCCGCGGGTACGCCTCCCTGGACTACGAGCCCACCGGCGAGCAGGACGCCTCGCTGGTGAAGGTCGACATCCTGCTGCACGGCGACCGCGTCGACGCCTTCTCCGCCGTCACGCACAAGGACGCGGCGTACGCGTACGGGGTGCGGCTCGTCGCCAAGCTGCGCGAGCTCATCCCGCGCCAGGCCTTCGAGATCCCCATCCAGGCCGCCATCGGGTCCCGGGTCATCGCCCGCGAGACCATCCGCGCCATCCGGAAGGACGTCCTCGCCAAGTGCTACGGCGGTGACATCTCCCGTAAGCGGAAGCTGCTGGAGAAGCAGAAGGAAGGCAAGAAGCGGATGAAGATGGTGGGCTCTGTGGAGGTTCCGCAAGAGGCCTTCATCGCCGTTCTGTCCAGCGACGACGCCGCCGGCTCGGGCAAGGGCAAGAAGTAGCCGCCGGCCCGGTCGTCGGACGGCCGCGGAATCACGGGCCCGTCGCGCTTTCGCGCGGCGGGCCCGCCGCGTCAACGGACTGCCGCGTTCCGCCCACGCTCTGTAGGAAGTGACAGCACGCCGCCCCTTACGCACCGGGCGGACGGGCTTTACTCTGATCACCACTCGTTGGTTACTCGTGAGTTAAACAACGAGTGCGCTGAGCCAGTCGCCAGTGAGTCACCAGCACCAATCTGCCCCTGAGCCAACTGTCAGAGCCAACCGCAATCAGCCAGCCACACGCACTGTCGCGGGCCCCGGAGGATGTCGTGAGCGACACACAGACCCTGATCGAGAACCGTCCGCCGTCCGTGGCGGCCCTCTTCCTGGAGCGCGTGGCGGCGACGCCGGACGCGGAGGCGTACCGCTACCCGGTGCCGCCCGCCTCGGGCGAGGGCCCGGACGACTGGAAGTCCCTGAGCTGGGCGCAGGCGGCCGACCGGGTCTACTCGATCGCGGCCGGCCTGATCGAGCTGGGCGTGCAGCCGGAGCAGCGCGTCGCGCTCGCCTCCTCGACCCGCGTCGAGTGGATCCTCGCCGACCTCGGCATCATGTGCGCGGGCGCGGCGACGACCACGGTGTACCCGCAGACGAACGCCGAGGAGTCGGCCTTCATCCTGGCCGACTCCGAGAGCAAGGTGCTGATCGCGGAGGACGCGGCGCAGCTCGCCAAGGCCCTGGACAAGCGCGGTGACCTGCCCGAGCTGACCCAAGTCGTCGTGATCGACCCGGCCGGCGTGGAGTCGAGCGAGTGGGTCCTCACGCTCGCCGAGCTGGAGACCCGCGGCGCCGCGTACCTGGAGAAGAACCCCGACCTGATCAAGGAGAAGGTCGGGGCGATCACCAAGGACCAGCTGGCCACCCTCATCTACACCTCCGGCACCACGGGCCGCCCCAAGGGCGTCCGGCTGCCGCACGACAACTGGTCGTACATGGCGAAGGCCATCGCCGCGACCGGTCTGGTCGGCCAGGAGGACGTCCAGTACCTGTGGCTGCCGCTCGCGCACGTCTTCGGCAAGGTGCTCACGTCCGGCCAGATCGAGGTCGGACACGTCACCGCGGTCGACGGCCGCGTCGACAAGATCATCGAGAACCTGCCGGTCGTGCAGCCGACGTACATGGCCGCCGTGCCCCGCATCTTCGAGAAGGTCTACAACGGGGTCGCGGCCAAGGCACGGGCCGGCGGCGGCGCCAAGTACAAGATCTTCCAGTGGGCGGCCGGCGTCTCCCGCGAGTACGCGAAGGCCACGCAGGACAACTTCCGCCGCACCGGCACCGCCTCCGCGCCCTTCGGCCTCTCGGCCAAGCACAAGGTCGCCGACGCGCTCGTCTACGCCAAGATCCGCGAGGCCTTCGGCGGCAACCTGCGCGCCTGCGTCTCCGGCTCGGCGGCCCTCGCGCCCGAGATCGGCTTCTTCTTCGCGGGCGCCGGCATCCACATCCTGGAGGGGTACGGGCTCACGGAGTCGTCCGCCGCCTCCTTCGTGAACCCCGGCGAGGCGTACCGCACGGGCACGGTCGGCAAGCCGCTGCCCGGCACCGAGGTGCGTATCGCCGACGACGGCGAGATCCTGCTGCGCGGCCCCGGCATCATGGAGGGCTACCACGGGCTGCCCGAGAAGACCGCCGAGGTCCTGGAGTCCGACGGCTGGTTCCACACCGGCGACATCGGCGAACTGTCCCCCGACGGCTATCTGCGGATCACGGACCGCAAGAAGGACCTCATCAAGACCTCGGGCGGCAAGTACATCTCGCCCGCCGAGGTCGAGGGCCAGTTCAAGGCCGTCTGCCCGTACGTCTCCAACATCCTCGTGCACGGCGCCGACCGGAACTTCTGCACCGCGCTCATCTCCCTCGACGAGCCGTCGATCCTCGGCTGGGCCGCGGACAACGGCCTGTCGGGCAAGTCGTACGCCGAGGTCGTCGCCGCCCCCGCGACGGTCGAGCTCATCGACGGCTACGTCAAGACCCTCAACGAGGGCCTCCAGCGCTGGCAGACCATCAAGAAGTTCAAGCTCCTCCCGCGCGACCTCGACATCGAACACGGCGAACTGACCCCCAGCCTGAAGCTGAAGCGCCCGGTCGTGGAGCGGGAGTACAAGCACTTGATCGACGAGATGTACGCGGGGTCGCGCGAGGCCTAGCCGCGCAGCGGGTTCTCCGCGAGGAGTAAGCAGCTCGGAGCGTTCTTGGGGGGCGGGGTCACAGACCCCGCCCCCTTCGCATTTCGCGCAGCAGGTCTTCCATGTGGCGTATGTGGTGGCGGAGTTCGAGGACGTCCTCGAGGTCGCTGGTCGCCATGTGGGTCTCGATCGCGCGCAGGCGGTCGGCGAGTTCGTCGAACTGCGCCTGCTCGCGGGCGAGCATCCGCTCCAACTGCCGGTTCTTGCGGTGCAGATCGAGGAAGACGGTCACCTTGGCACGCAGCACCCAGGGGTCGAACGGCTTGGTGAGATAGTCGGCGGCTCCGGTCGCGTACCCGCGGAACGCGTAGCCCGCGTCGGAGTCCGTGCCGGTCAGGAAGATGATCGGTACGTCCTTGGTCTGGTCGAGCCGCTTGATGTTCGCGGCCGTCTCGAAGCCGTCCATGCCCGGCATCCGGATGTCGAGCAGAACGACGGCGAACCGCTGCCGCAGCAGCGCCTTCATCGCCTCCTCGCCCGAACGGGCGCGTACGAGCGGTTCGTTGAGGGACCCCAGGACGGCCTCCAGCGCGATCAGGTTGTCCTCCATGTCGTCCACGAGGAGGATGCTGGCGCGCTCGTCGGTCGAGCCTTCAGTGCTCATGGTGATTGACTGCCTGCCTCACTGGTTCGCCGGCGGGACGGTGGGCTCCTCCGATGCGACGGACTCGGGCGCACCGGAACCGGCGGGTTCCGCTGCGCCGGTCGCGACGGAGAGGCCCTGCTCCTCGGCATCCGTGCTCTCGGGGTCCAGGAGCGCGCAGACGACGGTCAGCAGCTGATCGACGTTCACCGGCTTGGGTACGTAGTCGTTCGCACCGCGTGCGATGGACTTCTCTCGGTCGCCCGGCATCGCCTTGGCGGTGAGGGCGACGATGGGAAGTCCGGCCCAGCGCGGAGTGCGGCGGATGGCGGAGATGGTCTCGTAGCCGTCCATCTCCGGCATCATGATGTCCATCAGTACGAGCTGGACGTCGGGATTGCGCTCCAGTGTCTCGATGCCCTCGCGCCCGTTCTCCGCGTACAGGACGGGCATCCCGACCCGGCCCAGTACGTGGGTGAGTGCGAAGACGTTGCGGATGTCGTCGTCCACGATCAACACCCGCCGCCCGGGGAGAACTTGGCCTGCTCGCCCCGCCTTCCACGCCTCCAGTTTGGTGGGTGTCGGCCAGCTGTCGTCCTGGTCGTGGGCGGTGTATGGCTCGGTGGACAGCTGCTCGGGCAGGGGCACGGCCCGCTCCTCGGCGCCCGGCTCGGTCGCCGAGTGCCCGGGGCTGACGACCGGCACGTACAGCGTGAAGGTGGACCCGCTGCCGGGCATGCTCTCGGCGATGATGCGGCCGCCCAGCAGGCCCGCGATCTCCCGGCTGATGGACAGGCCGAGGCCCGTGCCGCCGTACTTGCGGTTCGTCGTGCCGTCGGCCTGCTGGAACGCCTCGAAGATCACCGGGAGTTTCTCCGGGGCGATGCCGATGCCGGTGTCGGAGACCGCGAAGGCGATCACGTTGTCGCTCTTCTCGCGGGTGTAGCGGTGCTCGGGGTCCTTGACGCGGTTGACGCGCAGCTCGACCCGGCCCGTCGCGGTGAACTTGATCGCGTTCGAGAGCAGGTTGCGCAGGATCTGCTGCAGCCGCTGCTCGTCCGAGTACATCTCGCGTGGTACGTCCTCGCCGACCGTCACCTCGAAGGCGAGCCCCCGGTCCAGCGTGAGCGGCCGGAACGTGGCGTGGACGTAGTCGAGCAACTTGATCAGCGGCAGCTTCTTCGGGCGTACGTCCATCCGGCCGGCCTCGATCTTCGACAGGTCCAGGATGTCGTTGATCAGCTGGAGGAGGTCGGAGCCCGAGCGGTGGATCGTCGTCGCGAACTGCACCTCCTGGTCCGAGAGATGGCCGTCCGGGTTGTCGGACAGCAGCCGGGCCAGGATCAGCAGCGAGTTGAGGGGGGTGCGCAGCTCGTGCGACATGTTCGCCAGGAACTCGGACTTGTACTGGGAGCTGGTGGCCAACAGCGCCGCCTTCTCCTCCAGTTCGGCGTTGGAGCGCTGCAACTCGGCCTGCTGCATCTGGAGTTCGTCCGAGCGTTCCTGCAGCTGCATGGCCAGGCGCTGCGACTCGCCGAGCAGGGACTCCGTACGGGAGTTGGCGATGATGGTGTTGATCGCGACGGCGATGGTGTTCACGAACTGGTCGAAGAACGCCAGGTGCACGTCGGAGAAGCGGGAGAAGGAGGCCAGCTCGATCACACCGAGGAGCTTGTCCTCGAAGAGGATCGGGATGATGACCACGCTGGCGGGAGCCGCTTCGCCGAGCCCGCTGTTGATCTTGATGTAGTCCGGCGGGGCCTCCTCGACGAGGATCCTCTTCTTCTCGCGGGCCGCCTGCTGGACCAGGCCGTGCACCGGGAGGCCGCCCGTCTCGACCGTGGCGCCCTGCGCCGAGCCGTACCCGGCGATGAACGCCAGTCCCTTCGTGGGAACGGTGGTGCGCAGGGAGGCGCTCTCCTCGTCCGGGTCGGCCAGGAAGAACGCGCCGTACTGGGCGTTCACCAGCGGGGTCAGCTCGCGCAGGAGCAGGTCGGCGACCTCCATCAGGTCGCGGTGGCCCTGCATCAGCGCGGCCAGCCGGGCCAGGTTGGACTCCAGCCAGTCCTTCGCTCGGGTGGTCTCGCGGAGGTTGGACACCATCAGGTTGATGTTGTCCTTCAGCTCGGCGACCTCGCCCTGTGTCTCCACGGTGATCGAGCGGGACATGTCGCCCTGGGCCACCGCGGACGCCACCTCGGCGATCGCGCGGACCTGGGTGGTGAGGTTGGACGCCAGCTCGTTCACGTTCGTCGTCAGGCGCTTCCAGGTGCCGTACACACCCTCCACCCGTGCCTGGCCGCCGAGTTGGCCCTCGGAGCCGACCTCGCGGGCCACGCGGGTGACCTCGGAGGAGAAGGAGGAGAGCGTGTCGACCATCGTGTTGATCGCCGTCTTCAGCTCCAGGATCTCGCCGCGCGCGTCGACGTCGATCTTCTTGGAGAGGTCGCCGTTGGCGACGGCCGTGGTGACCTGGGCGATGTTCCGGACCTGTGAAGTCAGGTTGTCCGCCATGTAGTTGACGTTGTCCGTCAGGTCCCGCCAGACGCCGGACACACCGAGGACCTGGGCGCGGCCACCGAGCCGTCCGTCGGTGCCGACCTCGCGGGCCACGCGGGTCACCTCGTCGGCGAAGGCGCGCAGCTGCTCCACCATCGTGTTGACGGTGTCCTTCAGCTCCAGGATCTCGCCGCGCGCGTCGACCGTGATCTTCTTGCCGAGGTTGCCGTTCGCCACGGCCGTGGTGACCTGGGCGATGTTCCGCACCTGCGAAGTCAGGTTCAGGGCCATGAAGTTGACGTTGTCGGTGAGGTCCTTCCAGACCCCGGACACGCCCCGCACTTGAGCCTGCCCGCCGAGGTTTCCCTCGGTGCCGACCTCGCGGGCGACGCGGGTGACCTCGTCGGCGAAGGCGGAGAGCTGGTCGACCATGGTGTTGATGGTCGACTTCAGCTCCAGGATCTCGCCCTTCGCCTCCACCGTGATCTTCTTGCCGAGGTCGCCCTGGGCCACGGCGGTGGAGACGAGCGCGATGTTGCGGACCTGTGAAGTCAGGTTGTCCGCCATGAAGTTGACGTTGTCGGTGAGGTCCTTCCAGACCCCGGACACGCCCCGCACCTGCGCGCGCCCGCCCAGGTTCCCTTCCGTGCCCACCTCGCGGGCGACGCGGGTGACCTCGTCGGCGAAGGCGGAGAGCTGGTCGACCATCGTGTTGATCGTCGACTTCAGCTCCAGGATCTCGCCCTGCGCGTCGACCGTGATCTTCTGGCTCAGGTCGCCGTTGGCGACGGCCGTGGTGACCTGGGCGATGTTCCGCACCTGTGAAGTCAGGTTCGAGGCCATGAAGTTGACGTTGTCGGTGAGGTCCTTCCACACCCCGGACACACCGCGCACCTGGGCCCGGCCGCCCAACTGGCCCTCCGTACCCACCTCGCGGGCCACGCGGGTGACCTCGTCGGCGAAGGCGGAGAGCTGGTCCACCATCGTGTTCACGGTCAGCTTCAGTTCGAGCAGCTCACCGGTCGCCTCGACCGTCACCGTGCGGGTCAGGTCACCGCGCGCCACCGCCGTGGTGACCAGGGCGATGTCCCGGACCTGGGCGGTCAGCCGGGACGCCATCGTGTTCACGGCCTCGGTCACGTCCCGCCAACTGCCCGACAGGCCCGTCACCTTGGCGCGACCGCCCAGCCGCCCCTCCGTGCCGACCTCACGGGCCACCCGGGTCACTTCGCCGGTGAACAGGGACAGCTGATCGACCATCTTGTTGACCGTCCGGCCCAACCGGCGCAGGTCACCCCGTAGTTGACGGTTGCCGTCGTGCAGGTCGACGCGCTGGGTCAGGTCGCCGCCCGCCACCGCGTCGAGCACCCGTGTCGCGTTGGCGGCCGGCGCCACCAGCGCGTCCAGCAGCTGGTTCACGTCGTTGACCCGGGTCGTCCAGTGCCCCTGGCCCGGGCTCGCGGAGAGCCGCTCGTCGAGCCGGCCGTGACGGACGAGCTCGCGGCGGACGCGCTGCACCTCGGAGTTGAAGTGCAGGCTGCGGTCCAGGATCTGGTTGAACACCGTGACCAGCTCGGCCGCCAGCCCGTGGCCCGATTCGGGCACCTTGCTGAAGTCGCCGTCCCGGGCGGCGGTCATGGCGGCGAGCAGAGGACGCAGATCTGATGCCCGAATCTGTCCGTCTTCGAGCACACGCGTAGCACTGTTCTCACTCATGGTGGCCCAACTTCGGTAACTCGGCGCTTATGGGCGTGGCCAGTCTGTCACTCTGTCCGCATCGTCTGAGGCGTATCGTCCGAACTGCTCAGGGAGCCGCACAGTGGGGCCCATACCGACGCAACGGGAGTCCATGTCCCGTGCTGCTGGTGCGCCAGAGCGCCCGCGGGCGGTGGCACGTACGTCCTTACCGGGCAACCCTCTCGCGCCGGGCGCCGCCCGTCGGTTCGTCCGCACAGCGCTCGCCGAATGGACCGAACTCGCCCTGCCCGGCGCCGAGTTCATCACCGATCTGCTCGTCGCCGACGCCATGGTGGTCGTCAGTGAACTCGTCACGAACGCGGTGGTGCACGCCGGCACGGACGTGGAGCTGCTGTGCCGGCTCGGCCGTTGCTCGGAGGACTGCCCGGCAGCCGCCGGAACCGCACGGGCGTTCACCTCGCACGACGGCTCGGGCATCGACACGCACGACGGCTCGCGCAGCAACACGGGCGACGGTTCGGGCAACGACTCCAGGCCAGGGCCCGGCCCCGGTTCCGGCGTCCTCGTCATAGAGGTCTCCGACCATCACCCCGCGCGCGTGGTGCGCGACGACGGGGCCGAGCGGCCCTACGACATCGTCGAGTACGGCCGGGGCCTGCACCTGGTCTCCGCGCTCTCCGACGCCTGGGGCATCACCTACCGCACCGGCGTCAAGACCGTATGGGCACGCCTGCCCGTCGACGGGACCGCGACCGCCGAGGAGGAGGCGGAGCCGGAGGCGTACGACGGCGAACATGCGCTGCGGCGCGGGCAGCGGGCCGCCGAGATCCTCGCCCCCGCACCCCGCCGCGGCATGCAGGACCAGGACTGGCGCAGCCGTGGCGTCCTCTCCTTCCTCGCCGAGGCCTCCGACCTGCTCGCCGGGCAGCTCGACGAGGACCTGGTCGCCGCGCTCACCGGGCAGCTGCTCGTCCCGCGGCTCGCCGACTGGTGCGCGGTGTGGCTGGAGGACGAGGCCCCGGGCCGCTCCGACGGAGGTGTCGTCGGCGGGCCACGGCTCGCCCGCGTCTGGCACGGCAGCGAGAACCGCATCGAGGAACTGCGCCGGCTCCTGGAGAAGGACCCGCCCGAGCTGCCCGAATCGGACCGCGCCGGGCCCGTGCCCGTGCCGTGGCCCGCCGAGGTGCTGGGAGCGCGGGCGACCGGCGGATCGGCACTCGCGTTCCGGCTGATCGCGGGCGGCAGACCGCTCGGCACGCTGGTGATCGGCCGGGCCGGGCAGACCCGCTTCCCCGACGAGATCACGGGGCTCGTCGAGGACCTCAGCCGCCGCGTCGCGCTCGCCATCGGCGCGGCCCGGCAGTACGCGCGCCAGGCCACCATCAGCCGCGTACTGCAGCGCGGACTGCTGCCCGGGGCGGTCGCCGAGATCCCCGGCGTACGCAGCGCGCTCGTCTACGAGCCGTGCGACAAGGGCGGACCCAGCGGGGACTTCTACGACCTCTTCCCCGCCGGCGACGGCCGCTGGTGCTTCGCCCTCGGCGACGTACAGGGCAAGGGGCCCGAGGCGGCCGTGGTGATCGGCCTCGCCCGGCCGTGGCTGCGACTCCTCGCCCGGGAGGGGTACGAGGTGCCCGACGTCCTCGACCGCCTCAACCAGCTGCTCCTCGACGACGCGACCGAGGCCGCCGACGCCGCCGCCCGGGCCCTGGTGTCCGCGGGCGGCACCGGGCTCGCGGACGAGGGGCCGCAGACCCGCTTCCTCTCCCTCCTCTACGGCGAGCTGGTGCCCTTCGACGGCGGAGTGCACTGCACGGTCGCCTCCGCCGGGCACCCCCTGCCGTTGCTCCTGCAACCGTCCGGGAAGGTCGGCGAGGTGGCCCAGCCGCAGACCCTCCTCGGCGTCTTCGAGGACGCCAGCTACCTCTGCGGCACCTTCGAGCTGCGCCCCGGCGACAGCCTCCTGTGCGTCACGGACGGCGTGACCGAGCGCCGCAGCGGACACCGGCAGTTCGACGACGACGACGGCCTCGCCGCCGCGCTCACCGGGTGCGCGGGCCTGAGCGCCGAGCTGATCGCCGAACGGATCCGCCGGCTGGTCCACGAGTTCG
>NZ_LIQZ01000207.1 GCF_001418655.1 Streptomyces phaeochromogenes | reverse complement strand
AGCCCGAACCCGTTCGGCCCCCACCCTCCGAAACGGCTCGAACAGCACGCCCACCTGATCCCCGGGCACCACAGGCCCACTGTTCACGACCCGCAAGGAGGCCCGCCCATCGACGACCCCGGTCCAGACGGAAACCCAGCCCCCCTCCCCCGAGGGCACGTTGTGGCGCACCGCGTTCTCGACGAGGTTGCTCACCAGCCGCCCGATCAACTGTGGATCCCCGACCAGCGCCGCGGGCGAGAGCTCGGCGGACACCCGGGGCCCACGACCGTCGGGCAACAGCTCGGCCGCCACCACGGACAGGTCCACGAACTCCCGCTCTGGCACGCCCCGTTGACTGCACGCCAACGTCAACAACGCCTCGATCAACCGCTCCTGCTCCTGCCCGGCGGCCCGCACCCGAAGACAGGCGGCCCGCAGGGTGTCGGCATCGGCCCCGGGATCGGCGAGCGCGACATCGATGACGGCCTGCTGAAGGGTGAGCGGCGTACGCAACTCGTGCGACGCGTTGGCGACGAACCGCCGCTGCGCCTCGAAGGCGCCTTCGAGCCGGGCGAGCAGATCGTCGAACGTGTCGGCGAGGTCCTTGAGTTCGTCGTCCGGCCCGGCGACCGCGAGCCGTCGGTGCAGCGCGTCCGCGGAGATCCGCCGCACCGCCCCGGTCATGCTCCGCAGAGGCGCGAGCACCCGCCCGGCCACCAGCCACCCGAGCACGAGCGAGGCAAGCGCCATGACACCGAGGGCGACCCCCGACTCGACGAAGAGCTGATGGAGTTGGTCGCTGCGCTGGGCGACCAGCTGTTCACGTACGTACCCCTGGACGGCGGGCGCCCCCGCTCCCGCCGGAGGCACATCGGGCCTGGTCACCAACGCCTGTTCGCCGTGCTCGGACATGAGGGCGTACGTGAGAGCCAGCAGCACCGCGCCCGCCACCACGAACAGCCCGCTGTAGACCAACGTCAGCCGCCACCGGATGCTCTGCGGCCCCCGGATGGCCCGCAGCCGGCGCATGCTCTTCGGTCCGGACATGCGCTTCGGCCCGCGGATCCGCCGATCCACGGGGAGCCCGGTACGCACTCTCATACCCGGTACCCGGCCTGCGCCACCGTCTCGATCAACGGCGGTTCCCCGAGCTTGCGCCGCAGCCGGCTGACCGTCACCTTCACGGTCTGGGTGAACGGATCGGCCGCCTCGTCCCAGGCCCGCTCCAGCAGTTCCTCGGCGGAGACGACGGCCCCGCCCGCGCCCATCAGCAGCTCAAGGACCGCGAACTCCTTCGGGCTGAGCGGGAGTTGGCGGCCGTCGCGGGAGGCCACCCGCCGCGCGGGGTCGAGCCGCAGATCGCCGTGGACCAGGACCGGCGGCAGGGCCGGTTGGGCCCGGCGCCCCAACGCCCGTATCCGCGCGACCAGTTCGGTGAACGCGAAGGGCTTCGGCAGATAGTCGTCGGCGCCCATCCCGAGCCCCGCCACCCGGTCGGCGACCGTGCCGGACGCGGTCAGCATCAGTACCCGCGCCCGGCTGCCCCCCTCGGCCAGGGCCCGGCAGACCCGGTCTCCGTGCAGCCCGGGCAGATCACGGTCGAGCACGACGACGTCGTAGCCGTTGACCGTGGCCCGCTCAAGCGCCGCATGGCCGTCCAGCGCGATGTCGACGGCCATACCCTCTCTGCGCAGTCCCGCCGCGACGGTCTCGGCGAGCTCCTCGTGGTCGTCGACCACCAATACGCGCATCGGCATCTCCGGCTGCGTCTCCGGCTGCTGCGAACCCTGCGGCAAGCGTGCCCGCCGGGCGGTAACAGGGCGGTAAGAGCAACCGTTCCCGTGCCGTAACCGCCCACGCACTGAGGTGATTCGAGGAGACCCACTCCAGAGACCTGCTCCAGAGACGCACCCAGGAGGATCCTCATGCGTAGTACGACGAAAGGGCACCGGCGGCTGGCCGCGGCCTGCGCCCTGATCACCGCCGTCACACTCGGCGGGGTGTACGCGGGCCAGGCCGTCGCGGCCGACCCGTCCGCACCGTCGGGCGGCGGATCGTCGTCGGAGCCCCCGAAGGACGACGGCCCGGGCGACTCCACGGACTCGACCGACTGGAAGCGCCAGGACAAGGCCTCCCGCGAGTTCACCGAGTGCGTGCGCGACAACGGCCTGGAGGACTTCCCCGACATCGTCATCTACACGACGGACGACGGCGACGGCGTACGCGTACGGATCGACGCGGGCGAACGGACGAGCCGTCCCGACCCGGTCTCGAAGGAGTTCCGGAAGGCCGTGAAGGCCTGCAAGCACATCCTGGAGGACATCGGCGTCGACTTCCCTGTCCCGCCCGACGAGCCGCCCGGCAAGGGCGACCGGCCCTGGCCCCCGGACTGCGGCGGTCGCGAGGTGCACAAGAACGAGGAGGGCGACAAGGGCGGGAAGGAGTCAGACGCAGAGCTGAGCGTCACCGGGCTCGTACTCACGGGGACCGCCTGACTCGTACTCGCCCAACCAGCCAACCAGCCACCGAACCACCGAACCACCGACAGGACACAACACGGCCCCGAGCGGATCAACTCCCGCCCGGGGCCGTGCCGTTCACTCCGCCGGCCGCAGGGGCTCAGCCCTCGATGGACGTCATCACGTGCTTGATCCGGGTGTAGTCGTCGAACCCGTACGCCGAAAGGTCCTTGCCGTAGCCGGACTTCTTGAAGCCGCCGTGCGGCATCTCCGCGACCAGCGGAATGTGGGTGTTGATCCAGACGCAGCCGAAGTCGAGGACCTTGGCCATGCGCATCGCGCGCGAGTGGTCCTTGGTCCAGACGGAGGAGGCGAGTGCGTACTCGACGCCGTTCGCCCACTCGACGGCCTGTGCCTCGTCCGAGAAGGACTGGACGGTGATGACCGGGCCGAAGACCTCGTTCTGGATGATCTCGTCGTCCTGCTTCAGCCCCGACACCACGGTCGGAGCGTAGAAGTAGCCCTTGTCGCCGACGCGGTGGCCGCCCGACTCGACCTTGGCGTGGGCGGGCAGGCGCTCGATGAAGCCGGTGACCTGCTTGAGCTGGTTCGGGTTGTTGAGCGGCCCGTACAGCACGTCCTCGTCGTCCGGCATGCCGGTCTTCGTGTCGGCGGCGGCCTTGGCGAGCGCGGCCACGAACTCGTCGTGGATGGACTCCTGCACGAGGACGCGGGTGGCGGCCGTACAGTCCTGGCCCGCGTTGAAGAAGCCCGCGACCGAGATGTCCTCGACGGCCTTGGCCATGTCGGTGTCCTCGAAGACGACGACCGGCGCCTTGCCGCCCAGCTCCAGGTGGACCCGCTTGACGTCCTTGGCGGCGGACTCGGCGACGGAGATACCGGCACGTACGGAGCCGGTGATCGACGCCATGGCGGGCACCGGGTGCTCGACCATCGCGCGGCCACTGTCACGGTCGCCGCAGATCACGTTGAAGACGCCCTTGGGGACGATCGAGCCGATGATCTCGGCGATCAGGACCGTGGAGGCGGGAGTGGTGTCCGACGGCTTGAGGACGACCGTGTTGCCGGCCGCGAGCGCGGGGGCGAACTTCCACACGGCCATCATCATCGGGTAGTTCCACGGCGCGACCTGCGCGCAGACGCCGACCGGCTCGCGGCGGACGATCGAGGTCAGGCCCTCCATGTACTCGCCGGCCGCGCGGCCCTCCAGCATGCGCGCCGCGCCCGCGAAGAAGCGGATCTGGTCGACCATGGGCGGGATTTCCTCGGACCGGGTGAGGCCGATGGGCTTGCCCGTGTTCTCGACCTCGGCCGCGATCAGCTCCTCGGCGCGCTCCTCGAAGGCGTCCGCGATCTTGAGCAGGGCCTTCTGGCGCTCGGCCGGGGTCTGGTCGCGCCAGGCCGGGAAGGCCGCGGCGGCGGCTGCCATCGCGGCGTCGACGTCGGCCTGTCCGGACAGCGGCGCGGTGGCGTAGGCCTCGCCCGTCGCGGGGTTGACCACGTCGGTGGTCCGTCCATCGGCGGCATCGCGGAATTCTCCGTCGATGTAATTGCGCAGACGACGCAGCTCGGTGCTCACTGCCGGCCCTCCAGTCAGATGTCCAATCACTGAGACATCCACCCTAGTCCCGCGCCCCACGTTTTCAACACCCCTGATCGCCTCAGAACTGCGAAATCCGCACATGTGGGCCGCGCAGACAACGAATTTCATCAATCAACTCTTGCGGAACTGCTGATGCCTCATGCACAGTGAGCACGTGTCCAGTCGCAGCGCAGAGCCCAAGGGCTCCCGAGACACCCGGTCGGGGAACACCACTCCCCCGCTGGACAGCGTCTCCCTCGCCATCATCGAGCAACTCCAGGAAGACGGCCGGAGGCCCTACGCCGCGATAGGCAAGGCCGTCGGCCTTTCCGAGGCGGCCGTGCGCCAGCGCGTCCAGAAGCTGCTCGACCAGGGCGTGATGCAGATCGTCGCCGTCACGGACCCGCTCACTGTGGGTTTCCGCAGACAGGCGATGGTGGGCGTCAACGTCGACGGCGACCTGGAGCCCGTGGCGGACGCGCTGACCGCCATGTCGGAAGTCGAGTACGTGGTGATGACCGCGGGCTCGTTCGACATCCTCGCCGAGATCGTCTGCGAGGACGACGACCACCTGCTGGACGTCATCAACAAACGCATACGGGCCCTGCCCGGTGTGCGCTCCACCGAAAGCTTCGTCTACCTCAAGCTCAAGAAGCAGACCTACATGTGGGGAACCCGATAGCCGTGACCACCAAGGACCTCAGCCGAACCGCGTACGACCACCTGTGGATGCACTTCACCCGCATGTCCTCGTACGAGAACGCTCCCGTCCCCACGATCGTCCGTGGCGAGGGCACGTACATCTACGACGACAAGGGCAAGCGCTACCTCGACGGTCTCGCGGGGCTGTTCGTGGTCCAGGCGGGCCACGGCCGCCGGGAGCTGGCCGAGACGGCGATGAAGCAGGCGCAGGAGCTGGCCTTCTTCCCGATCTGGTCGTACGCCCACCCGAAGGCCGTCGAGCTCGCGGAGCGCCTCGCGAACTACGCGCCGGGCGACCTGAACAAGGTCTTCTTCACCACGGGTGGCGGCGAGGCCGTCGAGACCGCCTGGAAGCTCGCCAAGCAGTACTTCAAGCTGCAGGGCAAGCCGACCAAGTACAAGGTCATCTCGCGCGCGGTCGCCTACCACGGCACCCCGCAGGGCGCCCTGTCGATCACGGGCCTGCCGGCCCTGAAGGCCCCGTTCGAGCCGCTGGTCCCGGGCGCCCACAAGGTCCCGAACACGAACATCTACCGTGCCCCCGCCTTCCTCGACCAGGGGTCCGGCATCTCTCCGGAGGCCTTCGGCCGCTGGGCCGCCGACCAGATCGAGGAGCAGATCCTCTTCGAGGGCCCGGAGACGGTCGCCGCCGTCTTCCTGGAGCCCGTACAGAACGCCGGCGGCTGCTTCCCGCCGCCTCCCGGCTACTTCCAGCGGGTGCGCGAGATCTGCGACCAGTACGACGTGCTGCTCGTCTCCGACGAGGTCATCTGCGCCTTCGGCCGCCTGGGCACGATGTTCGCTTGCGACAAGTTCGACTACGTGCCGGACATGATCACCTGCGCCAAGGGCATGACCTCGGGCTACTCCCCGATCGGCGCGTGCATCATCTCGGACCGCCTCGCCGAGCCGTTCTACAAGGGCGACAACACCTTCCTGCACGGCTACACCTTCGGCGGCCACCCGGTGTCGGCGGCCGTGGGTCTCGCCAACCTCGACCTGTTCGAGCGGGAGAACCTCACGCAGCACGTACTGGACAACGAGGGGGCGTTCCTCTCCACCCTCCAGAAGCTGCACGACCTGCCGATCGTCGGCGACGTCCGCGGCAACGGCTTCTTCTACGGCATCGAGCTGGTGAAGGACAAGGCCACCAAGGAGACCTTCACGGACGAGGAGTCGGAGCGCGTGCTCTACGGCTTCGTCTCCAAGAAGCTCTTCGAGTACGGCCTCTACTGCCGCGCCGACGACCGCGGTGACCCGGTCATCCAGCTCTCGCCGCCGCTGATCTCCGACCAGTCGACCTTCGACGAGATCGAGGGGATCGTCCGCCAGGTGCTGACGGAGGCGTGGGCGAAGCTCTGATCCCGCCGGGCCCCCAGTGGCTCCGATGAGCTGAATCTGTGATCAACACCGGCCCCGGTGCCGCCCGTTCGAGTGAGAATGGGCGCTCCGGGGCCGCGTGCTGTCCGGCCTCCCGGCCCCGACTACCTAGCGTGCCCAGTGACCGATCGGCCCTGCCTTCGTTCCCCCGGAAGGGGGACTCCGCACGGCATTTCTGATCTGAACCGAGGTGTACGCCATGGTGGCTCCGCCGGACAACGACGTGCTGTGGGCACGCGCCCTGCACGTCAAGCACAACGGCTCGCCCGCGCTCACCGGCGTCTCGCTCGGGGTTCGCGAGGGCGAGATCCTCGCCGTCGGCGGCCCGCGTGGCAGCGGCAAGACGACCCTGCTCCAGTGCCTGTCCGGGCAGTTGCGGGCGCAACAGGGCGAGGTCTGGTTCAACAGCACCCCCGTGCACACCATGGGTCCGCTGACCCGCGAGCGGCTGCGCCGCGACCGGTTCGCCTGGATCGACCCGACGCCGGTCCTGGTCCCGGAGCTGAACGCCTGGGAGAACGCGGCGCTGCCCCTGATGCTCCGCGGTGTCTCGCGGCGCCGCGCCAAGACCGCCGCCCTGGAGTGGCTGGACCGCCTCGACATCGGCGGCTGCGCCCGCAAACGCCCGCACGCGCTCCTCCACGCCGAGCGGCAGCGCGTGGCCATCGCCCGCGCCCTGGCTCCCGCGCCGACCGTGCTCTTCGCCGACGAGCCGACGGCCCCGCTGCACCGCGCCGACCGGGCCCATGTGCTGCGTACGCTCACGACGGCGGCCCGTTCGCACGGCATCACCGTCGTGCTGGCCACGCACGACGCGGACACCGCGGCCCTCGCCGACCGCACGGTGTCACTGCTCGACGGGCGGCTCGTGAACACCGTCCATCTGCCACCGGTGACCGACAGCGCGGAAGGCCGGGCCGCGTGCTCGCTCTCCGTCTAGCGCGCGGGGCCCGCCCCGCCGTCCAGCTCCGCAGACTCCTGGTCGCGGCGGCGTCGGCGGGCACGGGTTTCCTGCTCCTGTGCACCCTGGGGTACGCGATGGGACACCCGGACGCGTCCGGCGCGGCCGTGCTGCGGCTGGCCTGGTGCGTCGCGCCGCTCGCCGCGACCGTGCAGTTCGCGGTGGCGGTCGCCCGGACCGACCCGGCCACCCGTCCCCGGCAGGGGCTGTCGGCGCTCGGCCTCGGCCCCGCCCGTCTGACGGTTCTCGCGGCGATCTCCACCGCCGTGTCCTGCACGCTCGGCTCGATGGTCGCCCTGCTCTTCTTCCTCCACCTTCGCGGCGACCTGACCGGCCTCCCCTTCGACGGCGACGCCGCCGACCTCCTCGCCGCGGACGAGCCGCTGCCCCTCCCGGCCGCGCTCACCCTGCTGGCCCTCGTACCGCTCATCGCCTCGGCGGCCAGCGCGGCCGTACTCCGGCCGCGTGGCCCGAGGCCCAGCCTCACGACGGGCGGCCGGCCGGGCCGACTGAGCGGCTTCGGCGGCTACGGACGCTCCGTCGAACGCGTCGGCTTCGGCGCGTACGGGCGCTTCGGGACGCGTACGGATACGCGTACGGAGGCGAAGGCGGGCCCGCGCTCCGAGGGCCAGGACGGTTCCGCGGGCCGGGAAGGTTCCGCGGGCCGGGGCGGCTCCGGGCAGGACACCGCCCGCCGCACCGCCTCCGCCGGGCACGGCAGCCCCGAGGCGTCCACCAGTGCCGCGGCGCTCGACGTGCCCCGCCGCTCCGGCGCGCGCGCCCGCGCGAGGGTCGAGGGCCGCCCCGGCGGCGAGCAGCTCTCCGCGACCCACGCCAACCACGCCACCGCCGACTCACCCGCGCACAACGGTCGCAGCGGTCGCAGCGGTCACGACGGTCGCGTCGCAGCCGACCGCCACGCCGCCTCACAACACCACGACAGCCACGACAGCCCCGGCAGCCACGAGCTCCCCGGCCGCCCCAGCCACACCAGCCGTCTCCCCCTGGACCCGCTGGACCCGCATCACCCCC
>NZ_LIQZ01000206.1 GCF_001418655.1 Streptomyces phaeochromogenes | reverse complement strand
ACCCCCGCCCCAAACCCCGAGTGACCCATGTCCCACGGTTCGATACACCGGCGCCACCCAGCGGAGCGCACCGGCAGAATGGGGGGCATGCCGATACCCGGGACCCCCAGCCGCGCCGACCTTGTCGACCACCTCGTACGGACGCGTATCGCGGGCGACGTAGCCACCCCCCGCGAGAACAACCTCTCCCACTACCGCAAGCTGGCGAACGGCGACCGCAACTACTGGCTCGGCCTGGAGCTCGGCGACCGCTGGACCGACGAGCAGGACGTCCTGGCGGTCATGGCCGAGCGATGCGGCGTGAACGACGACCCGGAGTACCGCTACGGCCAGGACACCATCGACCCGGACCTGACGGTCGACGCCCTGGAGCGGATGGCCGGCCGGCTGCGCAAGGCGGCAGCGGGCAAGCAGCGGGTGCTGTTCGCGACGGGCCACCCGGGCGGCCTGCTCGACGTGCACCGCGCCACCGCAGCGGCCCTACGCTCCGCCGGCTGCGAGATCGTCGTGATCCCGGACGGCCTGTCCACGGACGAGGGATACGTCTTCCAGTTCGCGGACGTCGCGGTCCTGGAGCACGGCGCGACTCTGTGGCACACGCACTCGGGCGAGCCGATGCGCGCGATCCTGAAGGGCCTGGAGAGCGCCGGCCGCCCCCTGCCCGACCTGGTCGTCGCCGACCACGGCTGGGCGGGCTGCGCGGGCCAGCTGGGCGTCGACTCCATGGGCTACGCGGACTGCAACGACCCGGCCCTGTTCCTCGCGGAGTCCGAGGGCACGGTCCAGGTGACCGTCCCCATGGACGACCACGTCACGAGCCCCCGGTTCTACGACCCGATGACGGCGTACTTGCTGGATGCGGCGGGCCTCACGGACGCAGACGCCGACGCAAACGCAGAATCCGAGACCGACTGAGCCCTTGTGTGCGGCTCGGGGCAGTCCGTTGCGGGGCCTGCAGTCCTCCGAGCCCTTCGCCCGCACGCTTCCCGCCCCGTGCGCAGCTCGCGTCTATGGTTCGAGTGGGAGTGACGTCTGTTCCGCCGCCGGGCCCAGGTAGGTGTACTCGGTGGACCGGGCAATGCCCATGGAGTCCAGCTGCTGCCGGAAACGGACGCGGAAATGAACGTTGTCCCCCAAGCCGGGGCGCATACGCAGCAGTTCCCCGGGCTCCTCGAAGCGGACATCGTAGGCAGGCGCGTTCTTCGCGGTGCCTGTCTTCACTTTCACCAAGCCGCTTTCCCGCAGTTCGGTGACCCTGCCGGAGATGGTGATCTCCTGGTCACGGTCCTTTGTCTCCCTGAGCCGTTTCACATAGTGCCTGCCCCGCTCGGTCAGCCGGGCACGGCGCAGCCCACCTTCGGCGTCGTACCAGGTCACACCGAGGTTCAGTTCGTATCGGCTCAGCGCCCGGGACACCGCTTCGACCGCGTCGAAGAGCTTCACCCATTCGCGGACGTCGCGCTCCGATTCCAGAGCGTCGAGCAGTGTGGTGAGTGTGCCGAGCCCCGTGGCAGCGGCCGATGTCGCGGAGACATCCAGACCGTCGGGTGCGACCGAGCCAACGGGAACGGTGACGGGGCGCGCGTGCACAACGGTACTGCCGGCGGAGATGGCGGTGAGTTCCAGCTGTACCGGAGTGCCTGCGGCCACGGAAACCATGTGCTCCACGGGTTCAAGCAGCGCATCGCCCCACTCGAAGCGGAGAGCACCGCCGGCAGCGGCCGGTCCGGTCAAACGGAGTTGGAGTTCCTCTTCGAGCCGGGCGTCCGGAGCGTACTCACGTGCCGCGGCCAGGCGGCTCGCGCGGTGTTCGGCCTCGATCTCCTCGTCGTCCCGGTCCTCGGTGCCCAATGCGTCGAGCAGCCGTGCGGCACGCTCCGATTCGGCGGGGTCGTCACCCAGGAGCGCGCGCCTGCGCTCGCGCCAGCTGTCGCCGGTCACAGTCGCACCTCCAGATAACCGCGTGCCGGGGCGGCACTCTCTTCGGACGGTGAGCGGTCGTCCTGATCGTGCAGTCGGCAGCGCTGCCACCAGTCGTCCCACACACCCCGTTGTGTGAAGTATGTCCGTTCATCGAGAGTGAAACGGTCCGGCTCGAAGATATGCGCAACGGGCTGGTACCCGATGCGAAGCGGCGAGACGCCGAACTTCTCTTTCATCCTGGCCCGACTCTGGAAAGCGGTGGTCAGCCATTTCGAGCCCGGCTTTCCCCGTACGACACGTTCGGCGCGCGTATCGACCAGGAGCGTGGCGTCGATGTTCCCGGGGTCGAGTTTGGTACTGACGAAGCTGCCTCCGAGCCACAGCCTGTGGATGAGGGAAAGACCTCCGAGGTCGCCCGCGTAGGTGTCCTCAAGCGTCAGGAAGGGGTCGAGATAGTCGTGGAAGCCGTCCCACAGTTCTGTGCGAGTTGAGGAGTCCTCGAATTCCGGGGCGCTGACCAGCATCTCCTCCGCCTCGTCGAAGGAGATGGA
Source organism: Streptomyces phaeochromogenes (assembly GCF_001418655.1). Taxonomy (GTDB): domain Bacteria; phylum Actinomycetota; class Actinomycetes; order Streptomycetales; family Streptomycetaceae; genus Streptomyces; species Streptomyces phaeochromogenes. Next base: position 540 of record NZ_LIQZ01000206.1, on the reverse strand, counting down.
GTACCGGCCCAGCGGAAGGTATCCATTCGCGGCGAAAGAGGGCAGCACGTGAGGTCCTGTCGAGTGCGGGTGAACGTCCCCATAGCGGTCATGGCGGGGCAGTGCGGGTCATCTTGCCGGTACAGCCTCGGCGGCGCCGTGGATTCCGGAAAGTCCGCCCACTTGTGCGCACACCCGGCAGATGCCCGGATCCGGACCGCGAAAGGCGCGGTCGCAGCTGTCGCAGTTGCGGAGAGGGTGCCTGACTGGCGGGGGCTGTTCGGGGGCGCGGTACGGAGGTAGCGGCGGGAGTTGGGCCGTGAGGCGGTGCGCCAGGAAGGCGGCCGGGCGACGCAGAGGCTCAGGCGGCAGATCGGAGGCCAAGGCGTGGCGTACGGCGGTCGGGGTGAGGTCTCGCTCCAGCCAGGCGGCCACGCCGGGGGCGAGGTGTTCGGCGTCGGTGGCGGAGAGGAGGAGGCGGGGGTCCTCGCGACGGAGGCCCGACAGGACGTCGATGGCCGTCTGGAGGAGGGCCGGGGAGGCGTACGCGGGCTTCGGGAC
>NZ_LIQZ01000205.1 GCF_001418655.1 Streptomyces phaeochromogenes | reverse complement strand
ACCCTGCCCTCCCCCCAGCCCGGTCACGGGAACTCGTACGCCTCCACCTCCGCGAGGTACCGCGCCCTCCGCTCCTCGTCGTGGTCGAGGAAGGACGCCACGAACGAGTTGCGGGCGAGGTCGCGCAGGCGGTCGGGGGACAGCCCCAACGCCTCGCGGACGGCGAGGAAGTTGTCCCCGACGTACCCACCGAAGTACGCGGGATCATCGGAGTTGACCGTGCACAACAGCCCCGCGTCGAGCATCGCGGGCAGCGGATGGTCCTCCAGGACGTCCACGGCCCGGAGCCGGACGTTGGACAGCGGACACAACGTCAACGGCACCCGCTCCCGCACGAGCCGAGCCACCAGCTCAGGATCCTCCATGCACCGCAGCCCGTGATCGATCCGCTCGACCCCGAGCACGTCGAGCGCCTCGGTGATGTAGGAGGGCGGCCCCTCCTCCCCCGCGTGGGCGACCCGCCGCAGCCCGAGCGCGGCAGCGGCCTCGTACACCTCACGGAACTTCACGGGCGGATGCCCGACCTCGGCGGAGTCGAGCCCGACGCCGACGATCCGGCCGAGGTACGGCTTCGCGGCCTGCAGCGTCTCCATCGCGGACTCGGCGGACTCGTCCCGCAGGAAGCACATGATCAGCTGGGTGGAGACCCCGTGCACGGCCTCGCTCCGGTCGAGCGCCCGTCCGAGCCCCTCCACGACGGTCCCGATCCCGACGCCCCGGGAGATGTGCGCCTGCGGATCGAAGAAGATCTCCGCGTGCCGCACACCCTGCGCGGCGGCCCGCGCGAGATACGCGTCGGCGAGGTCGGCGAAGTCGTCCTCGGTCCGCAGCACGGCCATGAGCTCGTAGTACAGGTTCAGGAACGACTGCAGATCCGAGAACTGATACGCCTTGCGGAGATCGTCGGTGTCCGCGTAGGGCAGCGGAACACCGTTGCGCGCGGCGAGCGCGAAGGCCAGCTCGGGCTCCAGGGTGCCTTCGATGTGGAGGTGCAGTTCGGCTTTCGGGATGGACATCAGGGCATCGTACGGCCGTTTCATCTGCGCTTCGGTACCGGCACCCGGAGCAGATCGTGCGCCACCGTCAGCTCCCCCTCGAAGCCGGCGGCCCGCGCCTGCCGCTCGAACTCGTCGGGTTCGGAGTACCGCTGGCTGAAGTGCGTGAGCACCAGGTGCCGTACACCCGCGTCCCGGGCCACCGCCCCGGCCTGACCTGCCGTCAGATGCCCGTGGTCGACGGCGAGTTGCATGTCCCCGTCCAGGAACGTCGACTCGATGACGAGCATGTCGCAGCCCTCCGCGAGCGCGTACACCCCGTCGCACAGCCGGGTGTCCATGACGAACGCGAACCGCTGCCCGCGCCGCACCTCGCTGACCTCGTCGAGCGACACGTCCCCCAGCGCGCCCTCCCGCTGGATCCGCCCCACGTCCACACCGCCGATCCCGTACGAGGCGAGCCGCTCGGGCAGCATCCGCCGCCCGTCGGGCTCGACGAGCCGGTAGCCGTACGACTCGACGGGGTGGGAGAGCTTGTGGGCCTCCAGCACGTACGACTTCGTGGACGCGAGGACGCCGTCGGAGTCGACCGGCGCCTCGGTGAGCGGGACCGTCTCGCGGTAGGCGGTCGAGTACCGCAGCCGGTCGTAGAACCGCTGCCCGGAGCGCGGGAAGTGGGCGGTGATCTCGTGCGGCACCCGGTCGAGGTTGATCCGCTGGATCACTCCGGCGAGGCCGAGGGAGTGGTCGCCGTGGAAGTGCGTGACGCAGATCCGGTGGAGGTCGTGCGCGGCGACCCCGGCGCGCAGCATCTGCCGCTGCGTGCCCTCGCCGGGGTCGAAGAGGATGCCCTCGCCGTCCCAGCGCAGCAGATAGCCGTTGTGGTTGCGGTGCCGGGTGGGCACCTGGCTGGCGGTGCCGAGGACCACCAATTCGCGTACGGACACGTCGAGTTACCCGAGTTTCCCGTGGGCCGCGGCTAGCCCGGCGGCCACTGCATGCCACGGCCGCCCAGCACATGGGCGTGCGCGTGGAAGACGGTCTGCCCCGCCCCGCTGCCGGTGTTGAAGACGATGCGGTAGCTGTCGAGCTTCTCGTCGGCGGCGACCTCTCCCGCCTCGCGCACGACATCGGCGAGGATCGCCGGCTCGGCGACCGCGAGGGAGACGGCGTCCGGGTGGTGGACCTTCGGGATCACCAGGACGTGGGTGGGTGCCTGCGGGTTGATGTCCCGGAAGGCGACGGTCGTTTCGGTCTCACGGACGACGGTCGCCGGGATCTTCCCACCGACGATCTTGCAGAACAGACAGTCGTCCTGCGCTTCCCCTGCCATGCGGCCTCCTCACGCTGGATGATCGTTGCCCCGGCATGGTACCGAGGGCCCCACACACACGTGCCCCCTAAGGCGCGCGGGCAACTCCACCACCAGCCCCCGCGCACCCGCACCCGCACCCGACGAACCCGAGTGGCCTACGAACCCGGCAACAGCGGAGCCGTCCTCGCCGGGTTCTCCGTGAGCGCCGCCAGCGCGATACGAATCGCCTCGTCGAGCTGCACATCACGCCCGGCCGCGTAGTCCTGCGGCGCCTGGACCACCTCGACGTCCGGGTCGACGCCGTGGTTCTCCACACCCCACTCGTAACCCTCAAGCCAGAACGCGTACTTGGGCTGGGTGACGAGCGTGCCGTCGACGAGGCGGTACCGGCTGTCGATCCCGACAACACCACCCCACGTACGCGTACCGACGACGGGCCCGATACCGAGGGCCTTGATCGCGGCGTTCACGATGTCGCCGTCCGAGCCGGAGAACTCGTTGGCGACGGCGACGACGGGCCCGCGCGGCGCGTCCTCCGGATAGCTGGTGGGCCGCATGCCGCGCGCGAGGTCCCAGCCGACGATGCGCCGGGCGAGCTTCTCGACGACCAGCTGGGAGGTGTGGCCGCCGCGGTTCTCGCGGACGTCCACGACGAGGCCCTCGCGGGCGACCTCGATCCGCAGGTCGCGGTGGATCTGGGCCCAGCCGGGCGCCTGCATGTCGGGCACGTGCAGATAGCCGAGCCGGCCGCCGGACTTCTCGTGGACGTAGGCGCGCCGGTCGGCGACCCACGCGTGGTAGCGCAGCGGTTCCTCATCGGAGATCGGTACGACGACGGCGTGCCGCGGATCGCCGCCGCCCGCGGGCGAGACGGTCAGCTCGACGGCCTTCCCGGCCGTGCCGACGAGCAGCGGTCCCGGGCCGGTCACCGGGTCGACGGGCCGTCCGGAGACGGCCACGATCGCGTCCCCGGCGCGCACGGCGACCCCGGGCGCGGCGAGCGGCGACTGCGCGTCCGGGTCGGAGGTCTCGGACGGCAGGATGCGGTCGATGCGCCACTGCGGCGAGCCCTGCGGCCCGTCCTCGTGGCGGGAGATGTCGGCCCCGAGCAGCCCCTGCCGCTCGCCGCCGCCGTATCCGCCGCGCGGCATGACGTACGCGTGCGAGGTGCCGAGTTCGCCCTGCACCTCCCACAGCAGGTCGACCAGGTCGTCGTGGGTGGCGACCCGTTCGAGCACGGGCCGGTACCGGTCCAGTACGCCGTCCCAGTCGGTGCCGCCCAGGTCGGGCCGCCAGAAGTTGTCGCGCATGAGGCGGCCGGTCTCGTCGTACATCTGCCGCCACTCGGCGGCCGGGTCGACGGTCTGGCGGATGCGCGAGAGGTCGACGGTGATGTTGGTGTCGCTCTCGTCGTCGTTCGAGGCGCGCCGGTCGCTCGGTACGACCTTGAGCTTGCTGTCGGTCCAGAGCAGGATCCGCTTGCCGTCGCCGGTGACCATGAAGCCGTCGGCGTCCGAGGCGAGATGCTCCATGCGCTGCTGGACGAGGTCGTAGCGCTCCAGGTCGGTCTTCGGGTCCGGGTCGTCCGGGGTGGCGCGGGAGGCGCCGAGCACGCCCCGCACGGGGTGCCGCAGCCACAGCAGCCCGTCCTTGGCGGCCTTCAGCCCGGAGTAGCGCGCGGCCTCGACGGGGAACGGCACGATGCGGTCGCCGAGCCCTTCGAGGTCGATGCGCGTCGCCGGGGAGCCCTCGCTGTCGGGCGTCTCGTCCTTGTCGGGCGCCTCGAAGGGCCGGCCGTGCCGCTGCGGCCCGAAGGGCGAGGGGGTGGTCGCGGCGAGGGTGATGAGATGCGGCCGCGAGCCCCCGACGAAGGCCAGGTCGAAGACGTGCTCGTCGTAGACGGGGTCGAAGGACCGCGCGGACAGGAAGGCCAGATGCTTCCCGTCGAGCGTGAACGCGGGCGCGTAGTCCCGGAATCGCAGCGGCGTCGCCTCGGTCACGGACAGGTCCGCGGTGTTGGCGAGCTTGAGCTGGCGCAGGGGCCGCGGGCCGGGGTGCGACCAGGCGAGCCAGGCCGAGTCGGGCGAGAAGGCGAGCCCGGAGACCTCGCCGTCCTCGCTGCGGTCGACCTCCCGTACCTCGCCGGTCTCCCGCTCGACGAGCAGGACGCGTCCGTCGTGCGAGGCGACCGCGGCACGGCTGCCGTCGGGCGCCACCGCGAGCCCGAGCACCCGCCCGAGCTGCCCGGCGGCGAGCCGTCGCGGGGTGGCCCCGGGCGCGACCCCGGTGGCGGGCGCGAACTCAAGAGCGTCATCGCCCTCGGCGTCCGTCACCCACACCACGTGCTCCTCGCCGTCCGCGCGGAAGGTGCGCGGCAGCCGGGCCCGTACGCCCTGTTCGGCGGCGAGCGCGCGGGCCGGGCCCGAGCGGTGGGTGACCCAGTGGACGGCTCCGCGCACGGCGACCGCGCTGCCGCGTCCGGTGTGGTCGGGCGCGGCGGCACCGAACCAGCGGGCCGCGCTCACGGGATGCGGCTGCAGATCGACGCGCTGCCCTCCGAGCCGGATGTCGAGCCTTCGCGGCTCGGCCCCGTCGAGGTCGTCGAGGATCCACAGTTCACCGGCGGACGCGTACACGACGCGGTCCCCGTCGGTGGAGGCATGCCGAGCGTAGAACCCGTCAACTCCCGTATGCCGCCGCAGATCCGATCCATCGGCGAGGGAGGAGTAAACGGCCCCCACGCCTTCGTGATCGGACAGAAAAACGACTCGCTCCCCCACCCAGGAGGGGTACTCCAGATTCCCGTCCAGGTCGGCGTGCAGCCGTACGAACTCGCCGGCCTCCCCCGCCTCCCCGTCGCCTGCCCGGTCGATCCACAGCTTGCCGGCCGTGCCGCCCCGGTACCGCTTCCACCAGGCGGCCTCACGGCCCATGGGCGCGGACAGCAGGAGTGTGCCGGCGTCGCCCTGGGCCACATCGCCGACGGGCCCGTACGGGAGGGTGGTTGCCGGGCCCCCGTCGAGCGGGATGGCCCGGGCCCAGCTGCGGCGCAGGCTCGCCTGCCCCTGGGTGCTGAGTGCGAGGACCTCGCCCTCCGGGGTCCAGCCGCGCACCTGGGTCTTCCAACTCCCCCAGTACGTAAGGCGTTTGGTGGAACCGCCGTCGACGGGGGCGATATGCACCTCGGGTGCCCCGTCGCGGGTGGAGGTCCAGGCGACGGTCGTTCCGTCCGGGGAGATGCGGGGATGGTTCACCGGGACGTTGTCGGCGCTGACCCGCCAGGCACGGCCGCCGTCGAGCGGGGCGACCCAGACGTCGTCCTCGGCGGTGAAGGCGATCAACTCGCCGTGCAGATGCGGATACCGGAGATACGGGGCAGATGCGGCGGATGCAGTCTGTGTCACCCGATCACCCTATGCAGCGGTCCTGTCCGCGACCAGAGCTTTCGATCACTTGCCCTGGAAGCACGAGCAGGTGGGGTGCGGGTACTCGGTGACGGTCCTGGTGACGGTGACGGTCGCCCCGGGCTGCCCGGGCGGCGGGGTCGTCCTGTGGTCGACGGGCGGTGTCCACGGGTTGACCGTGCTCGGGGTGCCCGCCCGGCAGTTCCCGAGCACGTCCACCCGGAACCACTCCTTGCCGCCCACCCTGGCTGTCAGGTCACCCCGGACGCAGGTCCCGTTGATCTCCTGCGTCACCTTGCCCTTGATGGTGATCTCGCGCCCGTCCTGCTCCTCCCCGACACAGTCGACGGTCGCGACGCTGCGCACGCCGGCCGAACTCCCGGCGGTCTGCCCGTTGTCCCCGTCGTCCCCGTACGAGGCGGTGCAGCTGAGCCACTGGACGTCGACGCCCTGCTTCTCCAGCTCGCGGGTTCCCGTCTGGTCGGTCGTGATCGCCACCGCGGCGGCGCTGATTCCGTTGCCGGGTTCACACGCGACCGCGCCGAACACGGCCACGATGGCGACGCCGGCCGCGACCGGTCCGCGACGCCCGCCCATCCGACCCCGTAAACGCCTCAATACCCCCATAGACGGCAGCGTGCCACCCCCGAGCAAACCTCGATAGACCGCATGCAGCCAGGATTTTCGCCCCCGCCGCCCC
>NZ_LIQZ01000204.1 GCF_001418655.1 Streptomyces phaeochromogenes | reverse complement strand
GCCCCAGCCCCTGCAGGAAACGCAGCACAAGGAGCAGCACGGGAGCGGCCGTACCGATGGAGTCGTACGTCGGTACGCAGCCGACCGCGACGGTCGCGGCGCCGGTCAGCAGCAAGGAGAGGACGAGAACGGGCCGCCGTCCGTGCCGGTCCCCGATGTGCCCGAACAGGACCGAGCCCAACGGCCGCGCCACGAACCCGACCCCGAACGTCCCGAAGGCCGCCAGCGTCCCCGCCACCGGCGAGAACGTGGGGAAGAAGAGCGGGCCCAGGACGAGCGCTGCCGCCGTCCCGTAGACGAAGAAGTCGTAGAACTCGATGGCCGTCCCCGCGAGGGAGGCCGCCGCGAGCCGCGGCATGGAAGGGGGCTTTACTGTGCGTGCACGGTGCATGCCGCGTCAACTACCCACGGTCACCAAGGGTTACGGGGGGCGCACGGGGGCCCGGTGGCCTCAGTAGGTCACCGTGATGCGCCGGGCGGGACCGTCCACGCGAATCACGCCCCCGTAGGGGATGACGATCTGTGGGTCGGTGTGTCCGAGGTCCACATCGAAGACGATCGTGGTGTCGGGGGCGTACGCCCGCATGGCGCGCAGTACGGCCTCGCGCTGTTCCGCCGCGTAACGGGCGCCCTCCTGAGGGCTGTTGGGGCGTTCGAAGGACCATGTCTTCGCCCGGCCCATCAGCAGCGCGGAGAAACGCTGGAGCAGTCCGCGCTCGCCCATGTTCCGCAGGACGCGGAACACCTCCTCGCTGCTGGGCAGTTCCTCCGAGGTCTCCAGGAAGAGCACGCCGCCGTCGTGGACCGAGAGGTCGTGCGGGATCTCCCGGTCGGCCATCAGCAGCCCGGCCAGGATCTCCAGACAGCCGCCCCAACTGCGGCCCTCCACCACCCGGTCGGCGTTGACCCAGGTCCATCCGGTGCCGGGCCGGGTCCCCGGTTCCGACTCGAAGGTCGCCGGGTCCGCCCAGTCGCGGTCGACGTCGCGCCACCGCTCGGCCGGACGCAGTTCGTACTCGCCCGAGGTGAAGAGCGCCGCCCGCACGGATTCGGCGGTCAGCGGGTCCATGGCGCCGGGCCGGCCCAGTTCGCCCATCACACTCGCGCCGTGGTAGCCGACGATCCCCGTGTTCCACAGGTGGGCGAGCAGGTTCGTGTTGTCGCTGTACCCGAAGAACGGCTTCGGGTTGGCGCGGATCAACTCCCGGTCGAGCAGCGGCAGCACGGTGATCTGGTCGTCACCGCCGATCGACGCCATGACCGCCTTGACGTCCGGGTCGGCGAACGCCGCGTGGATGTCGTCGGCCCGCTCCCGAGGCGTGGAACCCATCCTCCGGGTCGCCGGATACTCGACCGGTTCGAGGCCGTACTCCGTGCGCAGCCGCTCCAGGCCCAACTCGTACGGGAGCGGAAGGATCCCCGGCAGCCCCGCGGACGGCGAGATCACGGCCACCCGGTCGCCAGGCACGGGCTTGGGCGGGTACGCGGGAGTCGTCATGCGAGGGAGGGTAGGGGCCGTCCCGGTGTCGGCGCACCGTGATAAACCGGGTCTGAGCAGCGGTCCCGAACGGGCCGAGCCATCCGACCGGACCGGAGGAACCGTGCCCCGCACCCTCGCCAACGCCCCGATCATGATTCTCAACGGCCCCAACCTGAACCTCCTCGGGCAGCGCCAGCCGGAGATCTACGGCTCCGACACCCTCGCCGACGTCGAGGAGATGTGCGCCAAGGCGGCGGCCGTGCACGGCGGCACGGTGGACTTCCGCCAGTCCAACCACGAGGGCCAGCTGGTCGACTGGATCCACGAGGCACGCCTCGGGCACTCCGGGATCGTGATCAACCCCGGCGCCTACTCACACACCTCCGTCGCGATCCTGGACGCCCTCAACACCTGCGACGGGCTGCCCGTGCTGGAGGTCCACATCTCCAACATCCACAAGCGCGAGGAGTTCCGGCACCACTCGTACGTCTCGCTCCGCGCCGACGGCGTGATCGCGGGCTGCGGAGTGCAGGGTTACGTGTTCGGCGTGGAGCGGGTCGCGGCGCTGGCGGGAGCGGCTCGGGCGGAGGCCTGACGGGAGCGGATGACCGGCGGCCTGACGGGAGGTGCCGGGCGGACGGCGGCCGATTGTCAGTGGCGGGTGCCACCATCGACGCATGACCTCGATCCAGGATTTCCGAACGCCGTCCACGTCCACCCCGGGCCGTGAATCCCTCCCCGCCCCGCGCCAGGCCGTCGACTACAGCCGGCCCGCCTCCACGATCCGGCGCAGAAAGCGCCGCGTGCGTTCCTCGCGCGGGTCGCCGAACACCTCCTCGGCCGTGCCCCGTTCCAGTACGACACCGCCGTCGAGGAAGCAGACCTGGTCCGCGACGTCGCGGGCGAAGCCCATCTCGTGCGTGGCCAGCACCATGGTCATGCCGTCGTCCTTCAAGTCCCGCACGACAGCGAGGACTTCACCCACCAGCTCCGGGTCGAGGGCCGCGGTGATCTCGTCGAGGAGCAGCAGCCTGGGGCGTACGGCCAGGGCGCGGACGATCGCGGCCCGCTGCTGCTGGCCACCGCTCAGCCGGTCCGGGTACTCGCCCGCCTTGGCGCCGAGCCCGAGCCGGTCGAGCAGCTCACGGGCGTGCGCCTCCGCCTCCGCGCGGTCCACGCCGTGCACGCGGCGCGGGGCCAGCGTGATGTTCTGCAGGACGGTCATGTGCGGAAAGAGGTTGTACGCCTGGAAGACCACACCGATCCGGCGGCGCACCGCGTCCTGGTCGGCCCGGGGGTCGGTGATCTCCTCGTCGTCCAGCCAGATCGCGCCGTCGTCGATCTCCTCCAGCAGGTTCGCGCAGCGCAGGAGCGTCGACTTGCCCGAGCCTGAGGCACCGATCAGCGCTGTCACCGTGTGCGGGGCGACCTCCAGATCGACGTCCCGCAGGACGACCGAGTCGCCGAAGGTCTTGCGGACGGCCTCCATCCGCAGCACGGGCACGCCGGAGTCCACGGGTGCCTTGCCGGGCGTCTCGCTCATATGCTCCCTCCCTGCGCCTGCCGCCGGTCCATCCGTGCCGTGACCCAGTCGGTGAAGCGGGTCATCGGGATGGTCAGCGCGACGAAGACGAGTCCCGCGACGATGTACGGCGTGTAGTTGAGGCTGCGGCCCACGATGATGTCCGCGGCGCGTACGGCGTCGACCGCGCCGCCGATCGAGACGAGCCCGGTGTCCTTCTGCAGGGATACCAGGTCGTTGAGCAGCGGCGGCACCTGACGGCGTACGGCCTGGGGGAGCACCACGTACCGCAGGGCCTGCCGGTTGCTCAGCCCCAGCGAGCGGGCCGCGGCGCGCTGCGAGGGGTGGACCGACTCGATCCCGGCGCGGAACACCTCGGCGACGTACGCCGAGTAGGTCAGGGTGAGCGCCGTCCCGCCAAGCAGCACCGGATCGACCGTGATGCCCTGCAGCCGCAGCGCCGGCACGCCCAGGACCACGATCATCAGGTTGATGATCAGCGGCAGCCCGCGGAAGAAGTCGGTGTACGCGGCGGCCAGCGCCCTCAGCGGGAAGAACACCGGACCGCGCAGGGTGCGGGCGACGGCGATCAGCATGCCGAGGACGAGGACCGCGGCGCCGCACACCAGCAGGAGCCGGACGTTCAGCCACAGCCCCTCCAGGACCTTGGGGAACGCCTCGCGCGCGTACTGCGCGCTGAAGAACGTCTCCTTGGTGCGCGGCCAGCCGGGCGCGTTGACGACGACGAGGTAGAGGACGACGCCGGTCACGAGGGTGGACAGCGCGGCGATCGCCGTCGCGCGGCGGGCACGGGAGCGCTTGTACCGCTCCCGCTCGATCCGCCGCGGCGACGGGACGTACGCCTCGCGTGCCTCTCCCTCGCCGGAGTCTCCTTCCGGCTCCCCGGCCGACTCCTCCTTCACGAGCGTCACTTGAGGACCGGTGCGTCGACGGCGTCGGACAGCCACTGCTTCTCGACGGCGGCGAGGGTGCCGTCCTCGCGCAGGGCGTCCACGGCGTCCGTCACGCACGAGGTGAGAGCGCTGCCCTTGTCCAGGACGAGTCCGAACTGCTCGGGCGCACCGCCCTGGTTCTCGAACTGTCCGACGATCCGCGCGTCCGTCACCTCGGCCGCGGTGATGTAGAACGCGGTCGGCAGGTCGACCACGATGGCGTCCACCTGGCCGTTCTTCAGCGCGGACTTGGCCTGGTCGTTCTTCGCGTACGCGGCCGGCTGCTCGGTCGGCTTCACCACGTCGTTGATGTAGTTCAGGCTGGTGGTGCCGACCTGGGCGCCCAGCTTCACGCCCTTGAGGTCGGCGATGCTCTTCGCCTTCGCGGCCTTGGAGTCCTTCAGCGCGATGACGGCCTGGCGCACGTCGTAGTAGCCGGACGAGAAGTCGACGGCCTTCTTGCGCTCGTCGCTGATCGACACCTGGTTGATGTCGAAGTCGAAGGTCTTCTCGCCGGGCGCGAAGGCCTTGTTGAAGGGCACGCTCTGCCAGACGACATCACCCTTGTCGTAGCCGAGCTGCTTCGCCACGGCGTACGCGACGGCCGACTCGAAGCCCTTGCCGTTGGCCGGCTTGTCGTCCTTGAACCACGGCTCGTACGCGGGTTGGTCGGTCGCGATGGTCAGTTTCCCGGAGACTTCCGTGCCCAGTTCGCCCTTGGCGCACGCTTCGGCGCCGGAGCCGGAGGGCTTGTCGGAGGCCTTCTCCTCGGGCTGCGGGGCGCAGCCGACGGCGACGGCGAGCAGAGCGACGGTGGCGGTGGACGCGGCGCGGCGCAAGGCGCGTTGGGCAAGATGCATGGCGGGAGAGTGACAGTGGGCAGGCCCGTCTGTCGAGGTCACAGGGGCAACTGTCCGCATGATGGGAACGGGTGTTGCAATGTTGTGAACTCGTGGGGCGCCGGGGCGTCATGGTGTCCTGGGCGGTGGCCGCCGGACGTCGGCCACCGCTGCCAGGGCGGGGCCGCCGGCCGAGGGCGGGGATCGACAGGCCGGCGACCCGTCCGCGCAGGAGCCGTCATCCTGTGCGGGACCAGCTACCAGTGGACCGCGCGCTCCCCGTGCGCCGGGAGCGCGTGCGGGGCACCGGAGTGTGCGCTCCGTTCACACGGGGCGCGCACCGGCGCGCACGGCCGGGGACCGCACACCTGCCATCGGACGCCTCACCAACGCCTTGCCCGGACCAACGCCCCGCCCGGGCCAACGCTCGCCCGGCGATCGGCGATTCGCCTCCGCACGGGCGTGGTTCACCAACCCCGCGCGTGCCACTCCGGCAGATGCGGACGCTCGGCGCCCAGCGTCGTGTCGTCGCCGTGTCCCGGGTAGACCCAGGTCTCGTCCGGCAGCGGGTCGAAGATCTTCGTCTCGACGTCGTGGATCAGGCTGGCGAACGCCTTCGCGTCCTTACGTGTGTTGCCCACACCACCCGGGAAGAGACAGTCCCCCGTGAACACATGCGGGTGCCCGTGCGGGTCGTCGTAGACCAGGGCGATCGAGCCGGGCGTGTGGCCCACCAGGTGGCGGGCGGTCAGTTCCACGTGCCCCACCCGGATCGTGTCGCCGTCCTGGACGGGTACGTCCGTCGGTACGGGGATGCCGTCGGCGTCGTCCCGTCCCGCGTACGTGCGCGCGCCCGTGGCCGTCACGACCTCCGCGAGTGCCTGCCAGTGGTCGCCGTGCTGATGCGTGGTGACGACGGACGCGATGCCGTCGTCACCGATCAGCGTGAGCAGCGTACCGGCGTCGTTGGCCGCGTCGATCAGCAACTGCTCGTCCGTCGCCCGGCAGCGCAGCAGATAGGCGTTGTTGTTCATCGGGCCGACCGCGACCTTGGAGATCATCAGGTCCCGCAACTCGTGCACATCCGCAGGGCCGCCGACCGTCACCACTCCGCTGTACGTCATGACGCTCAGCCTATAGCGGGGGGAGTGCGGGCAGCGGACCGCCGTCGACGCTGAGCGCGGACCCGTCGCGGCGGCCCGCGAGCCAGCCGAGGAGGGCGGGCGCGGGGCCGGTCACGGTCACCTCCGGACCATCCCCGGAGCCCTCGGCTCCCTCCGCGCCGCCGTCTCCGGAGACGCGTCCCGTGCTCCACGCGCGCGTGCCGTCGGTGACGCGCGTGTGCGGCACCTCGGGGTGCCCGGCGAAACGGTCCGTGAGGAAGACGATCTCCCGCTCCACGAACTCCTCCGGGAGGTCCTCCAGGTCGTATCCGATCCCCAGATCGACGTGGTGCAGCTCGACCTCGATCCACCGTCGGAACGGCACCCCGGACGCCGAGTCGGTGACGCCGTTGCGCAGCTCCACCGTGCGGGACCAGTCCGCGGGCGCGGCGCCCGTCTCCTGGAAGCGGACCGCGCTCTCGCGGAGGTCGGTGAGCTGTGTCTCCACGGGGCGCGGGGCGTCCCGCCCGATGTCGGCGTCCCGGGCCTCCCCGGAGATGTACATCGGCCGGCCTTCGAGGACGTTCACGAGGGCGTCCGCGTTGCGGGCGAGGTGGGCCAGGACATGGCCGCGGCTCCAGCCGGGCAGCCGTGACGGTTCGGCCACGGAACCGTTGTCCAGTTTGCCGACTGCGGTGAGGAGCCGCTCGGTCGCGTCACGTACAGACGCCAGGTCGCGCACATGATCGTTCATGGGCCCGACGATAGTCCCGCCACACGTTTGGGTGAAGGTTGCGGACGGCCGCCGTAAATCGAATGCGCGTGCTATATGGTCGGGTGCGGCGTCGGGCATGCTGGAGGGCCCGGGATTGTTGTGAAGCAGGGAAACCAGACCGGCGCTGTCAGTGGCTCCCTCTAGTCTGAAAAAGACGGGGGCCCCGTCGTCTGAAAAGCCGGGGGCCTCGCCCCTGTCACTTATCTCAAGAAAGGTGCGGACCGGCGTGGCCGACCGTCTCATCGTCCGTGGAGCGCGCGAGCACAATCTGAAGAATGTCTCGCTCGACCTTCCGCGCGACTCGCTCATCGTCTTCACGGGCCTGTCGGGGTCGGGCAAGTCCTCGCTGGCCTTCGACACGATCTTCGCCGAGGGTCAGCGGCGCTATGTGGAGTCGCTCTCCTCGTACGCCCGGCAGTTCCTCGGCCAGATGGACAAGCCGGACGTCGACTTCATCGAAGGCCTCTCCCCGGCGGTCTCCATCGACCAGAAGTCGACCTCGCGCAACCCGCGCTCGACGGTCGGCACCATCACCGAGGTCTACGACTACCTGCGGCTGCTCTTCGCGCGCATCGGCAAGCCGCACTGCCCCGAGTGCGGCCGACCCATCACGCGCCAGTCGCCGCAGGCCATCGTCGACAAGGTCCTGGAGCTGCCGGAGGGGAGCCGCTTCCAGGTCCTGTCGCCGCTGGTGCGCGAGCGCAAGGGCGAGTTCGTCGACCTCTTCTCCGATCTCCAGACCAAGGGGTACAGCCGCGCCCGGGTCGACGGCGAGACGATCCAGCTCACCGAGCCGCCCACGCTGAAGAAGCAGGAGAAGCACACCATCGAGGTGGTCATCGACCGCCTCACGGTCAAGGAGGGCGCCAAGCGCCGGCTGACCGACTCCGTGGAGACCGCCCTCGGTCTCTCCGGCGGCATGGTGGTGCTCGACTTCGTCGACCTCCCCGCCGACGACCCCGAGCGCGAGCGCATGTACTCGGAGCACCTGTACTGCGCTTACGACGACCTGTCCTTCGAGGAGCTGGAGCCCCGCTCCTTCTCCTTCAACTCGCCCTTCGGCGCCTGCCCGGACTGCACGGGTATCGGCACGCGCATGGAGGTCGACCCGGAGCTGATCGTCCCGGACGAGGACAAGTCCCTCGACGAGGGCGCCATCCACCCCTGGTCGCACGGCCACACCAAGGACTACTTCGGACGCCTGATCGGAGCCCTCGCGGACGCGTTGGGATTCCGGACCGACATCCCCTTCGCCGGTCTTCCGCAGCGCGCCAAGAAGGCACTGATCCACGGACACAAGACACAGATCGAGGTCCGCTACCGCAACAGGTACGGCCGAGAGCGTGTCTACACCACGCCCTTCGAAGGGGCCGTCCCTTTCGTGAAGCGGCGGCACAGCGAGGCCGAGAGCGACGCGAGCCGCGAGCGCTTCGAGGGCTACATGCGCGAGGTGCCCTGCCCCACCTGTCAGGGCACGCGCCTCAAGCCGGTCGTCCTCGCGGTCACGGTCATGGAGAAGTCCATCGCCGAGGTCTCCGCCATGTCCATCAGCGACTGCGCGGACTTCCTGGGCGAGCTGAAGCTCGACGCCCGCGACAAGAAGATCGCCGAGCGCGTCCTGAAGGAGGTCAACGAACGACTGCGGTTCCTGGTCGACGTAGGCCTGGACTACCTCTCGCTCAACCGCGCCGCGGGCACCCTGTCCGGCGGCGAGGCTCAGCGCATCCGCCTCGCGACCCAGATCGGCTCGGGCCTCGTCGGCGTCCTGTACGTGCTGGACGAGCCCTCCATCGGCCTGCACCAGCGCGACAACCACCGGCTCATCGAGACCCTGGTCCGGCTGCGCGACATGGGCAACACGCTCATCGTCGTCGAGCACGACGAGGACACCATCAAGGTCGCCGACTGGATCGTCGACATCGGCCCCGGCGCGGGCGAGCACGGCGGCAAGGTCGTGCACAGCGGTTCCCTGAAGGAGCTGCTGGCCAACGAGGAGTCGCAGACCGGGCAGTACCTGTCCGGCAAGAAGGCCATCCCGCTGCCCGACATCCGGCGCCCCCACGACCCGTCCCGGCAGCTCACGGTGCACGGCGCCCGTGAGAACAACCTCCAGGACATCGACGTGTCGTTCCCGCTGGGCGTCCTCACGGCCGTCACGGGAGTCTCCGGATCCGGCAAGTCCACGCTGGTCAACGACATCCTGTACACGCACCTGGCCCGCGAGCTGAACGGCGCGAGGAGCGTTCCCGGGCGGCACACGCGCGTGGACGGCGACGACCTCGTCGACAAGGTCGTGCACGTCGACCAGTCGCCCATCGGCCGCACCCCCCGGTCGAACCCGGCGACGTACACCGGAGTCTTCGACCACGTCCGCAAGCTGTTCGCCGAGACGACCGAGGCGAAGGTCCGCGGTTACCTGCCCGGCCGCTTCTCCTTCAACGTCAAGGGCGGCCGTTGCGAGAACTGCGCGGGCGACGGCACGATCAAGATCGAGATGAACTTCCTCCCGGACGTGTACGTCCCGTGCGAGGTCTGCCACGGTGCCCGCTACAACCGGGAGACCCTGGACGTCCACTACAAGGGCAAGTCCATCGCCGACATCCTGAACATGCCGATCGAGGAAGGCATGCACTTCTTCGAGGCGGTCCCGGCGATCTCCCGCCACCTCAAGACGCTGAACGACGTCGGCCTCGGCTATGTCCGGCTCGGCCAGTCCGCGACGACCCTGTCCGGTGGTGAGGCCCAGCGCGTGAAGCTCGCCAGCGAGCTCCAGAAGCGCTCCACCGGCCGCACGGTGTACGTCCTCGACGAGCCGACCACCGGTCTGCACTTCGAGGACATCAGCAAGCTGCTCACCGTGCTGTCCGGCCTGGTCGACAAGGGCAACACGGTCATCGTCATCGAGCACAACCTCGACGTCATCAAGACCGCCGACTGGGTCGTCGACATGGGCCCCGAGGGCGGTGGCGGCGGTGGCCTCGTCATCGCGGAGGGCACACCCGAGGAGGTCGCCGGGGTTCCGGCCAGCCACACGGGCAAGTTCCTGCGAGAGGTCCTGGGCGCCGAGCGTGTCAGCGACGCCTCGGAGGTGAAGGCCCCGCGCAGGACGGCTGCCAAGACGGCCACCAAGAAGGCGGTGGCGGCCAGGTCGACGACGAAGAAGACGGCGACGGCCAAGACCACCACCACAAAGGCCACCACCGAAAAGGCCACCAACAACACGGCCACCAAGAAGGCAGCCGCGGTCACGAAGAAGGCGACCCCGGCGAAGAAGACGACGAGGGCCCGCAAGGCCTGAGGCGGCTCCGCGGCCCACGTACAACGCGCCGCGCTCCATGGGAACTCACCCTGGGGCGCGGCGCGTTGGCGCTCCCGCCTCGCCGAGCCCCCTCCTGCCCGCCTGCCTAAAAAACGCCCACCTCATGCGCGTACGGCGGTTCCGCGCCCGCCCGTGAGCAGGTGATCGCCGCGGCCCGTGCGGCGAAGCGCAGCAACTCGGCCCAGCCGTCGGCGCCCAGACCCGCCAGCGCCGGCCCGGAGAGCGCGTCGCGGGCGGCGAGGCCGTGCAGCAGCGCGGCGTTCACCGTGTCGCCCGCGCCGATCGTGTCCACCACGTCGACGGGTTCGCCCGGCACGGAGTACTCCGCGCCGTCACGGGTGAAGGCGGTCAGCCCGTCGCCGCCCCGCGTGACGACCACGGCGGAGGGGCCCGAGGCCAGCCACTCGCGCGGAGTGCCGCCGAGCCACTCCGCGTCCTCCTCGGACAGCTTGAGCAGCGACACCGACGGCAGCCAGCTCTTGAACCGGGCCCGGTAGGCGTCCGCGTCCGGGATCAGCACCGCGCGGATGTTGGGGTCGAGCGCGGTGAACACACCCTGTGCGGACGCGATCCGCATCAGGTCCTCGTACGCGGTCGCGCCCGGCTCCAGTACGAGCGAGCAGGTTCCGAACGACACCGCGCTTGTCCCGTCCGGGAGTTGGGAGGGCGCGGAGAACAGCCGGTCCGCGGTGCCCTCGACGTAGAAGGAGTAACGGGCCGAACCGCCCGCGCCGATCGACGCGACGGCGAGGGTCGTCGGCTCGGCGCCCCGCTGTACGGACGACACGTCGACGCCCGCCTCACGCAGTCCGCCGACCAGGGCCTCGCCGAAGGCGTCCCCCGAGACCCGCGAGCAGAAGGCCGCGGGGGAGCCGAGCCGGCCCAGTGCCACCGCCGTGTTGTAGGGGCCGCCGCCGCGGCGCGGGTCGAGCCCCGCGAGCGCGCCCGCCTCCCGCGGCACCAGGTCGATCAGGGCCTCACCGGCGACGACGATCACGAGTCGGATCCTTTCTCGGGGCAGCCGCACGAGGTGCGGTGCACGAAGGCGGAGGGCAGCCGGACCGTACGGGCCTCGCGGCCGGGGGAGTCCAGCCGGTCGAGCAGCAGCCGTACGGCCTGGGCGCCGATCTCCTTGCTGGGCTGGGAGATCGCGGTGAGCCGGGGCGAGAAGAGGTCCGCCCAGGAGAAGTCGTCGAAGCAGCACAGGGCCAGGTCGCCGGGCACGGACAGGCCCCTCGCGCGCACGGCCCGCAGCGCGCCGATGGTCATCGCGTTGTTGGCGGTGACCAGTGCCGTCGGCGGCGCCGGGAGGGACAGCAGGGCATCGGTCGCGCGCTCGGCGCCCGCCGCCTCGGAGTTGCCGGGGACCACGAGCCGCTCGTCGTAGGGGAGCCCCGCGTACGCCAGGCCGTGCCGGTAGCCGGAGATCCGCTCACTCGTCGTGCTGAGCCCCGGCAGGCCCGCGACCAGGCCGATCCTCCTGTGACCCAGTTCGGCGAGATGCCTGACCAGGAGCGTGACGGGTTCGGTGTTCTCCGCGCAGACCTGGTCGAACACGAAACCGGGTGGCGTCCGGTCGCCGGCCACCAGCCGGTCCAGGAACACCGTCGGTACGTCGTGCCGCCCGAGGTAGCAGAGAAGATCCTCCGGATGCGCGGACGGCGCGACGAGCATGCCGTCCACCCGCCGCTCGTGCAGCAGCTGGACCACCTTGCGCTCATGCACCGGATCGTCGTGCGGGTCCGCGATCAGCAGGCTGTAGCCGCGCTCCAGGGCGCCGGCCTCCACGCCCTGCAGGATCTCCGTGAAGTACGGGTTGCTGATCGCCGACACCGCGAGCCCGATCGACCGGGTGCGCGAGGTGACGAGGGATCTGGCCAGGGTGTTGGGCGTGTAGCCGAGTTCGTCGATGGCGTCGAGCACGGCCTGGCGGGTGGCCGGCCGCACCGGGCGGGTGTCGTTGAGTACGTGCGAGACCGTCGCGACGGACACACCCGCGCTCCGGGCCACATCGACCATGGTCGCCATGGGTGAGCCCCTCCCTCGCCCTCGCCGACGCCCGCTTCGGACGCCGTCCCGGATCGGACCGTACCCGATGCCGAGGGAGACGTAAACGCTTACGTAAGCGTTTACGTCAAGAGCTCCGAGGGCCGCCCCTCACTCCCAGTCCCACCCGATCCCGACGATCCCCGACCGCACCCGCTGCTCCACCACGTGGACCGACCGGTGGGGGTCGTTCAGTGTCAGCTCCTGCCGGCCGCTGCGAGGTGCCGCGGCCGAGTGCTGGGTGAACCGGTGGCAGCGCACGGGCAGCGTGTCCTCGGCGAAGCGCACCTGAAGGGCGTACTGCCCGCCGGAGAAGCCGAACCCGCGGACGTACTCACCGCACGCGCCGGCCGTGCCGTCCTCGACGCCGTAGCGGAACAGGAAGGTGTCGCCCGCGCGCAGCCGCGTGTCGAAGAGCAGCTCGGCGACGAGGACCCCGGTGTCGTGGTGCCACAGGACGCGTCCCGTACGGCAGTTCTCCAGAGCGTGCACCGCCATGTCCTCCGGGGCGCATCCCGGGTCGCCGTGGTGGATGGCGACGAAGCGGTCGATGCCCTCCTTGTGGGCGCGCACGATGTGCTGGGACTCGCGTCCCAGGAGCTCGCGCCGGGTGCCGATCCGTACGCGCTCGTGGTGGCCGATGGTGTGCAGTCCGCCGTCGAGCGGTGAGTCCAGCTCGGCCAGCAGCTTCTCCAGGGCACCGGAAGCCTCCACGAGGGAGCGGTACGAGCGGGCCGCGGCGCGCTCCGCCTCCGGGCGCTCGTCGGCCTTCGCGAGCAGCCGGATCAGTGACTCGTCCGGCAGCTGGAGTATCTCCTCCAGGGCGCGCACGGCCCGCAGCGACTCGGGGCGCTGTGGACGCCGGGCGCCCTGCTGCCAGTAACTCAGGCTGGTCACGCCGACCTTGACCCCGTACCGCGTCAGGTGGTGCTGCACACGCTGCAGCGGCAGGCCACGGGTGGCGATCGCGGCGCGCAGGGCGACATGGAAGGGGCCGCCCCGAAGGGCCGTCTCCAGCTCCGCCGTGGCAGCGTCCGCGTGTGGTGTGCCGTCCCGCATTCAGGGGCCCTTCTGTGAGTGCTCGCAACGGCTGGTCGGGCCGTTCGCGCTGGTCGGAGGGGCCACACGGTCGGCGTGCGGGGGACGTTCGCGTCCCCGCGCGGTGTGCCCGCCCCAAGTCACCCCGCATTGAAGCGTGTTGATCAGGCCCGGACAACACCTGGTGCGCAACCTCGCTGTCCGTACGCGCTCCCCACGCTCTCGGTCAGTGCGTCCGGCCGCCTCGGTCGGGGTGTGGGCCTCATGACTCCAGCAGGTCCCGGATCGTCCGTGCCGACAGCGCCGACTTGGGCAGGAAGCCGCGGGCGGGGCTCTCCGCCACCAACTCCTGGAAGTCCTCCAGGGAGTGCGTCGAGATGAGGATCACGGCGGGCACGGCGTCCGCGAGCACTCCCGCCACGTCGAGGCCGCTCTCGCCGTCCAGGTCGAGATCGACGAGGGCGACGTCCGGGGCGAGGTCCCGCGCGCGCGTGAGCGCCTCCGCGCCCGTCGAGGCGACGCCGACGACCCGGACCCCGCCACGCTCCAGCAGGGCGCGCGCGGCCTCCAGGAACCGGGCGCTGTCATCGACGATGAGACAGCGCATGGACATGCGGACAGCTTCCCAACCGGCCGCCGGGTTGGCTTTCCGGCTAGCGGGAAAGTGCTGAAGTCCCGTGCCGCAAAGTGCTGAAGTCCCGTGCCGGAGAACTTCATTCGTGCTTACGGAGCGCAGTGCAGGGTGACGCGCGGTAGCATGACGCTGCCCTGGGGTGACCGTGTCCTGTCGGTCTGGTGGGGGTGCGCGATGAGGAAACTCAACAGGAAAGCAGGGACGCACGGGACGCGCCGTGTGGTCCTCGCGGGAGTGCTGTCCGGGGCCCTGGTCGTCGCCGGCTGCGACAGTGGCGGCGGGGACGAGCGCGGGGGCGGGGACGAGCGCTCCGCGAAGCGCGGCGGCGACACCACGTGCGACGGCAGGCTCGAAGGCACCACCGACATCACCGTGTGGTTCCACGCGGGCCCGAGCGGAGAGCTCGACACACTGCGCGGCCAGGTCAAGGACTTCAACGCCGGACAGAAAGACGTACGGGTCGAGTTGATCACGCTCCCCGAAGAGCGCCCGTACGACGAACTGGTCGTCTCCGCGGCTGCCAGCGGCGAACTGCCCGACCTGCTCGACTTCGACGGCCCGAACCTCTACAACTACGCCTGGTCGGGCAAGCTCAAGCCGATCGACTCCTGTGTGCCCGAGGCGGTGAAGGCCGATCTCCTGCCGTCGATCCGCGAACAGGGCACCTATGAGGGCCGGTTGTGGGGCGTCGGCACCTTCGACTCCGGGCTCGGCCTCTACGTACGCCCCTCCGCCCTGAAGAAGGCCGGAATCCGCGTCCCCAGCGGCCCGGACGACGCCTGGACGGCCACCGAACTGACCGGCATCCTGAGGAAGCTGCGCAAGGAGGGCTACGAAAAGCCCCTCGACCTGCGCCTGAACTACGCGCGCTCGGGCCAGGAGTGGAACACGTACGGGTTCGCGCCCGTCGTCTGGTCGGCCGGCGGCGACCTCATCGACCCCAGGGAACTGCGTACGGCGGAAGGTTTCCTCAACGGGCCCGAGGCGGTCGGGGCGATGACCACCCTCCAGAACTGGGTCAAGGAGGGGCTGGTCGACCCGAACAAGGACGACAAGGCCTTCACCGGGGGGCGCAGCCCCATCTCCTGGGTGGGGCACTGGACGTACCCCGAGTTCAGCAAGGCGTTCCCGGACGACGTGAAGATCGTTCCGCTGCCCGACTTCGGCAGGGGAACCGTGACCGGGATGGGCTCCTGGCAGTGGGGTGTCACCGCGGGCGCCGTCGACGGGGACGCGGTCTGGCGATTCCTCGCCCACCTCCTGAAGCCCCGGGAGGTCCTGCGCATGAGCCGGGCCAACGGGGCGGTCCCGGCGACGGACAGCGCAGTCGAGCTCTCGCCGAGGTTCGCCGAGGGCGGTGCCGAGCGCCTGTTCATCGAGCAGTTGAAGAGCGGTGTCGCGCGGCCCCGGTCGCAGACCCCGGCCTATCCGGCGGTCAGCGGTGCCTTCGCGCGGGCCTTCGCGGAGATCATGCTCGACCGCGTCCCGGTGAAGGCCGCCCTGGACAAGGCGGTCCGCCGGATCGACAAGGACCTGGCCGACCACCAGGGTTACCCGTCGGCCGGGCCATGAGATCCGGCGGACGACGTACCCCCGGCGGTATGCGCGGGCCTGGGGACGCGGAACGCAGGCAGTCGGGCATCGTACGGAGATCGGCCGGCGCACGCGGCCCCGTCAGCCTGCGGAGGCCCATAAGCCTGTGGAGGCCCAAACGGACCGGCCGGGCCTCCACAGACGGACGGCCCGGACAGCCGGGACAGCCCGGACGAACCGGCCGCCCGCGCGCCGGGACCCCGCTGCTCGCCCGCCTGCGCGTCGGCACCAAGCTCATGCTGCTGGTGCTGCTGCCGGTCTCCGGGCTCCTCGCCTTCACGGTCTTCTCGGCCGTGACCGACTGGCGCGAGGCGCGCACCCTGCGGGACTTCAGGACCGCCACACGCGTCTCCTTCGCCCTGACCGCGCTCACCGAGGCCCTGGCCCGCGAGCGCCTCGCCGAGGTCCTCGTGGCGGCGGCCCCGGACCGGCGGGGCGTGACGGCCGAACGGGACGCGGCCCGGCGCGCCACGGACCGGGCGCTGACCGCCGCACGGGACGGCGCCGCGGACGGCACCGGGCAGCCGGACGTCCTCGGACAACTCGACGCGAAGGGCCGGCAGCTCTTCGCGACCCGGGTGGAGGCGGGCGGCGGCTCGTTCACCGCGACGGAGACCGAGCAGACGTACGCGAGCCTCACGAACGACCTGCTCAACACCGTCCACCACCTCGACTCGGGCCGCCCCTCACGGGCCTCCGGCCGCGCCGCGGACGGCTATCTGGCCGCACTGGAGGCCATCGAGGCCGCCGAACGCGAACGCGCCGACCTGGCCGTCCTGTTCGCGACGGGCCCCGGCAACGCCCCTGATACCACGGGCGACCCCTGGCAGGCACTGGAGGCGGCCCAGCTCGACACCTTCCGGCAGAACGTCTCGGGGCGGCTCAAGGTGCGGCTGTCGGGCGTGCTGCTCCAGCCCGCGGGCCGGACGGTCCGGGCCACGCGCGAGGCCCTCGCCGCGGGCGACACCACGAAACTGCCCTCCCTGGA
Source organism: Streptomyces phaeochromogenes (assembly GCF_001418655.1). Taxonomy (GTDB): domain Bacteria; phylum Actinomycetota; class Actinomycetes; order Streptomycetales; family Streptomycetaceae; genus Streptomyces; species Streptomyces phaeochromogenes. Next base: position 32,023 of record NZ_LIQZ01000204.1, on the reverse strand, counting down.
GCGCTGGTTGGCGGCCTCCACCGGCCGCCTCACCGCCCTCCGCGCGATCGCGGACGCGGCCGAGGACGAGCTGGCGACCGCCGCCGACCGCGACCTGCGGGCCGTGAAGGACCGCGGAGAACGCGAACTGGGCCTCTCCGTAGTGGTCCTTCTCGCCGTCACCGTCCTCGCGCTGGCCCTGCGCCGCTCGATCAACCGCCCCCTCACCGAGGTGTCCGGGGGCGCCAAGGCACTCGCCGACGGCGACCTGTCGTACGACATCCGCTACACGGGACGCGACGAGATCGGCGACGTGGCCGACACCTTTCGCGAACTCCACGTGACCAGCGAGCGGTTCGCCGCCGAGATCCGCACCATGAACACGGCGATCGACGACAACCGGCTCGGACACCGGGCCGACGTCGCGGCCTTCGGCGGGACCTGGGCGCAGCTGCTGCGCGGCATGAACGCCACCATGGCGTCCTTCGCCGCCGCCCACGGACGGCGCCACAAGGCCGAACAGGAGCTGGAGAGCATCTTCAACCTCTCCCTGGACCTGTTGTGCATCAGCGGTCTCGACGGCTACTTCAAGCGCGTGAACCCGGCCTTCGAGAGAACGCTCGGCTACCCCGGCAGCACCCTGCTGTCCCGGCCGTACCTCGACTTCGTGCACGAGGAGGACCGGGACCGCGTCCGGGCCATCCTCGACCGGCTGGCGACCGGCGCCGAGGTCGCCGAGTTCGAGAACCGCTACGTACGCGGCGACGGCACCGACTGCTGGCTCCAGTGGAGCTGCCGTCCCGTGATCGAGGAGGGCCTCATCTACGCCGCCGCGCGCGACGTCACCGACAGCCGCCGCGCCGCCCGTGAACAGGCCGCGCTGCGCAGCGTCGCCACCCTGGTGGCCCGCGGCGTCCCGCCGCACGAGGTGTTCACGGCCGTCGCGCACGAGGTGGGACTGCTGCTGAGCACGAGCTCCGCGGCCGTCCTGCGGTACGAGGCCGACGGCGCCGCCACCGTCCTCGGCTCGGCCCGTACGGCCGCGACGGAGGCCCAGGGGGCGGCGCGGGCGGTGGCCGCGACCGGGCGCGCGGTCCGCGTCGGCCGTTCCGTCGGCGCGCCGATCGTCGTCGACGACCGCCTGTGGGGCGCCGTCGTCGTGTCCGCCCCGCACGCCGAACCGCTGCCCAGGGGAACCGAGTCGCGCCTCGCCGACTTCACGGAGCTCATTGCCACCGCCATCGCAAACGCCGACAGCCGCGCCCAACTGGCCGCCTCACGCGCGCGCGTGGTGGCCGCCGGCGACGCGTCCCGGCGGCGGATCGAACGCGATCTGCACGACGGCGTCCAGCAGCGTCTCGTCTCGCTCCAGCTGGACCTGCGCACGGCCGAGTCCATGACGGTGGACCAGCCGGCCGAGCTCGTCGAGCAGCTGGCGCACATCGGCAAGGGCCTGGACGACGCCTTCGATGACCTGCTGCAGATCTCCCGGGGCATCCATCCGGCGATCCTCTCCAAGGGCGGCCTCGGCCCCGCCCTGCGCGCCCTGGCCAGGCGTTCCGCCGTGCCCGTCGAGCTGGATCTGGAGCTGCCGGGGGCCCGCCTCCCGGAACGGATCGAGGTGGCCGTCTACTACGTGACCTCCGAGTGCCTCACCAACGCCGCCAAGCACGCGCGCGCGACGGTGGTCGAGGTCCGGGCGAGGGTGTACGAGGACGTCCTGGAGGTCGTCATCGGCGACGACGGGGTCGGGGGAGCCGAACCCGGCGGCGGCTCCGGGCTGATCGGGCTCACCGACCGGGTCGAGGCGACCGGCGGCAGACTGACCGTCAGAAGCCCGCCGAGCAGAGGGACCACGCTGATCGCACGGCTGCCCGTGCCGCGGTCCGCCGCGGAGTGAACGGCGGCGGCCCTCTCCGGACCGCCCGGCTGTCGTCCCCGGACACGTGACTGCCCGGAACGCACGCCGCGTTGGAGGCCCAGTGAAGGGGAGTCCTGGACTCGGTGGCGTACGTACGCTCCGGGCGGCCCGTACGAACAGTGCGGCGGCCGTCCGGCTTCAAGGGCGGGGTGTCCCGCCGTCCGGTGCCGACCGCAGGCGCTTGGCGCGTACGACGTCGGGGTCGCGGGGGTCGAGGCCGGCGCGCAGGCCGTCCGCGTACCGCTCCTCGTCCCCGTACGGGGAGAACTCGTCCTCGTACGGCCGCACACGGACCGACCGCCGTCGCTTTTCGATCCGTGTCTGTCGCATCTTCCGCAGCCTTTCGGTCATCGGCCCGCCGCCCCTCGCCCGGGGCGGCGGGCCACCTGCATCTGCACTGCTACGAGCATTCCCTCGAACTGTTTTCGTGTCGTCACGGCCGGCCCCCGAAACGGCTTCCGGTTCTCCACCATTGCCCACCTGCGGCTAGCCGTAACCGGCCATGTCCGGCAGGCTGTTGGAGGCGTACCGCAGACGCGCACCGCACCGGTCGGCCGAGCGGACGGGGAGCACCATGGACGCAGCACAGCCTCCCGCGCGCGGGAGGGTGGTCCTGGCCGACGACGACGTCCTGCTCAGAGAGGGTCTGGCCAGTCTCTGCGAGCGCCTCGGCTACGAGGTGGCGGGCCAGGCCGGCGACGCGAACGCGCTCCTGGAACTGGTCGCCGAGCACGTGCCGGACCTGGTGATCGTCGACATCAGGATGCCGCCCACCCACTCCACGGAGGGGCTGAAGGCGGCCCGCGGCATCCGTGAGCGGTATCCCGACCTCGGCATCCTCGTCCTGTCCGCCTTCGTGGAGGTCGAGGACGCCCTGGAGCTGCTCGCGAGCGGGCGGCGGATCGGCTATCTGCTGAAGAGCCGGGTCACGGTCGTGGACGAGTTCATCGAGGCGCTGGACCGCATCCGCAAGGGCGGCTCGGTCGTCGACCCCTCCCTGGTGCGGGAGCTGGTCTCGGCCCAGCGCCGCGACGACCCGCTGTCCTTCCTCAGCACCCGGGAGCGGGAGGTCCTGGAGCTGATGGCCGAGGGCCGCTCGAACGCCGGCATCGGGCGGCGTCTGTGGGTGACCGAGGGCACGGTCGAGAAGCACGTCCGCAGCATTCTCGGCAAGCTTCGCCTGCCGGAGGCCGCGGACGATCACCGGCGGGTGCTGGCGGTTCTCACGTACCTGGAGTCTCGCTGAGCGCTCCGCGGGGGCGGCCGGATTGAAGGTGCGGGTCCTTCGTGGCTGGTCGCGCAGTTCCCCGCGCCCCTTGACGGGGCACAGAACGTCCGGCACGGCATCCGCGCTGTCACACCCCGCCAGTAGGGTGTGAGACATGGCCGACCCCTCCAGCTACCGCCCCAAGCCGGGACAGATCCCCGACTCGCCGGGGGTCTACAAATTCCGCGACGAGCACCGCCGGGTGATCTACGTCGGGAAGGCGAAGAGCCTGCGTCAGCGCCTGGCGAGTTACTTCCAGGACCTCTCCAACCTCCACCCGCGGACGCGCACGATGGTCACCACGGCCGCGTCCGTGGAGTGGACGGTGGTGTCCACGGAGGTCGAGGCGCTGCAGCTGGAGTACTCCTGGATCAAGGAGTTCGACCCCCGGTTCAACGTCAAGTACCGCGACGACAAGAGCTATCCGTATCTCGCGGTCACCATGAACGAACAGTTCCCGCGTGTGCAGGTGATGCGCGGCCAGAAGAAGAAGGGCGTGCGCTACTTCGGTCCCTACGGACACGCGTGGGCGATCCGCGACACCGTGGACCTCCTCCTGCGCGTCTTCCCCGTACGGACGTGCTCCGCGGGCGTGTTCAAGAACGCCGCGCGCACCGGCCGCCCCTGTCTGCTCGGCTACATCGGCAAGTGCTCCGCCCCCTGCGTCGAGCGGGTCTCCCCCGAGGAGCACCGCGAACTCGCCGAGGAGTTCTGCGACTTCATGGCCGGCCGCACGGGGACGTACATCCGCCGCCTGGAGAGCCGGATGACGGACGCCGCGGAGGAGATGGAGTACGAGCGGGCCGCGCGCCTGCGCGACGACATCGAGGCCCTCAAGAAGGCCATGGAGAAGAGCGCCGTCGTGCTCGCCGACGCGACGGACGCCGACCTGATCGCGCTCGCCGAGGACGAGCTGGAAGCGGCCGTGCAGATCTTCCACGTCCGCGGCGGCCGGGTCCGCGGCCAGCGCGGCTGGGTCACCGACAAGGTCGAGGCCGTCACCACGGGTGACCTGGTCGAGCACGCGCTCCAGCAGCTCTACGGAGAGGAGACCGGCGACTCCGTACCGAAGGAGGTGCTCGTCCCGGCGCTGCCCGAGCTCGTGGAGCCGGTCCAGGAGTGGCTCGCCGAGCGCCGGGGGTCGAACGTGTCGCTGCGGATCCCGCAGCGCGGCGACAAGAAGGCCCTCATGGAGACGGTCCAGCGCAACGCGCTCCAGGCACTCGGCCTGCACAAGACCAAGCGGGCCTCCGACCTGACGACCCGCTCCCGGGCCCTGGAGGAGATCGCCGAGGCCCTCGACCTGGACAGCGCGCCGCTGCGGATCGAGTGCTACGACATCTCGCACCTCCAGGGCGACGACGTCGTGGCGTCCATGGTCGTGTTCGAGGACGGGCTGGCGCGCAAGAGCGAGTACCGCCGCTTCCAGATCAAGGGCTTCGAGGGCCAGGACGACGTCCGGTCCATGCACGAGGTGATCACCCGCCGCTTCAGGCGGTACATCGCCGAGAAGGAGAAGACCGGCGAGTGGGCCGACGGCGAGACCGGGCTCACCGAGGAGGACGGGCGGCCCAAGCGGTTCGCGTACCCCCCGCAGCTGGTCGTCGTCGACGGCGGACAGCCGCAGGTCGCCGCCGCCAAGCGGGCGCTGGACGAGCTCGGTATCGACGACATCGCCGTGTGCGGCCTGGCCAAGCGCCTCGAAGAGGTCTGGGTGCCCGGCGAGGACGACCCGGTGGTGCTGCCACGTACCAGTGAAGGGCTCTATCTTCTTCAGCGTGTGCGCGACGAGGCGCACCGCTTCGCGATCACCTACCAGCGCGCCAAGCGGGCCCGGCGGTTCAGGGCGAGCCCGCTGGACGACGTGCCGGGCCTCGGTGAGACTCGCAAGCAGGCGTTGATCAAGCATTTCGGCTCGGTGAAGAAGCTGCGATCCGCGACGATCGACCAGATCTGCGAGGTTCCCGGCATAGGCCGCAAGACGGCCGAGGCGATCACCGTGGCCCTTGCCCAGGCGGCCCCGGCGGCACCTGCCGTGAACACCGCGACTGGAGAGATCATGGAAGACACAGAAGACACAGCAGACGCAACAGGCACGACAGACGCGGAATCCGAAACGACGGCGGGTTCCACGGGGGAGCCCGTGTCCGCGGGCTCCTCGGACGAACGACGGGGGCAGGAGAGATGACCGAGCACGAGCAGGAAGAACCCTCGGCAGGGCGCACGGCGGAGACCGAACCGCGTACAGCCGGAACCGGGGAACCGCACACGGCCGAAACAGAGGCATCGCACAGCGAAGCACGCGAGGATCAAACGCAACGAGAAGCGGCCGGCGAAACAGCCGGCCAGGAAGCCGACGAAGCGGCACAGAAAGACGGAGCGGAAGTGAACACGGGCACGACCATCGAGACGGCCGGCGTCCCCGAGGCGGCCATTCCGGAGCTGGTGATCATCTCCGGGATGTCGGGCGCGGGCCGGTCCACCGCCGCCAAGTGTCTGGAGGACCTCGGCTGGTTCGTCGTCGACAACCTGCCGCCCGCGCTGATCCCCACCATGGTGGAGCTCGGCGCCCGCTCGCAGGGGAACGTGGCACGGATCGCGGTCGTCGTCGACGTCCGCGGACGGCGATTCTTCGACAACCTGCGCGAGTCCCTCGCGGACCTGGAGACCAAGCACGTCACCCGGCGGATCGTCTTCCTGGAGTCCTCGGACGACGCCCTGGTGCGCCGCTTCGAGGGAGTGCGTCGCCCGCACCCCCTCCAGGGCGACGGCCGCATCGTGGACGGCATCGCCGCCGAGCGCGAACTGCTGCGCGAACTGCGCGGCGACGCCGACCTGGTGATCGACACCTCCAGCCTGAACGTGCACGAGCTGCGCGCCAAGATGGACGCCCAGTTCGCGGGCGAGGAGGAGCCCGAGCTGCGGGCCACCGTCATGTCCTTCGGCTTCAAGTACGGCCTGCCGGTCGACGCCGACCTGGTCGTGGACATGCGGTTCCTGCCCAACCCGCACTGGGTCCCGGAGCTGCGCCAGTACACCGGCCTGAACGAGGAGGTGGCCGCGTACGTCTTCAACCAGCCCGGCGCCAAGGAGTTCCTCGACCGGTACGCCGAGCTGCTCCGCCTCATCCAGACCGGCTACCGCCGCGAGGGCAAGCGCTATGTGACCATCGCGGTCGGCTGCACCGGCGGCAAGCACCGCTCCGTCGCCATGTCGGAGAAGCTCGCCGCCCGTCTGGTGTCCGAGGGAGTGGAGACGGTCGTCGTCCACCGGGACATGGGCCGAGAATGACCGGACGTAGTCCGCGGCTGAGCAGACTGCGGCGGATGGCCCCCGAGACACGCGGGGGCAGGCCCGTCGAGAGCCGTGGCGCCAAGCCGCGCCGCCGCGGCGCCCAGCCCAAGGTCGTCGCGCTCGGCGGCGGCATGGGCCTGTCCGCCTCGCTGGCCGCGCTGCGCCGCATCACCGGCGATCTCACCGCGGTCGTCACGGTCGCCGACGACGGCGGCTCCAGCGGCCGGCTGCGCGACGAGCTGGGCGTGCTCCCGCCCGGCGACCTGCGCAAGGCCCTGGCCGCGCTGTGCGGCGACGACGAATGGGGCCAGACCTGGGCGCGCGTCATCCAGCACCGCTTCCAGTCCAAGGGCGAGCTGCACGAGCACGCGGTCGGCAATCTGCTGATCGTCGCCCTCTGGGAGCAGCTCGGCGACCACGTCCAGGCCCTCGACCTGGTCGGCAGGCTGCTGGGCGCGCACGGCAGGGTGCTGCCCATGTCCGCCGTGCCCCTGGAGCTGCAGGCGCTCGTCAAGGGCCACGACCCGGAGCGGCCCGAGGACATCGACACCGTCCGCGGCCAGGCGACCGTTGCGCTCACGCCCGGCGAGGTGCAGTCCGTGCACGTCGTGCCGCACGACCCGCCGGCCGTCCCCGAGGCCGTCGCGGCGGTCCTCGACGCGGACTGGGTGGTCCTCGGCCCCGGCTCCTGGTTCTCCTCGGTGATCCCGCACCTGCTGGTGCCCGAGCTGCTCGACGCGCTCACCGAGACGAAGGCCCGCCGGGTCCTCTCCCTGAATCTCGCTCCGCAGCCCGGAGAAACCGATGGCTTCTCCCCGCAGCGTCATTTGGAGGTTTTGGGACGACACGCCCCTAAACTCGCCCTGGACGTGGTGCTGGCCGACGAGGCCGCCGTGCCCGACCGCGATTTACTGACCGATGCCGCCAAGCGGTTCGGCGCCGCGGTCGAGCTGGCGCCCGTGGCCCGGACCGATGGGTCTCCGAGGCACGATCCGGAGCTGTTGGCCGCCGCGTACGACCGTATTTTTCGGATGCATGGAAGGATCGGCCCATGGCGATGACGGCAGCGGTGAAGGACGAGATTTCCCGGCTTCCCGTCACCCGGACCTGCTGCAGAAAGGCGGAGGTCTCCGCCATTCTGCGGTTCGCGGGCGGCCTTCACCTGGTGAGCGGCCGCATCGTGATCGAGGCGGAGCTGGACACGGCGATGGCGGCGCGCCGGCTGAAGCGGGACATCCTGGAGATCTTCGGCCACAGCTCCGAGCTGATCGTGATGGCTCCGGGCGGTCTGCGCCGCGGCTCCCGTTACGTCGTACGGGTGGTTGCGGGCGGTGACCAGCTGGCCCGCCAGACGGGGCTCGTGGACGGTCGTGGGCGCCCGATCCGGGGTCTGCCGCCGCAGGTGGTCTCGGGGGCCACCTGCGACGCCGAGGCCGCCTGGCGCGGGGCCTTCCTGGCGCACGGCTCGCTCACCGAGCCCGGCCGCTCGTCCTCCCTTGAGGTGACCTGCCCGGGCCCGGAGGCCGCGCTCGCGCTGGTCGGCGCAGCCCGCCGCCTCTCGATCGCCGCGAAGGCCCGCGAGGTACGGGGCGTGGACCGGGTCGTCGTCCGGGACGGGGACGCCATCGGCGCCCTCCTCACCCGCCTCGGCGCACACGAGTCCGTGCTGGCCTGGGAGGAGCGGCGGATGCGCCGCGAGGTCCGCGCCACCGCCAACCGGCTCGCCAACTTCGACGACGCCAACCTGCGCCGCTCGGCCCGCGCGGCCGTCGCCGCCGGGGCCCGCGTCGGGCGCGCCCTGGAGATCCTCGGCGAGGAGGTCCCGGAGCACCTCGCCGCCGCCGGACGGCTGCGCATGGAGCACAAGCAGGCCTCCCTGGAGGAACTGGGCGCGCTCGCCGACCCGCCGCTGACCAAGGACGCCGTCGCGGGCCGTATCCGCCGGCTGCTCGCCATGGCGGACAAGCGGGCCCAGGACCTCGGCATCCCGGGGACGGAATCCACGCTCACCGAGGAGATGGCCGACAACCTCGCGGGCTGACCGGCGAAGCCGTGGCGGCCCCTTCCACGGACTCTGTCGCGGACCTTTCCACGGACTCCGTGGCGGGAGGGCCCGCGGGCTCATCGCCGCCTCGGCCGGATGATTCACGGGCTGTCCCGTCGCGGTGGCGAGATGGTTCGCGGACCTGGTAGCCCCTGTGGCGAGGCGGCCCGCGGACCCCGTCGGCCGCCCGGCGAGGCGGCCCGCGGACCCCGTCGGCCGCCCGGTGAAGCAGCCCACGAACCCCGTCGGCCCGTCGCGCAGCGGCTCGCGGATGCCGCAGGAAATGGCCCGGCTTTCTCAACACGCCGGTGCGTGCGCCCATTTGGGGCAACCGCACCGGCGTTTTGCTGCCCTCGTGGCGCTCTTGACTTGACCATGAAGTGTCATGAGCCTGGCATCTGTTCGCTGCTGTGGCGGACAACTGCAAGGGGGGCTCATGAGACGAAGAGCGAGATCGATCCTCGCTGCCGGCGTACTCCTGCTCGGCGGAGTGGCCATCGCACCCATGGCACAGGCAGAACCCGGCGCGACCACCGCCCCGGGCGCGGACGAGGTCAAGGTGTTCCGCGCGGACGTCACGAAGGAGCAGGTACCCCTGCTCCTCGCGGCGGGCCAGGACAGTCACGAACTGGGCGAACAGGTCCCGGACAAGGGCACGGCCACGGTCGAGGTCTACCTCACCGACAAGCAGGCCGACCAGCTGGAGAACAAGGGCGTCGACCTCGCCGAGCACAAGCTCTCGGCCAAGGCACGCGCGCGCGTGGCCGCCGCGGGGGACGGCGTCTACCGGCCCTACAGCGGCAAGGGCAACCTCCAGGAGGAGATCCTCAGGACCGGGCAGCAGAACCCGTCCCTGACGAAGGTCGTCTCCATCGGTAAGACCCTCCAGGGGCAGGACATCCTGGCCCTCAAGCTCAGCAAGGGCGCCAAGACGACCAAGGACGGCGCCAAGCCCTCCATGCTGTACATGTCCAACCAGCACGCCCGTGAGTGGATCACGCCGGAGATGACCCGGCGCCTGATGCACTACTACCTGGACAACTACGGCAAGGACCAGCGGGTCACCAAGCTCGTGAACTCCACCGAGCTGTGGTTCGTCCTGTCCGCCAACCCGGACGGCTACGACTGGACGTTCAAGGCCGAGGGCGACCGCCAGTGGCGCAAGAACATGCGCGACATCAACGGCGACGGCGCCTGGACCACCGGTGACGGCGTCGACCTCAACCGCAACTTCTCCTACAAGTGGGGCTACGACGACGAGGGTTCGTCCCCGTACCCGACCAGCCAGACCTACCGCGGCGCGAGCCCCGGCTCCGAGCCCGAGACCAAGGCGCTGGACGCCTTCGAGAAGCGCATCGGCTTCGACTACGGCATCAACTACCACTCCGCCGCCGAACTGATCCTCTACGGAGTCGGCTGGCAGGTGGCGACGCCGAGCCCGGACGACGTGCTCTACAAGTCGCTCGCCGGAACCCCCGAGAACCCGGCGATCCCCGGCTACCGCCCGCAGGTCTCCTCCGAGCTCTACACGACCAACGGCGAGGCCGACGGACACGCGTCCAACGTCAACGGCACGGCGATGTTCACCCCCGAGATGTCGACCTGCCAGACCGCGTCGAACCTCGACCCGAACGACGCCTGGAACGCGGTGGACTGCGAGTCGATCTTCACCTTCCCGGACGACGAGAAGCTGATCCAGCAGGAGTTCGCCAAGAACGTCCCGTTCGCGCTCTCCGTCGCCGAGAGCGCCGCCAAGCCCGACCAGCCGAAGTCCTCGGTCGGCATCGACGCCCCCGACTTCACCCCGGCCCCCTTCACCACGTCGTACTCCCGCGGCGCCGACCAGGAGATCACGGTCGTCGCCCGTAAGTCCGTACGCGACAAGGAGCTCAGGTACCGCGTCAACGGCGGCCGTACGGAGGACATGGCGCTCAAGCCCTGGAAGGGCGGCGAGACCTTCGGCGGCGAGGACAACCTCTACTTCGACGAGTACCGCGCCTTCGTGGCGGACGGCGACCCCGGCGACAAGGTCGAGGTCTGGTTCACCGGCGAGACGAAGAGCGGGAAGCCCACCTCCAGTGAGCGCTTCACCTACACCGTGGCCGAACGGCCGCGCGCCGACACGCTGGTGGTGGCCGAGGAGGGTGCCGCCGCCGCGACGCAGGCACAGACCTACGTCGACGCCCTGAAGGCCAACGGCCGCAAGCCCCTCGTCTGGGACGTCGCCACCCAGGGCGTGCCGGACGCGCTCGGCGTCCTCGGCCACTTCAAGAACGTCGTCCACTACACCGGCGCCGACCGCCCCGGTTACGCCACCCAGCTGCAACTGCGCGCCTACCTCAACGAGGGCGGCAAGCTGATCGAGGCGGGCGAGCAGGCGGGCGGCAACGTCGCACTGCCGGGCGCCCTGACGAACGACTTCAGCCAGTACTACCTCGGCGCCTACTCCCGTACGACGACGCCGGGCGTCACGTCCTTCACCGGCTCGGGCAAGCTCGCCGGAGCCACCGGACCGCTCGGCGGCGCACCCGGCAACCCGCTGAACGCGGCGGGCGCCTACAGCGTCACCTCGGACACGCTGCCCGTCGAGACGTTCCCGCAGTTCGCGAGCGCGGGAGCGGGAGCGTACCCGGGGACCGTCAACCCCTACGGTCCCTTCGAGGGCGCCTCCATGGCGGCGGTCACGCACTCCGACTACGCCTGGAACCGTCTCACCCGCACGATCGACCTCACCGGGGTCACCGCGGCCCAGGCACCCACCCTGCGCACGCAGCTCCTGTGGGACACCGAGGCCGGCTACGACCACGCGGCGCTCGAAGCGCACACGGCCGGGGCCGACGACTGGACGACCCTCCCCGAGAAGGGCGGCGCCACCAGCACCGCGGTTCCCGTGGAGTGCGAGGCCGGGTACTTCATCCAGGCGCACCCCGCCCTCAAGCGCTATCTGACCCCGGGCTCCGCCGGCTGCACCGCGACCGGCACGAGCGGTTCCTGGAACAGCTTCACCGGGGCCTCCGACGGCTGGCAGGAGGTCAACTTCGATCTCTCCGCGTACGCCGGAAAGACGGTGGAGGTGTCGCTGAGCTACATCACCGACCCGGGATCGGGCGGCCACGGTGTGCTCGCCGACAACGCCTCCGTCGTCATCGGCGGCACGGCCGGCCAGACCGACGGCTTCGAGACGTCGCTCGGCGCCTGGAGCGTCCCGGGGCCGCCCGCGGGCAGCCCCGCGGTCGTGAACGACTGGGGCCTGTCGGGCGAACTCTTCAAGACGTACGGAGCGGTCACCACGCGTGACACCGTGCTGCTCGGCTTCGGCCTTGAGCACGTCACCGCGGCGGCCGACCGGACGGCCCTGCTCGGCAAGGCCCTGGCGGCTCTGCGTAGCTGACAAGGGCGAACAAGGGCGTCAAGCCCGGGCGGTCCGTACCCCTACTGGTGGGTACGGACCGCCCTGCCGTGTATGCGGCACTCGATGTCACTCCGGGAGCGTCAGGGAGGTAGGGTCGTAGGCGGTCGGGGACATCCCATACAAACTCGCCGGCGTCCAAAGCCGGCGTTCCTAACGAGGAGATCGGTTCGTGACGATCCGCGTAGGCATCAACGGCTTTGGCCGCATCGGTCGTAACTACTTCCGCGCGCTGCTGGAGCAGGGTGCAGACATCGAGATCGTGGCTGTCAACGACCTGGGTGACACCGCGACCACCGCTCACCTGCTGAAGTACGACACCATCCTGGGCCGACTCAAGGCCGAGGTGTCGCACACCGCCGACACGATCACCGTCGACGGCAAGACGATCAAGGTTCTTTCCGAGCGCAACCCCGCCGACATCCCGTGGGGCGAGCTGGGCGTCGACATCGTCATCGAGTCGACCGGCATCTTCACCAAGAAGGCCGACGCCGAGAAGCACATCACCGGTGGCGCCAAGAAGGTCCTCATCTCGGCTCCGGCCAAGGACGAGGACATCACCATCGTGATGGGCGTCAACCAGGACAAGTACGACCCGGCGAACCACCACGTCATCTCGAACGCCTCCTGCACCACCAACTGTGTGGCGCCGATGGCCAAGGTTCTCGACGAGAACTTCGGCATCGTCAAGGGCCTGATGACGACGGTCCACGCCTACACGAACGACCAGCGCATCCTGGACTTCCCGCACTCGGACCTGCGCCGCGCCCGCGCCGCCGCCGAGAACATCATCCCGACCACCACGGGTGCCGCGAAGGCCACCGCCCTGGTCCTCCCGCAGCTCAAGGGCAAGCTGGACGGCATCGCGATGCGCGTCCCGGTCCCGACCGGCTCGGCCACCGACCTGGTCGTGACGCTGCAGCGCGAGGTCACCAAGGACGAGGTCAACGCCGCGTTCAAGAAGGCCTCCGACGACGGCGACCTCAAGGGCTACCTGGCGTACACCGAGGACCCGATCGTCTCCTCGGACATCGTCAGCGACCCGGCCTCCTGCACCTTCGACTCCTCCCTGACCATGGTCCAGGAGGGCAACACGGTGAAGATCCTCGGCTGGTACGACAACGAGTGGGGCTACTCCAACCGCCTCGTGGACCTCACGGTCTTCGTCGGCGGCCAGCTCTAAGTCCCGGAGCAGGCACTTCGATGTGAGCACAGGGCTCGGGCAGCGCACCGCCGCGCTGCCCGAGCCCTGTGCCGCGTGCTGATCGACCAGCCCTCTCGGACCACTTGAGCCCTCTTTAGGAGCCCCCTCATGAAGACGATCGACGAACTTCTCGCCGAAGGTGTGGAAGGCAAGCGGGTCTTCGTCCGCGCCGACCTGAACGTGCCGCTGGCCGAAGGCCTCATCACCGACGACGGCCGCATCCGCGCCGTCCTGCCCACCGTCAAGGCCCTCGCCGAGGCGGGCGCCAAGGTGATCGTCGCCTCGCACCTGGGCCGCCCCAAGGGCGCCCCGGACCCCGCCTTCTCGCTGCTCGCCGCCGCCGAGCGCCTCGGCGAGCTGCTGGGCGCGCCCGTGGCCTTCGCCCAGGACACCGTCGGCCCCGCCGCGCACGACGCCGTGAACGGGCTGCAGCCCGGCCAGGTCGCGGTCATCGAGAACCTGCGCTTCAACGCCGGTGAGACCTCCAAGGACGACACCGAGCGCGGCGAGTTCGCCGATCGGCTCGCCGCGCTTGCCGATGTCTACGTGGGCGACGGGTTCGGCGCCGTGCACCGCAAGCACGCCTCGGTCTTCGACCTCCCGGCGCGGCTGCCGCACTACGCGGGCTACCTCATCGCCACCGAGGTCGGTGTCCTGAAGAAGCTCACCGAGGACGTCAAGCGCCCCTACGTGGTCGCGCTCGGCGGCGCCAAGGTGTCCGACAAGCTCGCCGTGATCGACCAGCTGCTCGGCAAGGCCGACCGGCTGCTGATCGGCGGCGGCATGGCGTACACCTTCCTCAAGGCCAAGGGCTACGAGATCGGCAAGTCCCTCCTCCAGGAGGACCAGATCCCGGCGGTCCAGGAGTACATCGAGCGGGCCGAGAAGAACGGCGTCGAGCTGGTCCTCCCGGTCGACGTGGTGGTCTCCGCGGGCTTCCCCGACCTGAAGGCCAAGGCGCCCACCAACCCCACCACCGTCGCCGCGGACGCCGTCCCGGCCGACCAGATGGGCCTGGACATCGGTCCGGAGTCCCGCAAGCTGTACGCATCGAAGCTCACCGACGCCGCCACGATCTTCTGGAACGGCCCGATGGGCGTCTTCGAGCACCCCGACTACGCCGAGGGCACCAAGGCGGTCGCCCAGGCCCTTCTCGACTCCCCGGCCTTCACGGTCGTCGGCGGTGGCGACTCCGCCGCGGCCGTCCGCATCCTGGGCTTCGACGAGACGGCATTCGGCCACATCTCGACCGGCGGCGGCGCCTCCCTCGAATACCTAGAGGGCAAGACGCTCCCCGGCCTCGCCGCACTGGAGGACTGACCCCGTATGACCACTCGTACGCCGCTGATGGCGGGCAACTGGAAGATGAACCTCAACCACCTCGAGGCCATCGCCCATGTCCAGAAGCTCGCCTTCGCCCTGGCCGACAAGGACTACGAGGCCTGTGAGGTCGCGGTCCTGCCGCCCTTCACCGACCTGCGCTCGGTGCAGACCCTGGTCGACGGGGACAAGCTCAAGATCAAGTACGGCGCCCAGGACATCTCGGCGCACGACTCCGGTGCCTACACCGGCGAGATCTCCGGCTCGATGCTGGCCAAGCTCAAGTGCACCTACGTGGCGATCGGCCACTCCGAGCGCCGCCAGTACCACAACGAGACCGACGACGTCGTGAACACCAAGGTCAAGGCCGCCTACAAGCACGGCCTCACTCCGATCCTGTGCGTCGGCGAGGAGCTGGACGTCCGCGAGGCGGGCAACCACGTCGCGCACACGCTCGCGCAGGTCGAGGGCGGTCTCAAGGACCTCCCGGCCGAGCAGGCCGAGACGATCGTGATCGCGTACGAGCCCGTCTGGGCCATCGGCACCGGCAAGGTCTGCGGCTCCGACGACGCCCAGGAGGTCTGCGCGGCGATCCGCGGCAAGCTCGCCGAGCTGTACACGCAGGAACTGGCCGACGCCGTCCGAATTCAGTACGGCGGCTCCGTCAAGGCCGGCAACGTCGCCGAGATCATGGCGAAGCCCGACATCGACGGTGCCCTGGTCGGCGGCGCGTCCCTGGACTCCGAGGAGTTCGTCAAGATCGTCCGTTTCCGCGACCAGTGAGCCGCGTTCCGTAGCGATCCGGCAACCTGCGTGTAGGCCGTAGCGGCGTTACGTCGTACCCTTGCGGGGGCCGGGCGGCTTCGTACCCGAAGCGCCGGCCCCCGTCGTCCGTTCCAAGTCCGAGGAAGTTGGTCCAGCCGTGGTTATGGGGTTCTCGATCGCCCTGATCGTCTTCAGCCTGTTGCTGATGATGCTGGTGCTGATGCACAAGGGGAAGGGCGGCGGCCTGTCCGACATGTTCGGTGGCGGCATGCAGTCCTCCGTCGGCGGCTCCTCGGTCGCCGAGCGCAACCTCGACCGCATCACCGTGGTGGTCGGTTTGCTGTGGTTCGCGTCCATTGTGGTGCTGGGTCTTCTGATGAAGGTCAACAACTGATCACCGCCCGACACCGGATCGCCAGCACAAACGCACATTACGCAAGCACATTCCGCACGTAAGGCCCCATGTACGGTACGCGCCCGCAAGCGCGGCCTATCATGGGGCTTGCGTCTTGCGGCGGGGTGTAACTCCATCTACTAGACGCGCGTTGGGCCTTACGTAGACTGAGGCGCTCGCAGCGAAGCGAAACGCCGACTCGCTTTGCGGCACCATTACGCAGGGAGTTACGACCGTGGCAAGTGGCAACGCGATCCGAGGAAGCCGGGTCGGGGCGGGGCCGATGGGCGAGGCCGAGCGTGGCGAGTCCGCGCCGCGGCTGCGCATCTCCTTCTGGTGCTCGAACGGGCACGAGACGCAGCCCAGCTTCGCCAGCGACGCGCAGGTCCCCGATACCTGGGACTGTCCGCGCTGCGGCTTCCCCGCCGGACAGGACCGGGACAACCCGCCGGACCCGCCGCGCACCGAACCGTACAAGACGCACCTCGCGTACGTACGGGAACGGCGCAGCGACGCGGACGGCGAGGCCATTCTCGCCGAGGCGCTCGCCAAACTGCGGGGCGAGATCTAGGAGTTGAGGTCCGGCCGGACACCCAC
Organism: Streptomyces phaeochromogenes; assembly: GCF_001418655.1. Lineage (GTDB taxonomy): Bacteria > Actinomycetota > Actinomycetes > Streptomycetales > Streptomycetaceae > Streptomyces > Streptomyces phaeochromogenes. The sequence goes on along the minus strand of NZ_LIQZ01000204.1, from coordinate 15,829 downwards.
GGGTGTCCGGCCGGACTCGTTTGGGACGCGCACCGGGACTGTGCCCGTGCCTTCTCCCCTGCTGTGCTGATACGCGTGCTCCAGCCGGACGTATCTGTTGTTGAGCCGGACGACGGCGGGACGACAGCTCACGTTCCGCCCTGATCAATTAGGTTGGGACCGGCAGCGGGGCAAGGTACGCGGCACAGGCAGGAAAGAGGCGGAAGTCCCACATGAACGCAGACAGCCGTACCAGGCTCGACCAGACACCCGAGTGGACCGCTCTGGCCGGGCACCGGGAGGAACTCGGCGAGGCACAGCTCCGTGAGCTGTTCGCCCGGAACCCCGGACGCGGTACCGGATACACGCTTCAGGTCGGCGATCTGCACGTCGACTACTCCAAGCACCTCGTCACCGACGAGACCCTGCGGCTGCTGCGCGCGCTGGCCGCCGCCACGGACGTGTTCGGACTGCGGGACGCCATGTTCCGCGGCGAGAAGATCAACACGACCGAGGACCGCGCGGTCCTGCACACCGCGCTGCGCGCCCCGCGTGACGCCGTCGTCGAGGTCGACGGCGAGAACGTCGTACCGGCCGTGCACGCCGTCCTCGACAAGATGGCCGGCTTCGCCGAGCGCGTCCGTTCGGGCGAGTGGACCGGGCACACCGGCAGCTGCATCAAGAACGTGGTGAACATCGGCATCGGCGGCTCCGACCTCGGCCCGGCGATGGCGTACGAGGTGCTGCGGTCCTTCACCGACCGGGACCTGACCGTCCGCTTCGTGTCGAACGTGGACGGGGCCGACCTCCACGAGGCCGTCCGCGACCTGGACCCGGCCGAGACGCTGTTCGTCATCGCCTCGAAGACCTTCACCACCATCGAGACGATCACCAACGCGACCTCCGCCCGGAACTGGCTGCTCACCGAGCTGAAGGCCGGTCAGGAAGCCGTCGCCAAGCACTTCGTGGCGCTGTCGACCAACGCCGAGAAGGTCTCCGACTTCGGTATCGACACGGCCAACATGTTCGAGTTCTGGGACTGGGTCGGCGGCCGTTACTCGTTCGACTCGGCGATCGGTCTGTCGCTGATGGTCGCTATCGGCCCGGACCGCTTCCGGGAGATGCTCGACGGCTTCCACCTCGTCGACGAGCACTTCAGGACCGCGCCCGCCGAGTCCAACGTGCCGCTGCTCCTCGGCCTGTTGGGTGTCTGGTACGGCAACTTCCATGACGCCCAGTCGCACGTGGTGCTGCCGTACTCGCACTACCTGTCCAAGTTCACCGCGTACCTCCAGCAGCTCGACATGGAGTCCAACGGCAAGTCCGTGGACCGCGACGGGCGTCCCGTGGAGTGGGAGACGGGTCCCGTCGTGTGGGGCACGCCGGGCACCAACGGCCAGCACGCGTACTACCAGCTCATCCACCAGGGCACGAAGCTGATCCCGGCGGACTTCATCGGCTTCGCCGAGCCGGTCGCCGATCTGATGCCGGGTCTGGTCGCCCAGCACGACCTGCTGATGGCCAACTTCTTCGCGCAGACGCAGGCGCTGGCCTTCGGCAAGACGCCGGACGAGGTGCGGGCGGAGGGCGTGCCCGAGGAACTGGTGCCGCACAAGACGTTCCAGGGCAACCACCCGACGACCACCATCCTCGCCCGCGAGCTCACCCCGTCGGTGCTCGGCCAGCTCATCGCTCTCTACGAGCACAAGGTGTTCGTGCAGGGCGCGATCTGGAACATCGACTCCTTCGACCAGTGGGGCGTCGAGCTCGGCAAGGTCCTCGCCAAACGCGTGGAGCCCGCGCTGACGGAGGGTGCGGACGTGCCGGGCCTCGACGAGTCCACCACCGCGCTCGTGGCCAAGTACCGGGAACTGCGGGGCCGGAAGTAGTCGTGGAGTAGTCGTGTGGGTCGGGAGGCGGACGGTGGAACAGCCGTCCGCCTCCCTTAGAATTTCGGGCGATCATGACGTCGAGGGCTCGGGGGAGCTGAACATGGCTGGTTCGCGCGGAAGATGGCTCAGCCGCAATCTGTCGGTGGCGTCGATTCTGCAGCCCAAGGCCGTGGCCCAGGCGGTGTTCCACCCGGCGTGGATCCCGCCGGCGGTCGATCCGTCGGTGGAGCGCCTCAAGCGTGTACGTGTCGTTGCCGGAGCTGTGGCGGCGTTCGGCGTGTACACGTTCGTGGAGGGCAAGTTCGACTTCAACGAGGTACTCGAGAACATCGTGGTGGCGGCCCTCGTGCTGCTGTTCATCACCCCGCTGACCGTGGGCGTGATGCTCTTCGTCTGGCGGCGCACCGGCCGGATCCGCGAGCTGCGCGGCTCCCTGTTCAACTCGCTCAAGCTGCTGCTGCTCTTCATCGTCATGGTCGTCGGGACGGTGCTGCTGTGGCAGCTGTCGATCCAGCTCGGCACCATCTGGACGGTGGTGCTCGGCCTGCCGGCGATGTGGATCACCGGCATGCTGATGTACGGGGCCGTGCAGCTGTCCGGGAACTTCTTCGGTTCCGCCGCCGTGCACCGCGCCCTGCCGGCGCTGCTCGCCACCGTGACAACGTGGCTGATGGCCCTTCCGGACCTGGTCACCGGTGATCTGCACGGGCTCAGCTTCAAGCTGGGGGTCGTCTTCATCCTGGGCGCCCCGCTGACGGTCACGGGCATCGCCGCCCTGGAGCTGCACCGGCTCCGACGCCACCACGGCATCCGGCTGAGCGCGCATCCGTCGACACTCCCGTCTCCGCGCCCGTACGCACCGAACAACGGATTCGTGCCGCCCCAGGGGAACATGTACCCGCCGCCGGGGCAGCCGTACGCGCCTCCCGGTCAGCCGTACATGCCGCCGGGCCAGCCGTACCCGCCCGGCAACGGTGTGCCGTATCCGCCGTACGGCCAGGGCAACCCGTACGGACCGCCCCAGCCGCCGCAGTCGCCGTACCGGTCCTGACCGTCCGGAGTGGTGACCGACCCGGCCTGACCCGACCCGACCCGGCGGCTCAGGCCACCGCGCTCAGTGTGTCCGCGAGCCGGCGGCGGGCCGACCTGGCCGCGGGCAGGGCGGCCAGCGCGGCGGCGCCGAGCACGGCGGCCGTGCCGAGGAGGAGCAGGAGTCCGGGGGAGGGCCCCCGGGCGATCCCGGCGCCGATACCGCTCGACCTGCCCTGCGCGTCGATCAGCCAGTGGGCGAGCGGCACCCCCAGCGCCGCGGCGACGAGGACCGCGCCCAGCGCCGTGCACCCCGTGGCCGTCACCGTGATCGCGGTGATCTGCCGTGGAGTCAGCCCGATCGCCTTGAGCGCCAGCAGGTCCCGCTCGCCCTCGCGGACCGTGCCGCCGATCGCCGTGAGCAGCTCGATGAGGCCGATCAGGGCCAGTACGGCGATCAGTCCCACGACGACTCCGCGCAGCGGTGAGAGCCCGTCGGCCGGGTTCGGCACGGCGTGCACGCTGATGTCCCCGTGCGCGGCCTCGGTCAGCTCCGCGGCCACCCGCTGAGGGTCCGCGCCGGGGCGCAGCTGGAGCTGGTAGAGGGCCGGCCCGAGCCCCGGGTGGTTCTCCCGGAGGGTGTCGAGCGAGGTGGAGATGACCCGGCCGCCGTTCTCCGGCTCGATGCTGCGCCCGACGATGTGCAGGATCTGCGGCTCCGCGCCCACCGTGATCCGCACCCATGCCCCGACGCGTACGTCCAGCAGGTCGAGCAGACCCTGACCGGCCACCGCCTCGTCGGGGCCGAGCGCTGGGCGTCCCTCCGCCAGCGAGAACGGGTACGGATCCTTCTGCGTGCCGAGTCCGCGCAGGGCGATCGTGCCCGTCTGGCCGGGGACCAGGGCGGCCACCTCGACGCCCGGGTGGACGGCGTCGACCTGCGGGTTCCGGGCCAGCAGGGCGCGTACGTCCGGATCGGTCAGGGTCTCGTCGGCCCGTACGGTGAGCGCGGCGGCGAGACCGATCTGGTCGGGCCTGGTCTGGAAGCGGTCGATGGTGCTCCAGGCGCTCATCGCCACGACGATCAGCAGCAGCGGCAGGGCCAGCCGGGCGAGTGTGGCCAGCGAGCGGGGGCGGCGCGAGAACGCCTTGTGCCAGCCCAGGACCAGCGCGGACGGCAGCCGCAGGCCGAGTGCCCCGCGCGCCAGGCCCGACAGCCGGCCGCCGAGCGGGGCCGCGGCCCGCAGCCCCGGCACCGGAGGCACCTGTCCGGCACGCCAGGCGGCGAGCCCGGTCGTCGCGGCGATGAACAGCACCGCGGCCACGGGTACGGCGAGCAGTGCCGCCGTGTGCCCCGGCAGCCCCTGCCACACCCCGACCGCGTCCCCGAGACGCCCCGGGACCCGGCTGCCCAGGGCCTGGATGAGGACGGTGGCGAGCACGGCGCCGAGGAGCGCGAACGCCACATGCTGGAGCAGGAAGATCCGCACCACCTGGCCCGGGGTGAAGCCGATCGCCTTCAGGACCGAGATGTCCCGCAGATGGCCGCGGATACGGGTGCCGATCGCGCCGTGCACGGCGAGCGCGGCGGCGACCAGGGCGCCAAGACCGAACAGGCCGAGAACCTGGCCCAGCAGCCGGTTGCCGCCCTGGGCCTCCGACCGTGCCTGCTGCCAGTGCGAGACGTCGGTGACCGCTCCGGCGCCGAGCAGGGTGACGGCCCGCTGGACGGCGTAGTCCGTGTCCCCGGGATCGGTCAGCCGCAGGCCGGTCACCTGGCCGCCGCGCCCGTCGGTCTGCCGTACGGCGGAGGGGAGGGCCCACACGAGGCCCGGCCGCTCCCCGGGGCTGTAGCGGGGCTCGGCACTGTCGGCGACGCCCAGGACGGTCAGGGTCCGTGCGGTGCCGGGCACGGTGAGGGTGTCCCCGGGCTCGGCCCACAGCGCCCGGGCGAGGCTGCTCTCCAGCACCACACCGTCCGGCGCGGCGGGGTCGAGCCAGCGGCCGGAGGTGAGCAGCGGACGGCCGGTCGAGGGCCGGCCGACGATGCCGCGCAGCTCGACGGAGGCGCGGGTGCCGCGGGACTCGACGGTGGCCGCGGCGGTGGGGTACGGGCCCGCGACGGACGTGACGCCGTCCACGTCGGAGAGTTCGCGCGCGTCGGCCGACGGGCCGGTGTGGATCCATACGTGCGCGCCCTGCGACTGGGTGAAGACACGCTGCCAGGGGTTGGTCGCGTACCCGAAGAGTGCCGTGGCCAGCAGCAGCGAGGCGACGATCCCGGTGGTGGCGAGCACGATGAACAGCGCCTCGCCGCGATGCGTGCGCAGATCGGCGTGCGCCCAGCGCAGGGTGGCCCGCACGGCGGCTCAGCCCCTCGGCTCGCGCACGAAGGGCCGGCTCCGGGGTCCGTGCGCGAAGGGCTGCTTCCGCGGCCCGCGCGCGAAGCAGCGGCTCCACGGCCCGTGCACGGCGGAGAGGTCCGGGGAGACGGTCTTCGGCAGAGGCTCGCGCACGCCGCTCAGTCCCTCAGTTCCAGCACGCCGGATATCCCCGTGCCGCGGCGCGCGGGCGCGGTGTCCAGCTCCGCGTCGTCGGCGATCCGGCCGTCGAAGAAGCTGATCACCCGGTCCGCGGCGCTCGCGAGCCGTGCGTCATGGGTGACCAGCACGATGGTCTGGCCGCGCTCGTGGAAGCGGGACAGCAGCCGGGTCACCTCGCGGGTGCCCTTGCTGTCGAGGCTGCCCGCGGGCTCGTCGGCCAGCAGCAGGGGCGGGTGGTTGACCAGGGCGCGGGCCAGCGCGACCCGCTGCTGCTCGCCGCCGGACAGCTCGCCCGGCATGCTGCGCTCCTTGCCCTCCAGGCCCAGCTCGGCGAGGAGCCGCTCGCGCTCGGCGCGCGCCTGCTTGGGGGAGAGGCCGGCGAGCAGGGCGGGTAGCTCGACGTTGTCGGCGACCGACAGGTTCGAGACCAGGTTGAAGAACTGGAAGACGATGCCGATGCGGCGCCGGCGCTCGACCGCCCAGCGGGCCTCGCTGTACGCGTCCGTGCACACGCCGTCCAGCCAGATGCTGCCGGAGTCCGGTCGCTGGAGCCCGCCGAGCAGATGCAGCAGCGTCGACTTCCCGGCGCCCGAGGGGCCCGTGACGGCGACGAACTCACCCTGCCGTACGGCGAGGTCCACGCCCCGTACGGCATGCGCGGGGGCGCCCTCGCCGTAGTGGGTCTTGACCAGGGCCTCGGCACGCAGCAGGGGAGCGCCCTCGGCGTGCGACGAAGGAGCGGTGCGGCTCACTCCAGCTCCTCCAATTCCTCCTGGCAGCGTTCCAGCCAGTCGAGGTCGGCCTGCAGATGCAGCATGGCGCCCTCTATGAGCAGCTGGGAGATGCGGTTGTCCCGGCTCTCGGTGGCGGCGAGTTTCGACAGGCTGCGCATGGTGTTCAGGTACTCGCGCCGCTGTTTGTTGATCAGGGTGATCTGGTCGGCGAGTCCGGTCTGCGGCGCGAGGGCGAGCTTCATGAAGAACTCGTCCCGCACGCGCGGCTCGTCCGCCGTCTCCTCGTACCAGGCGCGCAGCGCCTCACGCCCGGCTTCGGTGAGGTGGTAGATCTTCTTGTTGGGCCGGCTCGACTGCTCGACTTCCTCGCCCTCGATCAGTCCCGACTTCTCGAGGCGGCCGAGCGTCACATAGATCTGGCCGACGTTCGGCTGAGGGTACGCGGAGCCCAGCAGTTGCTCAAGGTCCTGCTTGAGCTCGTATCCGTGGGCCGGGCCGCGCGCCAGCAGGGCCAGGAGGGGCAGCCGCACCAGTGCTCTCCTCCGCCTTTTCTCTCGGTTCGCCTTCGGGGCGCTCCAGCCGGTGTTGAGGGGCCGATGTGCCGCAGGCCCTAGTATCGCCCATACCTAACAGGTATACATGGCCTCTGACTCCGGGCGAAGGTGCCCGGCAGCCGGAGTACCAAGGAGGAACCTATGCGGTGGATACATGCCGCGGGTAGGGGACTCCTGGTCGCGGCGGTGGTTCTGACCGGTTACGTCGCCTCGGGCGCGCAGGCGGACGGAGCGCGCGGCGGCGGCCGGGGTCCGCTCACGCTGGCCACCGCGGGGGATCTCACCAGCTATCTGGGTCCGCTGCTCGACGGCTGGAACCGTACCCACCCCGGCGAGAAGGTCACCCTCGTCGAACTCCCGGACTCCGCCGACGAGACCCACGCGCAGATGACCACCGACCTGCGCGGCGGCGACCGGAACCGCTTCGACATCCTCAACATCGACGTCGCCTGGACCTCGGAGTTCGCCGCCGCCGGCTGGATCTCCCCGCTGTCCCGGGACCGCTTTGCGCTCGACGGCTTCCTGCCGCAGGTCGAGGACACGGCGACGTACGACGGACGGCTGTACGCGGTCCCGTACGTCACCAACGCGGGACTGCTCCTCTACCGCAAGGACATCCTCGACAAGGAGGGCGTCGCGCCCCCGCGCACCTGGGCCGAGCTGGAGAAACAGGCGAAGGCCATCGCGCCGAAGTACGGACTCGACGGCTACGCGGGCCAGTTCCTGCCCTACGAGGGGCTCACGGTGAACGCCGCCGAGGCGGTCTACTCGGCGGGCGGCACGATCCTCGGCGACGAGGGCGAGCGCGTCACCGTCGACTCGGCGGCGGCCCGCGAGGGCATCGGCTTCCTCGCCCGCGGCGTGCGGGACGGCTGGATCCCGAAGAAGGCGCTGACGTACAAGGAGGAGGAGTCCAAGCAGGCCTTCCAGGACGGCCGTCTTCTCTTCCTGCGCAACTGGCCGTACGCCTATGTCGGCGCCTCCGCCAAGGGCTCGGAGGTCGCCGGGAAGATCGGCGCTGTGCCGCTGCCCGGGCCCGACGGGCCGGGCACGAGTGTGCTCGGCGGCTCCAACCTCGCGGTCAGCGCGCATGCCCATCACCCCGATTCCGCCGCGCGCCTCATCGCCTACCTGACGAGCGAGCGCGTGCAGCGGCAGGTCCTCACCAAGGGTGCGCTGCCGCCCGTGCGGGCCGCGCTCTACCGGGACCCGGAGCTGATCCGGCGGTTCCCGTATCTGCCGACGCTCCGCGCGAGCGTCGCGGCGGCGGCGCCGCGTCCCAAGAGCCCGCGCTACGACCAGGTCAGCCTGGCCGTGCAGGCCGTGGTGCAGGACGCGATGACCGGGCGCCAGACGCCCGGGGCCGCGGTGCGGCGTCTCGCGCGCGAGCTGGCGGACATCTCCCGCCGGGGCTGAGCCTTCTTCCCTCGCACTCGACGGTTCCTAGTTACTTGTTAGGTAACGCGCGCGTCTCACCTTCGGTCTCATTGGATAGAAATATCCTGTTATTAAACCCCAATTTCTGAGGACTCTCCGCCAACTCGTTGACACCTGCGCGACACGGCTACTTAACATGCATGCATAACCGGAGGCACGCACAGACAGGTCAACGGGTGACGATCGACAAGCACCGCTGGTGGCGCGACGCAGTGATCTACCAGGTCTACGTCCGGAGCTTTCTGGACAGCACCGGGGACGGCATCGGCGATCTCGCCGGAGTCAGGGCCGGACTGCCGTATCTGAAGAAGCTGGGCGTCGACGGCGTCTGGCTGAGCCCCTTCTACCCCTCGCCGCAGCACGACCACGGCTACGACGTGGCCGACTACTGCGACGTCGACCCGGTCTTCGGTGACCTCAGCGAGTTCGACCTGCTGATGACGGACGCCCGGCGGCTCGGCATCAAGGTGCTCCTGGACATCGTCCCGAACCACTGCTCGGAGGAGCACCCGTGGTTCCGGGAGGCACTGGCCGCGGCACCGGGCAGTGAGGCCCGCGCCCGCTTCCACTTCGCCGACGGCCGGGGCCCGGACGGGTCCGAACCGCCCAACAACTGGCACTCCATGTTCGGCGGCCCCGCCTGGAGCCGGGTCACCGAGCAGGACGGCACCCCCGGCCAGTGGTACCTGCACATGTTCACGACCGAGCAGCCCGACCTGAACTGGCGCAACCCCGAGGTCGGCGCCCACTTCGACCACGCCCTGCGCTTCTGGCTCGACCGGGGCGTCGACGGCTTCCGCATCGACGTCGCCGCCGGCCTCTACAAGCACCCCGACCTGCCGGACTCGCCCGACCCCGAGGCCGACGCCCGCACCCGCGACTCGGTCAACCCGCTCGCCTGGAACCAGCCCGAGGTGCACGACGTCTGGCGGCACTGGCGGTCGGTGTGCGAGGAGTACACCGCCCGCGACGGCCAGGAGCGGCTGCTCGTCGGCGAGGTCTCCGTGCCGACCGCCCGCGAACACGCCCTGTACGTACGCCACGACGAGCTGCACCAGGCCTTCTTCTTCGACCTGCTCAGCGCGCCCTGGAACGCGGACGCCTTCCGCAAGGTCATCTCCCACGCCATGCAGGACATCGCGGGCACGGGCTCGACGGTCACCTGGGTCCTCAACAACCACGACCAGGTCCGCACGGTCACCCGCTACGGCGAACTGGGCACCGAAGGCAGCGGCCTGGGTGCCGCCCGCGCCCGCGCCGCCGCGCTGCTGATGCTGGCGCTGCCCGGAGCCGCGTACATCTACCAGGGCGAGGAACTCGGGCTGCCCGAGGTCGTCGATCTGCCCGACGACGTGCTCACCGACCCGATCTTCCGCCGCACCGGGAGCCGCGCCCGGATCCGCGACGGCTGCCGGGTGCCGCTGCCGTGGTCGGGGCACGCCTCGCCGTTCGGCTTCACCTCCGGCGCCGAGAGCGCCAAGCCGTGGCTGCCGCAGCCCGCCTACTTCGCCGAGTACGCCACCGACCGCGCCCTCGCCGACACCCACTCCTTCTGGCACCTCTACCGCGACGGACTCCAACTGCGGGCCGGACTGCCCCAGTTGGGCGAGGGCGCGCTGCGCTGGCTGGACACCCAGCCCGGCGTCCTCGCCTTCGTCCGCGGCGACGGCCTCGTATGCGCCGTCAACTTCGGTACGGCACCGACGCCCGCGCCGGTCTCCGGCACCCCTCTGTTGTCCAGCGGCCCCTGCGCGCCCGGCGTCCTGCCCGGCTCGACGGCCGCCTGGTGGATCAGCGACTGCACCAACCCCTGAGCCGCCGACTCCCGCACCACTCACCTCGGCTGACTGCCCGTCAATTTCCCTGCCCTCGAAGGACATCAATGATGATGCGACGACGCACGACCCTGCTCACGAGCTGCATAGCCCTGGCGCTGTCCCTCGGTGCCACCGCCTGCGGAGGCGGCGACGTCTCCGCAGGCGGCGGCGACAAGCCGCTCAACGGCCAGACGATCAACGTGGCCGGTGTCTGGTCCGGCAGCGAGCAGAAGAACTTCCAGAAGGTCCTGGACGCGTTCGCCGAGAAGACCGGCGCCAAGACCCAGTTCACCTCCACCGGTGACAACGTCTCCACGGTCGTCGGCAGCAAGATCGAGGGCGGCAACGCCCCCGACGTGGTGATGGTCCCGCAGGTCGGCGTGCTCCAGCAGTTCGCGAAGGAGGGCTGGCTCAAGCCGCTCTCCAAGACCGCCCAGCAGTCCATAGGCAGCAACTACGCGAGCGTGTGGAAGAACTACGGCAGCGTCGACGGCACCCTGTACGGCCTGTACTTCAAGGCCGCCCACAAGTCGACCGTCTGGTACAGCCCCGACGCCCTCGACGAGGCGGGCGTCAAGACACCGACGACGTACGACGCCATGCTCAAGGCCGGGCAGACCGTCTCGGAGTCGGGCCTCGCCGCCTTCTCCGTCGCCGGACAGGACGGCTGGACCCTCACCGACTGGTTCGAGAACGTCTACCTCTCGCAGGCAGGACCCGAGAAGTACGACGCCCTGGCCGCCCACAAGATCAAGTGGACCGACCCGACCGTGGTCGAGGCCCTCACCACCCTCGGCAAGCTCTTCAAGGACAAGGAGCTGATAGCCGGCGGCCAGAAGGGCGCGCTCAACACCGACTTCCCCGGCTCGGTCGAGAAGGTCTTCGGGCCCGAGCCCACGGCGGGCATGGTCTACGAGGGCGACTTCGTGGCCGGTGTCGCCAAGGACCAGTTCGGCAAAAAGATCGGCGAGGACGCGGACTTCTTCCCCTTCCCCGCGGTCGGCACCGGCAAGGCGCCCGTGGTCAGCGGCGGCGACGCGGCCGTCGTCCTCAAGGACGGCAAGAACCAGAAGGCCGCCATGGAGTTCCTGGAGTACCTTGCGACCCCCGAGGCCTCCGCGGTCTGGGCCGAGGTCGGCGGCTTCCTCTCCCCGAACAAGAAGCTCGACCTCGCCTCCTACGGCGACGACATCACCCGCGAGACCGCCAAGTCCCTGGTGGACGCCGGGGATTCGGTCCGCTTCGACATGTCGGACCAGGCCCCGGCGGCGTTCGGTGGCACCAAGGGCGCCGGCGAGTGGAAGCTCCTCCAGGACTTCCTGCGCGACCCGTCCGACCCGAAGGGGACCGCTGCCGCGCTGGAGCAGGCGGCTGCCAAGGCGTACAAGGGCTGATCGCCGTGACCGCCACGCTCCTCAAAGAGGCGAGCCCGCCGCCCGCCGCCCCGGCCGACCACGAACGCAAACGCCGTGCCCGGCGCCGGGCACGCGTCATCGCCCTCGCGTTCGTCTTCCCCGCCCTGCTCCTGCTCGGCGCGCTCGTCGTCTACCCCGTGCTGTTCTCCGTGGGCCGCAGCTTCTTCGACGCCTCCGGTGACCGGTTCGTGGGCGGCGACAACTACACCGAGATGTTCCGCGACCCCGCCACGCTCACGGCCGTCCGGAACACGGCCATCTGGGTCGTCGTCGCGCCGACGCTGCTCACCGGGCTCGGCCTCGTCCTGGCCGTCCTCGTCGAGAAGATCCGCTGGGCGACGGCGTTCAAACTCCTGCTGTTCATGCCGATGGCCGTCTCCTTCCTCGCCGCGGGCATCATCTTCCGCCTCGCATACGACGAGGACCCCGAGAAGGGCGTCCTGAACGCCGCCGCCGTCTCCGTGCACGACGCCTTCAAGGACGCGTCGTCGTACCCGAACGCCCGGGCCCGCGACGGCCAGGGCCTGACCAAGGCCGCGGACGGCTCGTACGGTACGACGGCCGCCGCGTCTCCCGGCGACACCGTCGGGCTCGGCCTGGTGGGCGTACGCGCCGAGGACCTGCCCGGGGACGCGCGGCCGGCGTACCCGGCGTCCGGGCGGAAGGCGTCGGCCGACGAACTGCGCGGCGTCGTCTACCTGGACTTCACACGGGGCGGGGGAGGGGAGCAGGGCAAGGTCGACAGGACGGAGAGCGGGCTGCCGGGGATGAAGGCCGAGGCGGTGCGCGACGGAAAGGCGGTCGCGAGCGCCACCACCGCGGCCGACGGCTCCTTCCGCTTCAAGGGCCTCGATCCGGGCTCGTACACCGTGCGGCTGCCCGCCTCGAACTTCGCCGCGCCGTACGAGGGCATCTCCTGGCTCGGTCCCGCGCTCGTCACGCCCGCCATCATCGGCGCGTACCTGTGGATCTGGACCGGCTTCGCGATGGTGCTGATCGGGGCCGGGCTCGCCGCCCTGCCGCGTGACGCGCTGGAGGCGGCCCGGATGGACGGCGCCAACGAGTGGCAGATCTTCCGACGGATCACCGTGCCGCTGCTCGCGCCCGTCCTCACCGTGGTCTTCGTGACCCTGGTGATCAACGTGATGAAGGTCTTCGACCTCGTCTACATCATCGCGCCGGGACCGGTGCAGGAGGACGCCACCGTGCTCGCCACCCAGATGTGGCTGGTGTCCTTCGGCGGCGGCAACAACCAGGGCCTGGGCAGCGCGCTGGGAGTGCTGCTCCTTCTCCTGGTCATCCCCGCCATGGTCTTCAACGTCCGCCGTTTCCGAGGGAGTCAGCGATGAACGCGATCAGGCGGGGGCTCGCGAGCAGCCTCGTGCAGGCGTTCCTGGTGGTGATCGGCCTGGTCTGGCTCACTCCGCTCGCCGGGCTGTTCCTCTCCTCGCTGCGGTCCGCGCAGGAGACCGCGACGGGTGGCTGGTGGACCGCGCTGGCCTCTCCCGGGCAGCTGTCCTTCGACAACTACTCGGCACTGCTGGGCAATTCGGGGATGACGCAGGCGTTCTGGAACACCGTGCTGATCTCGGTGCCGACCACATTCCTCGTCGTGGTCATCGCCGCGCTCGCCGGGTACGCCTTCGCCTGGCTGGACTTCCCCGGCCGTGATCCCCTTTTCCTGCTGGTGGTCGCGCTGTTGGTGGTGCCCGTGCAGATCGGGCTGCTGCCGGTGGCCAAACTCTTCGGGCAGATGGGGCTGTTCGGCACGATTCCCGGAGTCGTGCTGTTCCACGTCTCCTACGGGCTGCCGTTCGCGATCTTCCTGCTGCGGAACTACTTCGCCGAGATGCCGAAGGAGATGCTGGAGGCGGCGCGGATGGACGGGGGCGGGGAGTGGCGGATCTTCACGCGGCTCGTGCTGCCGGTCGGGCGTCCGGCCATCGCCTCCCTCGCCATCTTCCAGTTCCTGTGGGTCTGGAACGACATGCTGGTCGCGCTGCTCTTCGCCGACAGTTCCTCGCAGCCGTTGACGGTTGAACTCCAGTCGCAGATCCGGCAGTTCGGCAGCAACATCGATGTGCTCGCGCCCGGGGCGTTTCTGTCACTGGTGGTGCCGGTGGTGGTGTTCTTCGCCTTCCAGAAGCACTTTGTGCAGGGAGTTATGGCCGGGTCGGTGAAGTGACGTCCCTCGGGAGGCGGGAGGCGGGAGGCGGGGGTGGATTTCCCGCCTCCCGCCCCCTACCGGTCCCTCACGGTGGTCCGGTCACGGGTACGAGGTCACCACGGACGGCACCGTGTTCGATCCGGAGGTCGGCGAGCCCGTGTCGTTGATGACGCGCTCGTACTGACCCTGACCGCCCAGCGAGATGACCATGATGTTGTGGAACTTCACGTTCGGATTGACCGGCGTCGCGAATCCGTGGTGCTGGAGGATCGCCGGATTGACGTTGTAGTAGCAGTAGCTGCCCATGCCCCATGCCTCGTGCGTGGTCACGGTGTCGGCGACCTTGTAGGCCGCGTACCCCTTGATCGTGCCGTTCTGGATGGCGGCCTGGTTCGGAGCGTCGTACGCCTTCTCGTTCTGGAAGAAGATGGTGCGTCCGCCCTGGCCGTACCACTGGACGTCGTACTTGTTGAAGTGCTCGACGAACAGCCCGGTGGCCAGCACGTCGTTGCCGTTGACGCGGACGCCGTAGTCGGCCCGGTTGGTCTCCCAGCCGACTCCGGCGCCGTGGTCGGCGCGCCAGACCCAGGTGTGGTCGATGATCGTGTGGCGGCTGTTGATCACCATGCTGGTGGTGGCCTTGCCGGCGCCCGCGCCGCCGATGCGGATGAAGACGTCCTGCACCGTGGTCGGGTTGACGGAGTGGTCGGCCGAAGCGCCGGTGGGGCCGACCTCCAGCAGCGTGGCGGAGTTGACGGGCCCGGCGTCGATGAGGAAGCCCGCGAGGCGGACGCCGTCGACATCGGCCACCTTGAGCGCGGTGACACCGTTGTCCGGGATCAGAGTGGCGTAACCGAGGCCGAGGACCACGGTGTTGGCACGGTTGACCTGGATCGGCCGGTCGAGGTGGTAGATCCCCGGCGTCAGCAGCAGATGGAGGCCTTGCGTGAGTGCCTCGTTGAGGGTGGCGGCGCTGACGCCGGGCTTCGCCACGTAGAACTGCGTCAGCGCCAGTGACGTACCGCGGGGCGTGCCGTTTCCCCAGGTGGTGCCGCGCGCGTTGACGCGCTTCTCCGGCAGGAAGACGCGGTACTCCGTGCCGTTGAGGTAGAGGAACGGCTTCTCGCGGGAGATCGGCGTGGTGTTGAGCGTGGTGTACGGCGGGTTCGGGAAGGTCTGTGCCGGTGCGCCCTCGACGCCCGAGAACACCATGTTCCAGACGGCGTTGAGCCAGCCGCCCACAAAGCTGTCGCGGGTGTACCACTGCTGCTGCGAGTACGGACCGACCGTGCCGTCGATGCGGCTGTCGGCGATGTAGCCGCCGCTGGCCCAGCCGTAGCCGTTGGGGGAGAGGTTGAGACCGCCCCGGATGTGCATGCGCCGGAACGGAGCGGCCTGCGCGACCGCCCAGCGGTTGGTGCCGTTGACCGGGGTGAGGGCGAGGTTCTCCGCCGAACGCCAGAAGTTCTGGGTCGCGTTGCCGTTGAACCAGCCCGCGTCGACGGTCACGTCCCCGTTGATCGAGGTGTCGTCGGGAGACAGGCCGAGCCCGGCGATGGAGGTGTAGAAGCCGAGTTGGGCGTTGAGCCCGTTGTACGTGCCCGGCTTGAACAGCAGTTGATAGCGGCCCGTGCCGAACTGCGCGGTCTCCTGCTGGGCGAATATCTGGTCCAGCTTGGCCTGGATACCGGAGGTGGACGGGTCGAAGACGATGACGTTCGGGCCGAGATCGCCACCTCCCGGCAGGGCCCGGGCGGGAGCTGCGGATGCCGACGACGACAGGGCGAGCAGCCCCGGCGCGGCTGCCGCCGCGGCCACGGCGCCGAGAACCGACCGGCGGGCGAGGGGAGCTCTGCCGGAGGACGAGGAATCTGTGGGGGAAGGGCTCATGGGGGCGACACTCCTGGTTCATGAAATGAACGGTGGGGGGTTCTGGGAGCGCTCTCTCGCCGATGAATGCTTCATCCACGTGAACCACACGTCAAGAGTTGTGACCGGAGTCCGTAGATGCTGTTACTGAGTGAACATCAACTGATCTCGCCGCTTCGGTCGAGATGAGGCAGGAAGCGGGGAGGGAGGCGTAAGTGCCTTCTGGGCCGGGAGAGATGAACCTTGTGCGAGGGAGCAGGGAGGCCTGCTCGGCGGCGAAGAGCACCCTCGTGGAGGAGTTGGTCCCGAAGTCCTGCGCCGCTCGGGGTGCCGGTGTTGGGGGCGGCGGTGCAGGTGCGGGTGTGCTGTGGTCGGCCGCGCAGTTCCCCGCGC